>JAIXTO010000058.1 GCA_027483885.1 Rhizobiaceae bacterium
AGGCGTTCATCGTCAACCGCGTCGGCGACTTCGGTTTCGCGCTCGGCATTTTCGGCGTCTTCGTCCTGTTCGGCTCGGTCAGCTTCGAAACGATCTTTGCCTCTGCCGCGACCTATCTGCCGGCTGAAGGTGCTGCCGATGCCGGCCAGGCCGTCATCAACCTCTTCGGCATGCAGCTCGACAAGGGCCATGCGATCACCGGCGTCTGCCTGCTGCTGTTCATGGGCGCCATGGGCAAGTCGGCGCAGTTCCTGCTGCACACCTGGCTGCCGGACGCCATGGAAGGCCCGACCCCGGTGTCGGCTCTCATTCACGCTGCAACCATGGTCACCGCCGGCGTCTTCCTCGTCGCCCGCATGTCGCCGATCTTCGAACTGTCGCCGAACGCGCTCCTCGTCGTCACCCTCATCGGGGCGATCACCGCCTTCTTTGCGGCAACCGTCGGCCTCGTGCAGAACGACATCAAGCGCGTCATCGCCTATTCCACCTGTTCGCAGCTCGGCTACATGTTCGTGGCGCTCGGCGTCGGTGCTTATGGCGCTGCCGTCTTCCACCTCTTCACGCACGCCTTCTTCAAGGCTCTTCTGTTCTTGGGCGCCGGCTCCGTCATCCACGCGGTCGATGGCGAGCAGGACATGCGCTACATGGGCGGCCTCCGGAAGCACATCCCCTACACGTTCTGGGCGATGACCATCGGCACCCTGGCGCTGACCGGCGTCGGCATTCCCGGCACGATGTTCGGTTTTGCCGGCTTCTTCTCCAAGGACGTCATCATCGAATCGGCTTACGCCTCGCATTCGGCGCTGTCGGGTTTTGCCTTCACGCTGCTTGTGATCGCTGCGCTCTTCACCAGCTTCTATTCCTGGCGTCTGGCCTTCCTCACCTTCTTCGGCAAGCCGCGCGCCTCTTCGGATGTCATGCATCACGTGCATGAGAGCCCGATGATCATGCTTCTGCCGCTGGTCGTCCTGGTCATCGGTGCGATTTTCGCCGGCGTCGTCTTCGAGGGCCATTTCTTCGGCGAGGAATATTCCGAGTTCTGGAAGGGTGCGCTGTTTACGGGTGCGCATAACGAGATCCTCGAAGAGTTCCACCACGTGCCTGTCTGGGTTAAGTGGAGCCCGTTCATTGCCATGCTGACCGGTTTCGTCACCGCCTGGTACATGTATATCAAGTCGCCTTCCACGCCGAAGCGCCTGGCTGAAAACCACCGCGTCCTCTACCAGTTCCTCTTGAACAAGTGGTATTTCGACGAGCTGTACGATTTCCTCTTCGTGCGCTCGGCCAAGGCCCTCGGAAAGTTCCTCTGGAAGAAGGCCGATGTCGGCGTCATCGATACCTACGGACCAAACGGCATTGCAGCACGCGTTGCGGATATCACCCGCGGTGTGGTTCGCCTGCAGACCGGTTACCTCTATCATTATGCGTTCGCGATGCTGATCGGCATCGCCGCCCTCGTCACCTGGATGATGCTCGGGAGTTCAATCTGATGACCGACTGGCCTATTCTTTCCACGGTCACCTTCCTGCCGCTCGTCGGTGTGGTGCTTCTCCTGCTCACCCGGGAGGACGGCCCGTTCGGCCGCCGCAATATTCTGAACGTCTCGCTGCTGACGACCGTCTTCACCTTCGTCGTGTCTCTGTTCATTTGGATCGGGTTTGATAATTCCAATCCCGGCTTCCAGATGGTGGAAAAGCATTCGTGGCTTGGCACGGGCATTTCCTATCATCTCGGCGTCGACGGCATTTCCATGCTGTTCGTCATCCTCACCACCTTCCTCATGCCGTTTTGCGTGCTGGCAAGCTGGGAATCGATCGAGAAGCGTCTCAAGGAATACATGATCGCCTTCCTGCTTCTGGAAGTGGTCATGGTCGGCGTCTTCGTGTCGCTGGATATCGTTCTTTTCTACGTCTTCTTTGAAGCCACACTCGTGCCGATGTTCATCATCATCGGTGTCTGGGGCGGCAAGGATCGCGTCTACGCCTCCTACAAGTTCTTCCTCTACACGCTGCTCGGGTCCGTGCTGATGATGGTCGCCATCATGGCCATGTACTGGCAGGCCGGCACGACCGACATGACGGAACTGTTGAAGTTCGGCTTCCCTGCCGGCTTGCAGACCTGGCTATGGCTTGCCTTCTTCGCTTCGTTTGCGGTGAAAATGCCGATGTGGCCCGTCCACACCTGGCTTCCGGATGCGCACGTGCAGGCGCCAACGGCAGGCTCGGTGATCCTGGCCGGTGTCATGCTGAAGCTCGGCGGTTACGGGTTCATCCGTTTCTCGCTTGCCATGTTCCCGCTGGCGTCGGACTATTTCGCGCCCTTCGTCTTTGGCCTCTCGGTTCTTGCCATCATCTACACCTCGCTGGTGGCGCTGATGCAGGAAGACATCAAGAAGCTGATCGCCTATTCCTCCGTCGCCCATATGGGTTACGTCACGATGGGTATCTTTGCGGCAAACCAGCAGGGTCTGCAGGGCGCCATCTTCCAGATGCTGTCGCATGGCATCGTGTCGGGCGCACTCTTCCTCTGCGTCGGCGTGATCTATGACCGTCTCCACACCCGCGACATCGCGGCCTATGGCGGCCTCGTCAACAACATGCCGAAATATGCCGTCGCCTTCATGATCTTCACCATGGCCAATGTCGGCCTTCCCGGCACCTCCGGTTTCGTGGGCGAATTCCTGACGATCATCGGCGTCTTCCGGGTCAACACCTGGGTGGCTCTCTTTGCCGCCACCGGCGTCATCCTGTCGGCCTCCTATGCGCTCTGGCTCTATCGCCGGGTCATCTTCGGTGCGCTCGAAAAGGAAAGCCTGAAGGGCCTGCTCGATCTGTCGACCCGCGAAAAGATCATTCTTTATCCGCTGGCCGCGCTCACCATCTTCTTCGGCGTCTATCCGGCACCGGTCTTCGATGCCACGGCCGCTTCGGTCGACATGCTGATCAATAACTACTCCGCTGCCCTGCAGGCTGCCGAGAAACTTGCACTCCTGGTGCACTGAGACGGGACACGACTGGACATGACTGCTGAAATCCTGCTTGCGAGCCTGCAGATCTCGACGCCCGAACTGATCCTTGCGGTCGGCGCGCTGGCGCTTCTGATGATCGGCGTCTTCTCGGGTGACCGGTCGGCGCCGACGGTCACCGGCCTTGCCGTGGCAATCCTCATTGCCGCGGGCCTCTGGCTCGTTCTCGTGCCCGTGGAAGGCGAAGCCTTTGGCGGCGTCTTCATCCTCGATCCCTTCAGCCGCTTCATGAAGGTGATTGCGCTGATCGGCTCCATCACCGCCATGGTGATGACGGTCGGCAATGCGCGCTCCGAACAACTCGACCGTTTCGAATTCCCGGTCCTGCTCGTTCTGGCCACGCTTGGCATGATGCTGCTGATCTCGGCAAACGACCTGATTGCCGTCTATCTCGGCCTCGAGCTGATGTCGCTGGCGCTTTATGTCGTCGCCGCCATTAACCGCGACAGCCTGCGCTCCACGGAAGCGGGCCTCAAGTATTTCGTCCTCGGCGCGCTGTCTTCGGGCATGCTGCTCTATGGCATGTCGCTGATCTACGGCTTCACCGGCAATACCGGCCTCGATAACATCGCTGCCGTGCTGACCGCTGAAACCCGCTCGCTCGGCGTTGTCTTCGGCCTCGTCTTCATGCTGGCCGGCCTTGCCTTCAAGATCTCGGCGGTGCCCTTCCATATGTGGACGCCGGACGTTTACGAAGGCGCGCCGACTCCGGTCACCGCCTTCTTCGCTTCGGGTCCGAAGGTTGCCGCCATGGCGGTTCTCGTGCGCGTCGTGACTGAAGCCTTCATGCCGATCTTCCATGACTGGCAGCAGGTTATCGTGTTCATCTCGATTGCCTCGATGCTGCTCGGTTCGTTTGCCGCTATCGGTCAGCGCAATATCAAGCGCCTGATGGCCTATTCCTCCATCGGTCACATGGGGTATGCGCTGGTCGGTCTCGCATCCGGCACCGAAACCGGCATTTCCGGCGTTGCCCTCTATATGCTCATCTACATGGTCATGACGCTTGGCACGTTTGCCTGCATCATGGCGATGCGCCGCAAGGATGGTGGGGCTGTCGAAAACATCGATGATCTCGCGGGCCTGTCGTCCACCAACCCCTTCATGGCGCTGGTCATGACCGCCCTGATGTTCTCGCTGGCCGGCATTCCGCCGTTTGCGGGCTTCTGGGCAAAGTGGTTCGTCATCCTGCCGGCCATCGAAGCCAAGCTCTACATGCTGGCCATCATCGGCGTGCTCGCCTCCGTTGTCGGTGCCTACTATTATATCCGCGTCATCAAGGTCATGTGGTTCGATGCGCCCACGGGCGAGTTCGGCCGCACGGCTGGCGAGTTGCGGCTGGTGTTCGGCCTCTCCGGTCTCTTCGTCACCGGTTATGTCCTCTTCGGCGGCCCGGTCGGTAGTGCAGCAACGGCTGCCGCAAGGGCGTTCTTTTGAGCACGACAAGGCGAGGGGGCCGTTACTCCCTCGACACTTTCCGCCACGAGGCACTGGACGAGGTAACCTCCACCAATACCGAATGCCTGGCGCGCGCCAGGCAGGGTGACCCGGGCAATCTCTGGGTCACCGCACGGCGCCAGACGGCCGGTCGTGGCCGCCGCGGCCGTGCCTGGACGTCCGAGACCGGCAATCTCTACGCATCGCTTCTCCTCATCGATCCGGCGCCGCCGGAGCAACTGGCCTCCCTGCCGCTTGCCGTGGCACTTGCCGTGCATGGCGCGCTGCGCTCGGTGCTGCCGCAGAGTGCTGAAAAGCTGGAGATCAAGTGGCCGAACGATGTGCTGATCGGCCGGAAGAAATCCTGCGGCATACTTCTGGAAGGCGAGGGGCTGGCCGATGGCCGCCGTGCGCTGGTCGCCGGCATCGGCATCAACATGCGCCATCGCCCGGAGGACGGCCCTTACGGCGTCACCTCGCTTCAGGAGCAGGGCTGCGATATCTCGCCAGAGGAATTGTTCTCCCATCTCTACCGGGAGATGACGGAGGTTCTGAACCTCTGGGACGAGGGGCGGGCCGTTGCCGATGTCACGGCGCGCTGGCGCAGTGTCGCCTGTGGTATCGGGGAACCGATCCGCGTCAATCTGCCGGATCGCTCCATCGAGGGGCGTTTTGCCGGTATCGATGATCGAGGACTTCTGATACTCGATACTGGAAACGCCATGATGCCCATTGCGGCCGGCGATGTCTTTTTCCTTTGAATTCGAAATGAGTATGTGAATGGCCAAACAGGACGAACTGGTTTTTCTGCCGTTGGGCGGAGTTGGCGAGATCGGCATGAATCTCGCACTCTATGGCTATGGGCCAGCCTCCCAGCGCCAGTGGATCATGGTCGA
>JAIXTO010000054.1 GCA_027483885.1 Rhizobiaceae bacterium
AACCCTTGATGCCGAGCGGGTTGCCCGGGCACGGGGTATTCTGGTGCGACAGCGTGAACGACGGAAGATCATCGGCGCGCGGCATGGCGTAATCCATGTAACTTGCCGTCAGAAGCTGGCCGTTCTGTTCATCGTACCGCACCTCTTCCAGAAGTGCCTGCCCGATGCCCTGCGCCAACCCGCCATGCACCTGCCCCTCGACAATCATCGGATTGATGATGTTGCCGAAATCATCGGCCGCGACGAATTGTACGATCTCCGTCTTGCCGGTTTCCGGATCGATCTCGACCTCGGCAATGTAACAGCCGGCCGGGAAGGTGAAGTTGGAGGGATCGTAGAAGGCGGTTTCTTTCAGCCCTGGCTCCATGCCCGAGGGCAGGTTATGGGCGGTATAAGCGGCAAGCGCGACCTGGAACCACGGCAGGCTCTTATCCGTGCCAGCCACCTTCACATCGCCGTTTTCAATGACGATGTCGCTTTCATCCGCCTCCATCAGATGGGCAGCGATCTTTTTTGCCTTCATCTCCACCTTGTCGAGCGCCTTCACCACGGCCGACATGCCGACGGCACCGGAGCGCGAGCCATAGGTGCCCATGCCCATCTGCACCTTGTCGGTATCGCCATGGACGATGTTGACGCTGGCAATCGGCACGCCCAAGCGATCGGCAATCAGCTGGGCAAAGGTGGTTTCATGACCCTGGCCGTGGCTGTGCGAGCCGGTGAGCACCTCGATGGTGCCAACGGCATTCACCCGCACTTCCGCCGATTCCCACAGACCGACACCGGCGCCGAGAGAGCCGACGGCCTGAGACGGCGCGATGCCGCAGGCTTCAATGTAACAGCTCATGCCGATCCCGCGTTTCATGCCGCGCCCTGCCGCCTCGGCACGCCGTGCGGGAAAGCCTTCCCAGTCAGAAGCCGCAAGGGCGGCATCGAGCGAGGCGTCATAATCGCCCGCGTCATAGGTCATGATGACGGGCGTCTGGTAGGGGAAGCTGCGGATGAAGTTTTTCCGCCGAAGCTCTGCCGGCGAAAGACCCAGTTCACGGGCCGCCACTTCCATCGTGCGCTCCAGAAGATAGGTCGCTTCCGGCCGCCCGGCCCCGCGATAGGCATCGACGGGAACGGTGGTGGTGTAGACCGTGCGGACATTGGCGTGGATCGCCGGGATAGCATACTGGCCCGATAGAAGCGTCGCATAGAGATAGGTCGGCACAGCAGACGAGAAGAGCGACATATAGGCGCCGAGATTGGCGATCGTATCCACTTTCAGGCCGATGATGCGGTGATCGGCATCGAACGCCATCTTCACCTTCGACACGTGGTCGCGGCCATGGGCGTCGGTGAGGAAGGCTTCCGTGCGGTCCGACGTCCATTTAACCGGCACGCCGGTTTTCTTGGACGCCCAGAGACAGACGATTTCTTCCGGGTAGATGTAGATTTTCGAACCGAAACCGCCGCCGACGTCAGGTGCAATCACCCTCAGCTTGTTTTCCGGCGCGACATTATAGAAAGCGCTCATCACGAGACGCGCCACGTGCGGATTCTGGCTGGTGGTGTAGCAGGTGAAATGGTCTTCCGCCGCGTCATAGATGCCAAGCGTGGCGCGCGGCTCCATCGGGTTCGGCGAGAGGCGATTGTTGAGGATCTCGATCTCGGTCACGTGGGCAGCAGCGGCAATCGCCGCATCGGTTGCTGCGCCATCGCCGATCTGCCAGTCGAAGATCAGGTTGCCGGGCGCTTCCGGATGGATTTGTGGCGCGCCGGGCTGAAGGGCGGCCACCGCACTGGTGACAGCCGGAAGTTCTTCGTAATCGACAACCACGGCTTCTGCCGCATCGCGGGCTTCGGCGGCACTGTCGGCCACAACGATGGCCACCGCATCACCGACATAACGCACGGTATCGATGGCGAGCGGACGCCAGGCGCCCATCTTCATCGGCGTGCCATCCTTGGAATGAATCATCCAGCCGCAGATGAGATTGCCGATGCCGTCCGCCTGCAATTGCCGGCCTTCCAGCACGTCGATGACGCCGGGCATGCCCTTTGCCGCTTCAAAATCGATGCCGTTGATTTTCGCATGCGCGTGCGGGCTGCGCACGAAGGCTGCGAACTTCATGCCGGGCACAACCATGTCGTCGGTGTAACGACCCTTGCCGGTCAAAAACCGCTTGTCTTCCTTGCGGGCGACGCGCGCACCAATGCCTTCCATTCCCATTTCATCTCCTCCCGAAACGAGCGAATAGCGAGTGGCGAATAGTCAGTGGAGCAGAACGACACGAACGGACCGCTGTGCAGCCGAACCATGGGCTCCCTGCTATTCGCTCTGGATTATTCTGCTGCCTGGCGCGCGGCGCCCTGCATCTCTTCATTGGCCGCCAGCACCGCCTTGACGATGTTGTGATAGCCGGTGCACCGACAGATATTGCCGTCCAGCTCATGGCGAACCGTGTGTTCGTCAAGATCACCGCCATGGCGGGCAATCATGTCGACAGCCGTCATCACCATGCCGGGCGTGCAAAAGCCGCACTGCAATCCGTGATGCGTGTTGAAGGCCGCCTGCACCGGGTGCAGTTCGCCCTGGCCGGCAATGCCTTCGATGGTGGTGACGGTGGAGCCGGCGGCCTGGACCGCAAGGATGGAACAGCTTTTCACCGAACGGCCATCCAGATGCACCACGCAGGCGCCGCACTGTGTCGTATCACAGCCGACATGCGTGCCCGTCAGCCCCAGTTTCTCGCGGATGAAATGCACGAGCAGCGTGCGATCGTCGCACTCCCCCGACATCGCCCGGCCGTTTACCGTCAACGTCACTTTCGTCATGATGTCCTCCCTGCGCCTCCTCAAGCACCGCGTATCTCCTCAAACACGCACCGGCATCATTTGCCTTTTTTAGCCGCTGATCAACCGATACTTTTTACGCAAGGCGGTTTGCGAGAGCATGAGATTGCCACTTTGTTAAAGAAAGCTAAAGTGTGCGTCTGGACTTCCTGATCCCGAATCCTACTCTCACCTTCTGCGGGTTGACCCCGCTGGCCGGGAGGACGACGACAAGCTTCGGAACGACCAGCGCGAGTGACAATGTGGAGAGAGTAATGAAAAAGGCTTTGGTGCTTATTTTGGTCGGCCTGTCGGTGGCCGGCTGCACGCAGACGGAAAAGGGTGCCGGCATCGGCGCTGGAACGGGGGCCATCATCGGCGGCCTGGCAACCGGCAATGTGCGCGGCGCAGCCGTCGGTGCTGCCATCGGCGGCGTCTCGGGTGCCGTGATCGGTTCGGTCTCCGAACAGCCTGGTCAGTGCTACTATCGTGACCGCTATGGCAATCGTTATGTGGACCGCTGCCCGCGCTAAGGCGCACACCGGAACGCAGTGACAAAACGATGCCCCGGGTCTCGCCCGGGGCTTTTTCATCCGGTTGTGACATAAAATCAGTACCGCCTGATTGAAATTGCGGTTAAATTAGCAGGATGTGGAACGGGCGGAAAAGCCCGCAAGGGTGGGAACGCCAAACTGAGTACGTGTAACGACATGCCCGGGCCGCGACGCGCAGCTGCGTATCGAAAGGCCGGCGTCGCAGCTTTCCTGGCAGCGACGCTTGCAGCATGGCCGGGATTCGCCCCCGATGCTTTTGCACTCAAGATATTCGGCCTGACCTTGTTCGAGAGTGACGATGACAAAACCGATGTCATCGATCCCGTCCCCTATGCGGCAACCATCAACACCACCTCGGCAGAAGGTAACCTGAAGGACCGGCTGGAGACGGCAACGGCCCTTGTCAACGATGACAAAAAGCCCGTCTCCGGCGATCTCGGCCTGGTCATCAAAGCGCGCGAGGATCGCGAACGGCTGGTGGCGGTCCTTTACGAGGAAGCCCGTTATGGCGGCGTGGTGCGCATTTCCATTGCCGGCACCGATCTCGACAACCTGCCGCCCACCCCAAGCTTCGACCACAGTCAACCGGTTCCGGTCACCGTGACCGTGGAGCCTGGCCCCGTTTTTACACTGGGTCGCGTATCCCTGGAAGACGATGCGGCCGGCCTTGATCCGGAAACCTATGATTTGACGCCCGGTGGACCTGCCGGCTCGCTGCGCCTCATCAAGGCCAGCGAGCGCATCGTGCGCGACCTGAAGGCACAAGGGCGCCCGCTGGCGCAACTGACCAAGCGCGACGTCATCGCCGATCATGCCACCAGAACCGTGGCCGTGACGATGAGCGCCAGGAGCGGCCCGACCGCGCCGCTCGGCGAGATCACCGTCAAGGGTGCGCGGGCCGTCTCCTCCGATTTTATCCGCCGCTATTCGCGTCTCGATGAACGTCAGGATTATTCGCCCGATCAGCTGCGCAAGGCCGCAGAGCGTCTGCGCGAGCTCAGCGCGCTGGCAAGCGTCACCGTTCGCGAATCCGACACGCTGGCGCCGGACGGGTCGCTGCCCATCACCATCGAAGTGTCGGACGCCAAGTTCCGGTATTTTGGCGCCGGTGCTGAATATTCATCAATCGACGGCGCCGGCCTTTCCGGCTACTGGGGACACCGCAACCTGTTTGGCGAAGCCGAGCAGTTGCGCATCGAAGGCAATGTCTCGGGCATCGGCGCCACCACCGATTACACCACCTTCGACTATACAGCCGGCATCCATTTCACCAAGCCTGGCGCCTACCTGCCGCGCATCACGCTGGATGCAAGCCTTGTGGCCAAGCGCGAAACACCCGATGCCTATACCGGCAATTCGATGACGGCGCTCACCACGCTATCCTACGAGCTG
>JAIXTO010000023.1 GCA_027483885.1 Rhizobiaceae bacterium
CCCATGATGCCCTTGGTGCCGCCGCCATAGACGAGTCGCAGGCCATGGGCGGCGATGGATTTGCCCAGCGCTCTTCCCGCTGCCACATAGGCAGGATCACGGCCGGGCTGCGAGCCGCAGTAAACACAAATGGATCGAATTGGCACAAGATTCTCCGTCATGCATACTCATCAGAGGCAAAGCAGCGCCCCGACCTGTAAAAGTGACGGGAAATCAAGCTTCGAGCAAGCGGAAAAGGGCCTAAAAGCTTGTTAACACGGCATGAAACCTGTAATTCCGTGATGTTTGACGGGTTTCCGTCTGGAGAGGTCTGATAATGAAAAACCGTGCCGGCTGGCTGGCTGTATCCGTACTCGTCGTTGCAACGCTCCTCATGGTTTTTTTCGTCATGCCCCGTCTCACGACGAATGACCAGCCGGTGGGCGAAGCCATCAACAATGCCGGACAGGAAATCAAGCAGGCCGTAAACGGTACCGGCGATGCCGCCCGCCAGCTGGTGGACCCGACACCGGAGACCGCGCGGGAAAAGGCGCCTGCAACGACGGCCAAGAGCGACCTGCCGACTGAGCCGAAGGCTGCAAGCGCTTCCACCGAACTGAAGCCGCTGATCGTGCCGACCTTCGACGTGCTGCGTGTGGAGCCGGATGGTACCGCAGTCATCGCCGGACGGGCCGAACCGGAGGCTCGGCTTGATGTCAACGACCAGGCCGTGACGGTTGCCACAACCTCCGTCGACAAGGCCGGTGAATTCGTCGCCATCATCGACAAGCCGCTTGCTCCCGGCGACCATCAGCTGGTGCTGAAGGCAACCGCCACGGATGGCCGCACGGTGATTTCCGAAGAGATCGCCACCGTCTCCGTGCCGGAAAACAAGAACGGCGAACTGCTGGCCATGGTCACCAAACCCGGCGAAGCGAGCCGTCTGATGGCGCTGCCGAACATCAACCAGAAAACCAAGACGGAGCGCGTGGCGCTTTCCGCCAGCGAAACGGCTGCCGTTCCGCAGGCGCCGGCGACCACTGCCCTTTCCACGACGACGCCGGCCCCGACCACTGCCGCTCCGGCACCGGCTGACACACAGGTGGCAACGGCACCCGTGCCGCAGGCCCCGGCCGGCGCCTTGAGTGAAAAGCCGGCGCTGCAGGTCAGCGCCGTCGAGATCGAGGGTGATCGCATTTTTGTCGCCGGCATTGCGAAGTCGGGCGCCAAGCTGAAGGGCTATGCCGACACGACCGTCATCGGTGAAACGCTTGCCGGCGCCGACGGCCATTTCGTCATCGACGGAACCGTTGCCTTGTCGATTGGCGAGCATCGCATCGCAGTCGATCAGATCGGTCCGAATGGCCAGGTGATCGTGCGTGTCGAAGTGCCCTTCAACCGTCCGGCCGGCGATCAGGTGGCAGCCGTTGCAAGCCCGCTTGCCGGCAATACCGGCTTGGCCCAGATCGATGGCGGCGCCTTTGATCGCTTGCGCAATGAAGTGTCGCGCGGCTTCGACCTGTTGCAGAAGCTCTATGCGAACGGCGCAACGCCATCCAACGAACAGGTGGCGGCAGCCCGCTCCTCGACGGTGATCGCGCTCCGGTCGCTCACCGAATACCGCCTGCCGGCCGGTGCCGATGAAACAACGCGCATGATTGCCGACAATACCGTGCGTGAGGCAGCAGCGGCACTTTCCTCGCTCGACGCGCTGCCGCGCGACGTCAATTCCGTTGGCGCCAAGCTCGGCTCGATCGGTGAGATGATTGCCCGCGCCGTCGGTCCCATCCTGCCAAACGGCACGGTGACGCCGCTGCCGGCAGCGGCTGCGCAAGCGCAGGTTGAGGCCGGTGCGCGCACCATTGCCCAGGCACCGCTGACGCAGAGCGAAGCCGCCTCCGTCATCATCCGCCGGGGTGACACGCTGTGGCAGATCTCGCGTCGCGTCTATGGCGGACAGGGCGTGCGTTACACCACGATCTATCTGGCCAACCAGGACCAGATCGCCAACCCTGACGTGATCCAGCCCGGCCAGATTTTTGGCGTGCCGAAAAAGGCCCTGCCGGATCCCGAAGCGGAAAAGATCCACCGCGAGCGCCTGAAGAAAGGCTGATCGCGCAAAGCTGCAGCCGACAGGGACATGATCTTTGCCGGCCGGACCGAAGCTGCGTTGCAAAGACAACGCATGCAGCCTATGTGCTGGGTTCCTTCCGGAGGCAGCCATGGCAGACCGACAAAAGACCGTTGCGGCGGATACCAGCAATCCGCTGACAACCATCGTGAACCTCTGGCCCTATATGTGGCCCTCCGACCGGCCGGACCTGAAGGCCCGCGTGGTCTGGGCAACGGTTCTGCTGCTTGCGGCAAAATTCGTGCTGATCGGCGTTCCCTATTTCTTCAAATGGGCAACCGATGCGCTGAACGGCAAGCTGGATCTGGCAGGCCTCGTGCCGGCCTTCCTGCTCGGCGCCGTGGTGCTGGTGATTGCCTATAATTTTACCCGCATCGTGCAGCTTGCCCTCAACCAGCTGCGCGACGCGCTGTTTGCAAGCGTCGGCCAGCATGCGGTGCGCCAGCTCGCCTACAAGACCTTTGTTCACATGCACCGGCTGTCGCTGCGCTTCCATCTGGAGCGCAAGACCGGCGGGCTGTCGCGCATCATCGAGCGCGGTACCAAGGGCATCGAAACCATCGTCCGCTTCACCATCCTCAACTCGGTGCCGACGCTTGTCGAATTCGTGCTGACGGCGGTGATCTTCTGGGTGTCCTACGGTTTTGCCTATGTGGCGGTGACGGCCGTGACGGTCGCCGCCTATATCTGGTTCACCATCCGCGCCAGCGACTGGCGCATTGCCATCCGCCGCTCGATGAATGCCAGCGACACCGATGCCAACACCAAGGCGATCGATTCGCTGCTCAACTTCGAAACGGTCAAATATTTCGGCAACGAGGATATGGAGGCAAGCCGTTTCGATGCCTCCATGGCCCGCTACGAGAAGGCCGCGACCCAGGTCTGGACCTCGCTCGGCTGGCTGAACTTCGGCCAGGGCCTGATCTTTGGCGCCGGCACGACCGTGATGATGGTGATGTCGGCGATTGCCGTGCAGCGCGGCACGCAGACGATCGGTGATTTCGTCTTCGTCAACGCGCTGCTGATCCAGCTTTCGGTGCCGCTCAACTTCATCGGTTTCGTCTACCGTGAAATCCGCCAGGGGCTGACCGATATCGAGCAGATGTTCGATCTTCTGGAGGTGGATGCCGAGGTGGTGGACCGTCCCGGTGCCGTACCGCTTGCCGTTCGCGAAGCCAGCATCGCCTTTCGCGACGTGCATTTTGCCTATGATCCGGAACGGCCGATCCTGAAGGGCGTCTCGTTCGAGGTGCCAGCCGGCAAGACGGTCGCCATCGTCGGCCCCTCAGGGGCTGGCAAATCCACCATCTCGCGCCTGCTCTACCGGTTCTACGACGTGCAGCAGGGATCTGTCGAAATCGATGGCCAGGACGTGCGCGACGTCACACAGAAAAGCCTGCGCGCCACGATCGGCATGGTGCCGCAGGATACGGTTCTGTTCAACGATACCATCGCCTACAACATCCGTTACGGACGCCTGACCGCGACGGAAGAGGAAATGCTGGCGGCCGCAGATATTGCCCAGATCGGCCATTTCATCACCAGCCTGCCGGACGGGTTTCAGACCATGGTTGGCGAGCGCGGCCTCAAGCTGTCGGGCGGCGAAAAGCAGCGCGTGGCGATTGCCCGCACGGTTCTGAAAGCCCCACCGATCCTCATTCTCGACGAAGCCACCTCGGCGCTCGATACGACGACGGAACAGGAAATTCAGGACGCGCTGGAACTGGTCTCGAAAAACCGCACAAACTTGGTCATCGCGCATCGCCTTTCCACCGTCATCAATGCCGACGAGATCATCGTGCTGCGCCATGGCGAGATTGCCGAACGCGGCACGCATGCAAACCTTCTCGAGCAGAACGGCCTTTATGCCTCGATGTGGAACCGCCAGCGGGAGGCAACGCAGGCCGAGGAACACCTGCGGCAGGTGCGCGAGAGCGATAACGAGGGCGTGGTGGTGCGCAAGACGCCTGCGGTGTGAGGCTTCGGGTTCGCGGGGCAAAGGGATCGCGTTGCTCTTATTATGCGACCGCTTCGGCAACCATCTCCGGGTACTGGGCAATCACGCGCACATAGGCGATGGCGAAATCCGGGGCTGTTGCCCGTGACTGTTCCCAGTCGCGCAACGTACCGACAGGTACCCGAAACCGGCTGGCAAAATCGGCCTGTGACAGGCCGAGCCCTGTCCTCGTTCTGCGGATCAGGCGCGCGCGCTGGCCACGATCAAGCGCTTCGACCGTGACGTCGAAGTCATCGATATCGGCGGGGTCAGCCGGTACTATGATAGGCTCGTTCTTCACCCTTGTTGCTCCTTCTGACCGATATGAAACGGGGTAGATCCCCCCGCCAGACAAACACACCGGTGAACAGCTTCTCCCCGACGAGACCGACCACCTTGAACCGATCCTCGCCATCGATCTCCCGCATGGACGGAATGATCAGATGGTTTTCGTCATCCAAGATCCGATCGCCAAACCCCAGCGGAAGCTTGTGCTTGCGCCAGTTGGCTGCATCCTTGTCAGGATCGAACCTGTCTTGCGTCATGCGAAGGACTGTACGGGATTTCCGTAGAGAGTTCAATGAACCGTTCTTTCTTGCGGTCTTGCCTGCGAACATCACAGCAGCTTCAACGCACGTGCCCGGAACCACATTGCTCCCAAAACGGTTTGGCTGTAGTCAGCTATGATAAAAGCTGGACAATCTGGAGAGACCGTTGATCAATCTGTTCGACACCATCCGCAACACGCTCGTGCCGATCCACAAGGAAGGCTATATCTTTGTTATCGCCTTTTTCGTCGTATCTCTGGTCGCGGGCCTGATTGCAGCACCGCTGTTCTGGATCGGCCTCGTGCTGACGCTGTGGTGCGCCTATTTCTTCCGCGATCCCGAGCGCGTTGTCCCGCAGGACGACGATGTGATCATCAGCCCGGCAGATGGCCGCGTGTCTTCCGTGCAGATGGTGGTGCCGCCCGTCGAGCTTGATCTTGGAAGTGAGCCGATGTTGCGCATTTCCGTGTTCATGAACGTGTTCGATTGCCACGTAAACCGGGCACCGGCGCGCGGCCGCGTGTCGCAGATCGTCTATCGCCCCGGCCAGTTCGTCAACGCCGAACTGGACAAGGCAAGCGTCGATAACGAGCGCAATGGCATGGTCATCGAAACCAAGCATGGCAAGCTCGGCGTCGTCCAGATCGCAGGTCTGGTTGCTCGCCGCATCCTCTGCTTCGTGCATGCCAATGAGCCGCTCGATGCGGGTGAACGTTTTGGCCTCATCCGCTTCGGTTCGCGTCTTGACGTCTATGTGCCGGAAGGCGGCCAGCCGCGCGTGTCGCTGGGCCAGCGCACGGTCGGCGGCGAAACCGTGATTGCCGAATTCGGTTCTTTCAAGGGCCCGACCGTCAGCCGCCGCAGCTGACAATTATTGGAGAATGCCATGCAGCCGCTGGACGATCACCGCGACGCAACCCACGACGCGCACCAGACGAGTGCCGAACACCGCACGGATGACGATGCGGCGCGCGGACCTCGCCTGCGGGAAATCCCCCTGCGGCTGATGGTGCCCAACCTCATCACGGTTCTGGCCATTTGCGCCGGCCTCACCGGCATCCGGCTGGCCTTCGAAAATCGCTTCGAGCTGGCCGTCGCCATGGTTCTGCTGGCTGCCTTCCTCGACGGGATCGACGGGCGCGTGGCACGCGCGTTGAAGGCCACGTCAAAATTTGGCGTGCAGATGGATTCGCTGGCCGACATCATCAATTTCGGTGTCGCCCCGGCCCTTGTTCTTTATGTCTTTGTGCTCGATCAGGTCGGCTCCATCGGCTGGATCGCCGCCCTGATCTATGCGATTGCCGCAGGCCTGCGCCTTGCCCGCTTCAATGTGATGGCGGACCGCGAATACAAGGCGAAATGGCAGTCGGAATTTTTTGTCGGCGTGCCCGCACCGATGGGCGCACTTCTGGTTCTGCTGCCGGTCTATCTCGGCTTTCTGGGGCTCGAAAGCAATCGTGGCATCGCCTGGTGTGCCACGGCCTATACCGTGCTGATCGGATACCTTCTGGTCTCGCGCCTTCCCGTCTGGTCGGGCAAATCAGAAACCCGCGTGCGGCGTGACCTGATGCTGCCGGTTATTCTGTGCGTGGTGATCTATGTCGCCCTGCTGATGAGCTACACGTGGGAGGTTCTGGCTGTCACCACCGTTGCTTACCTGCTGGTGCTGCCGTTCAGTGCCCGGGCCTGGCAGCGTCGTTACGGTACGCTGACTATCGAAGACGATCACGCCAACGTTTGATCCAAGCTGTTGCTGCATTGCAATACAAGGTTGCAGTGCAGCGCGAATGCGCTTTTTCAACAACAGTTTCCCACAAGTCTGCTTCTCTAGGTTTCATGCTGACCGCTTCTTGTGCCGCGCGCCAAATTTCCGCCCTGATTTCTGCGGAGATGCGCGGCCAGACATTGTTAGCAACGAGAATCGCGCAAGTTCAGGGGAACGTCATGAGCGAACAGAAGACCATCACCGCCGTCGAAACTGCAAAGCAGGATTTGCATGCGCCGCTACGCCCGCTCGGCATCAAGGCCGTGGTCGCAGCAGCGCTGATGCTGAAGCGCAAGACGCTGAAGCCGGCCTGATCGGACAGGCAGCCGCACTGGCGTCAAAACAGCGAGAGCTGACCGGAGCCCTTTTTCAAGGGGGCAGGTTTTGGTGCTGCAACGGGTTCCACGGGGGTCTGTACATCCGGGCCCATGTTGGAGACCTTGTTGATGCGGTCAGACACCGGGATCATCTCGAAGAGATCCTCCTGCGCCGGCTTCATCAGGTCGGCCACCTCCCTTGGCTCCTGCGTCTTGCAATCAAGCCAGCGGGTGAAATCCTGGGGATCGATGACCACGGGCATACGCTCGTGGATGGCTCCGATCAGCGAATTTGCGCGCGTCGTGAGGATGGCCGCCGTATCCACTTCGGAGCCATCGGCGGACGACCATGTCTCCATAAGGCCAGCAAAAGCAATGATGCCGCCCGATTTCGGACGGATGTAATAGGCCTGTGCCTTGCCGTCTTCGCCCTTGGCAGGCCGATGCCATTCGTAAAAGCCGGTGGCGGGAATAAGCACGCGGCGATGGCGCATGGCGGCGCGAAACGAGGCCTTGTCGATGGCGGTTTCGGCCCGCGCATTGTTGAGCAGCGGAAACTCCTTCGGATCCTTGACCCAGCCGGGCAGAAAACCCCAGCGGGCCAGAACCGCCTGCCGCTCCGGCAGGTTGCTGCCGGGCGCCTGCCTGTCGCTGGCGGTCACCAGCAGGATCGGCTGCGTCGGCGCAATATTGTAGCGCCGGGGAAAATCGTCGATCTCGATGACGCTCAAAAATTCCAGAATGTCTTCCGGCGTCGCGGTCAGGGCGTAACGTCCACACATGACCTTTTGATCGCACCCGGGCGCAAACCCGTCAAGCGCCCTCCGGGGTGGAGCGGATCAGGTGCTGCGCGGTGTTCAGAGCGCGCATGCTTGCGCAAGACGCAAGGCCCGGTAAGGTGGCCCGATGACGATGACCGACAAAACCGCAGACAGACCACGTGCCGCCTCCTCCGCCATCCTGGAACGCGAAGGGCGTTACCTGCTGATCCGACGGCGCAATCCCCCCTCGCTGGATCTCTATGCCTTTCCCGGCGGACGCGCCGAACCGGGCGAAACACCGGAGGAAACGGCGCTGCGGGAGTTTTTTGAGGAAACCGGCATTGTCGCACGCGACGCTCAACTCTTTGCCACGTATGACCTTCAGACCCACGATGCGGCCGGCCATCTGGAGAGCCACTTCTTCCTGTCGGTGTTTCTGGTGAAGGCCGATGCCGATCGCGAGGCCATCGCCGCCGATGATGCGGCCGATGCCGGCTGGTTCACGCTGGAAGACATCCGCGCGCTTCCGGTACCAGAGAGCGTTCTGGATTGTGTCGAACGGCTGGCAGATCAACACAAATCCCGCTCCGCCCCTTAAAAAGGCGCGGCTGGCGCCTCCACAGAGCACATGATGACCGTGAAGCCTTTCCTTCCCCTCCCGATCCTGCGTGTCCTGGTCCTGGGCCTTGTATCCGTGGCACCCTTTCCGGATCTGCCGGGCCTTTCGTCCGCAGCGCTTGCGCAAAAAAAGGCAGCTGAACCGCCGGCCGCATCGCAGGCTGCCGAACAGCCCGCGGAAAAGCCAGCCCCCTACGACGCACAGCTGTTGCGGCTTGCAGAAATCCTTGGCTCCGTCCAATACCTGCGCACGCTCTGCGGGACTGATTCGGACGAGTGGCGGACTTCCATGCAATCTCTGCTGGATGCTGAAACCGCCAATGAGCCGAAGCGACGGGAAAGACTGACGGCCTCGTTCAACCGGGGGTATCGGACTTTTGCTGCAGTGCACACCACCTGTACGCCGGCGGCCCGGGTTGCGGAAGAACGCTACCGTAACGAAGGTGCAACACTGTCGGGCGAAATCGCGGCACGCTACGGAAATTAGGCTTTTATTTACCTCTTTCGCGCTGGGGGCGTGTGGTTTCGATAAAAGACTGCTAGTGTTGTTAACGTGCCGGTAACAACGGACACCCCTTGCAAGAGGAATACAGATGCAGACAGCGCGCAACGACATCGACGACATGATTGTGCACGAGAAGATGCAGGCGGCGCTCGAATACCAGAATGAAGCCTGGGCCGACGGACGTGCAGACGGCATCGAACCGGAAATCATTGCCGACGCGGCGATCGCGCTTGCCATGCGGGAAACGATCCGCATGCATGGCGAAGACGGCGCGGAAGCCATGCTGGAATCGCTGCGGGCACGGATGCTTGCCGGTGAGTTTTCACCCGAGCGGACCGTTCAGTAAGCGTCACGGGCTTGCACTTCCAAGGGCTTTCACTTCGAGGGCTGAATAAAATCGCCTGCTGGGTCAAATCGCCCTGACGCGCCAAGCCTGAAGAAACCGAGGCTTTTTCATGAAGACCCAAGCGGCGACAATTGCTCGCCCCTCCTCCCTGCAGATACTGTTGGCTGCGGCAGGTCTTGTGCTTGCCGTGACAACTGGCCCTGGCGGGGCTTATGCCCTTTCCGACACGACAGTCAGCCAGGCGAGCGAACCGCCGGATGCCGCAAAGCCGGATACGGCACCGATGCAGGCGCCCGGCCCGCTGTTCAGCCCTCCTGCTAATGGCCCGGCTGCCCCACCGGCCGTCGATGCCCCACAGGCGCAAGCCACGGCGCCAGCCGAGATCATCCGCGATCTGGAACGCCTTCCCGAACCGGTGAAGGCCGCCCGGTCTGCGCTTGTCGAAGCCGCCGCCTCCGGTGAGTTCGAGCGCCTGCGGCCGCTGGTGCATTTCGACGTGGACCAGATGCGCCAGCTTGGCGCCGATGGCAGTGACGCGCTGGATGCGCTGAAAAGCCTGTCCGGCGATCCGGAAGGGCTGGAAATCCTCGCCATCATGCTGGATCTTCTGCAGACGGGTGCGGCCCGCATCAACGCCGGCACGCCGGACGAGATGTATGTCTGGCCCTATTTCGTCGGCAAGCCGCTCGATACGCTGTCAGCGCCCGAGCGCGTGGAACTGCTGCGGATCATCACCGCGGGCGATCTCGCCGCCATGGAAGAAACCAACAATTACAACTTCTATCGCCTGGGCATCACGCCAGACGGGCAGTGGAAGATGTTTACCGGCGGCGATTGAGCCGCAGGCTTTGCCCATGCACAGACCTGGCCCTGCCGGGCGCTGCCTGCATTTTGAAAAATGCGGGCAGCACTGTATGTCTGGCAGGCAGAACCAGACAGGATTGCCATGACCACTGCCACTCTCTTGACCCGCAGCCTGATCCGCATCGACGGCGCCGACGCGCAGTCTTTCCTGCAGGGCATCGTCACCACTGATATCGATGGCCTTGCCGAAAACGAGGCACGCCCCGGCGCGCTGCTGACGCCGCAGGGCAAGATCCTGTTCGATTTCATCATCTGGCGCACGGACGGCGGTTTTCTGCTGGAATGCGATTCGGCGATTTCAGATGCCTTTTCGCGCCGGCTTTCCATGTACAAGCTGCGCGCCGCCGTCACCCTCACGCAGGGGCAGATGGGTGTCAGTGTCACCTGGGGAGACACGGCAGACTCTACGGCAGGCGTGACGGACAACGCGTTTGCGAAAGCCGGTATTCTCTTGAAACGCGCGCCCGCAATGGCAGAACCGGCGGGTGATGCCTCGGATGATGCGGCCTATGATGCCCTGCGCATCGCCGCGGGCGTGGCCACATCCGGCCGCGATTACACCCTGCAGGACGCCTTTCCGCACGATATCCTGCTCGATCTCGATGGCGGCCTCTCCTTCCGCAAGGGATGTTATGTCGGCCAGGAAGTGGTGTCGCGCATGCAGCATCGCGGCACCGCGCGCAGGCGTCTGGTGCAGGTCTCGGCTGACACACTCCTGCCCTTGTCAGGCACGGAACTGACGGCCGGCGGCAAGCCGCTCGGCACGCTCGGCACCGTGGTGGGGGGCAAGGGGCTTGCCATCGTGCGTACAGACCGGGTGGGCGATGCGCTGTCGCGCGATCTGCCGATCCTTGCGGGCGACCAGCCTGTCAGCCTCACACTGCCGGCCTGGACCGGGCTCTCCTTCCCGTCGGACGCCGCCGAGGCAGACGCGTGACCACCAGCCAATCTTCCGCGCGCGCCTGGCAGCGTATGCTGTCCGGCCGCCGCCTCGATCTTCTCGACCCCTCGCCGCTCGATGTGGAAATTGCCGACATCGCCCACGGCCTTGCGCGCGTGGCCCGCTGGAACGGCCAGACCCACGGCGACCACGCCTTTTCTGTGGCCCAGCACAGCCTGATGGTGGAGGAGATTTTTTGCCGGACGAACCCATCAGCTTCGCCTGTGGACCTGATGATGGCGCTGCTACACGACGCGCCCGAATATGTGATCGGCGACATGATCTCGCCCTTCAAGGCGGTGGTTGGCGGCGGTTACAAGGTGGTGGAAAAGCGCCTGGAGGCCGCCGTACACCTTCGCTTCGGGCTTCCGCCGCATCCGAGCCGCGAGCTGAAAACCCGCATCAAGAAGGCCGATACGGTGGCGGCCTTCTTCGAGGCAACCGAGCTTGCCGGATTTTCGATTGCCGAGGCGAAAAAATTCTTTGGCCTGCCGCGCGGCATTACAAGCGACATGCTGGCAATCGAGCCAATGGCGGCCACGGAGGCCCAGGCGCGGTTCCTTGAGCGCTTCCATGCTCTGGATGCGCTGTGCCCGACAGGCAAGATGCCATGACCGGCATTGTCGTTGGCCCCCTGGAAAAAATCGCCGAACTTGCCGTGCGCCACAAGGCGCGTGAAATGGTGAGCCTGATGGCGGAAAAACAGGATTTTCACCGCCCCGGCGTCATTTCCGCGGATCGGCACCTGAAGCTTGCGATGAACGACATCGCCTTTGCCGGCACCGGCAATCTGGTGGCTCCAAGCGAGCAGCATGTGGAAGAGCTGATTGCCTTTGCGCGAAACTGGGACCGCGCGGCACCGCTCCTAATCCATTGCTGGATGGGGGTTTCCCGCTCGCCGGCCGCTGCCGTGATTGCTGTGCTCTCCGTCGATCCGGAGCAGGATGAATTTGCGCTTGCCGCGCGCCTGCGCCAGGTTGCCCCGCATGCCACGCCCAACACGCGCCTGATCGAGATCGGCGACCGCGCCCTGCAGCGTGACGGCCGCCTCATCGCTGCCATCAAATCCATCGGCCGGGGGGCGGAGGCGGACGGGCGGGCGACTTTCGTGCTGCCGCTTGTCCACCCCGACATTCGCGACGACGCAGCCACCGCCAGAACTTGACCTTGCCTTCCATGGCGCCAGTTATGCTCCATTCGACACGATGGAGCAGTTTCAGGCATGGACGAACAGGCATCGCAATTCGTGGTCGCCACGCAGGCGGCACTCGCACAGCTTTCGGCGCTCGCGGTGCAATATTCCTTCTCTGTCATCGGCGCGGTGCTGCTGCTGATCCTCGGCTGGCTTGCATCGGGCATGCTCAGCCGCTGGGCACGCGGCGGCCTTGGCAAGATCCACGGCATAGACGCGACGCTTGCGCAGTTCTTCTCGAACGTCATCCGTTATGCGATCCTCGTCATCGTTCTCGTGATGGTGCTTGGCCAGTTCGGCGTGCAGACGGCCTCGATCCTGGCAGCCCTTGGCGCCATCGGCCTTGCCATCGGCCTTGCCCTGCAGGGAACGCTGCAGAACATTGCCGCCGGCATCATGCTTCTGGTGCTGCGGCCGTTCCGCGTCGGTGAATATGTCGAAACCGGCAATGTCAGCGGCACCATCGTTGATGTCGGGCTGTTTGCGACGGAACTAAAAACCGCTGAGGGCGTGTACCGGCTGGCGCCGAACCAGACGCTGTGGAACGTGCCCATTACCAATTACAGCCGCCTGCCGAACCGCCGCAACGACATCAGCATTGCCACCAACGATACGCTGAGCATCGAGAAGGCGCGCAAAATCCTGATAGCGACAGCAGAAGCCGAGGCCCGCGTGCTGAAGGCACCCGCCCCGTCC
>JAIXTO010000091.1 GCA_027483885.1 Rhizobiaceae bacterium
GCTGCGCAGCATCCAGGCGCTGGCGCGCGAGACGGAAGATGAACGCGACATTCTGGAGCGCCGGCTTCATTTGATCCGCGACGGCAAGAAGGCGCCCGTCATCGATGGGCGCACCGGGCGCGTCGTGCCCTTCCCACAGCGCCCGCCGCGCTTTTCGGTTCAGCCCGGAAGCGACGGGCCGGATGGGGGGGATGCGGCATGATCGACAGCATCCTCGTGCAGGCGGAAGTCCGCATTCCGCTTGATCGCATCGTCGATGCGGTCGGGCCGGAGATCCAGAAGGCGCGGCTTGCCGGCGCCACGCCCCGGCGCAAGATCGGTCCCATGACCGGCGGCATGCGCGAAACCGTCGAGCGCGTTGTCAGCGCGCTCGACCATCTCGAAATTGTCACCAACACCGTCGGCGAGAAGTCGGCCCGCGAAGAGCTGATGAAGGCTCTTCAAAGGCTGCGCAAAGCCCATGTGAAGAACAGGAACCGCTAGTCATGGAAATCAATCTGGACAATACCAACCGCATGGATGGCGTCGTCGTGATCGACGGTCGCGAGTTCATGGTGGATGCCAAGGGCGGTTATACTCCGCTTGCCCTCGTCAAGCCCCAGCACAAGCTGGAAGACGAGACCGTTCGCAAGATCATGAAGTTTGCGCAGGATCTGAACGCACAGATCACCCGCTTCCGTGCCAATACCATGCTCGATCTCGGCGGCTTCGACGCCCTGCTTGAGCAGGAGTATGGTGCAAAGATCGGCGGAGCCAAGGGCAACCGCACATATCAGACCGTGGACGGACTGATGAAGGTGCAGGTGCAGGTGGCCGATCTCATCGACTTTGGATCAGAGCTTCAGGTTGCCAAGAAGCTCATCGACGAGTGCCTGAACGAATGGTCTGCCGGATCGCGGCCGGAGATCCAGGCCATCGTTACGCGCGCCTTCAACACCGACAAAGAAGGCAAGATCAACCGCTCGGAAATCTTCATGCTGTTGCGCCACGCGATCGAGGACGAACGCTGGCAGCGGGCCATGGATGCCATCCGCGACGCCATGCGGGTGACGGGCTCGAAAGAGTATGTGCGCTTCTACCAGCGGGCATCCGGGGGTGACCAGTGGCAGGCGATCACCATCGATCTGGCGAAGGCGTGAGGGCGATGGTCATGGAAAAGAAACTTAGGATAATCATCATCGATGGCCGCATCACACGCTATCTGCTCGGCACCTTTCAGGCTGGCGTCTTGGTGCTTGGCCCGATCCTCATCGGCATTTTCGCCGACAGTTCCGCCATGCAATGGGCGGGCTTCGTCTTTGGATTCCTGACGTTCGTCGCTTGGGCCGTGAATAGCGGTAGCTCGACTTCCCTCAGCAGCATCGAGGATGCACGGCGCCAGCTCGATGCGCTGGAAAAGGCCGAACGGAAGGCAGGTGCGGCATGACACAGGGCGGCACTTGCCTCATCGGCCTCCTCTTCATCGGCCTCGTCGTCACCTCCGCCTTGGCCTTGCAAAACCGGCCGGCGCCAACCTGCCCGACATGGGGAGACGTGCGATGAGCGAACCAGCAAAGGTATGTGCAATGCGTGAAATCATCACCGTCGCGGCAGACAAACCGCAGAACCTCGCCCCGGGCCCGGCTCCCATGCTTCAGTGGATCCGCATCGATCGCCTTGTGATCGATGACAGATACCAGCGCGACCTGAAGCCTGGGAACTGGAAGGCGATCCGAAACATCGCCCAGGCATTCAAGTGGTCGCGGTTTTCGCCTGTGTTCTGCGCGCCTATCGAAGGCGGTCGCTATGCCATCATCGATGGACAGCATCGCACCCATGCAGCCGCGATGTGCGGGTTTGATGAGGTTCCTTGCCAGATCGTGCAGATGACAATCAGTGAGCAGGCTGAAAGCTTTGCGGCCGTTAATGGGGCTGTCACGAAAGTTACCAGCTGGAACCTGTTCAAGGCTGCCTTGTCGGCTGGGGAGCCCTGGGCAGTAGATGCGGCGCGGTGCGCCGAGAACGCTGGCTGCCGATTGATGACATCCAACGGCAGCCAGGAAAGCAAGAAGCCGGGCATGATTTATGCGCCAGCGGCTTTCCGGAAGATCGTCGAGACGTGCGGCGCTCCAAAGGTAACCGCCGCGTTGAAAGTTCTGATGCGCGCGGAAGGTTACGGCGATACCTCACAGATCTTCGATATCAGTATTCTTGGCCCCCTGTTGATGGCGATGACGAAGGATGCTGAGTTTCTGGCTCGTAAAGATGCGCATGTCATGCTCGAGCGCTTCGACATCTGGGCAGCTGTGGATGGCTTGAAGGCGGAGAAGCAAAGACGCACACGTCTTGGCCTTCCTGTTCCGAGCCACCGCGAGATGCTGACCAATGCCATCACGGCTTCCATTGATGGAGGCTCGGATCATGGTTGATCAGAATACGATTGACCGCGTGGCCGCTGCGATCGAAAGCGTCGACCTCGGCTACAGCATGCGGCAGATCCGCCTCGTTGAGGGCATCAACACTTATGCACTGGCCATCGACGGCATGCCGACCGAAGAGTTTGCCGACAACGACGACGCCAGCGCTTCAGATCAGTGCTACGCCCGTATCCGCGAGGTGAAGCAGCGGAAGCAGGCCGAGGCCGTCATCGCAGCTCTGTCCACTTCACGTCCCGCACAGAGCATGCTTACCGAGCATGATCCCAACCTGAATTGGGGCAAGAAGACATACCGAATGACTTTCATGAGCTGGAAATACCAGGTCACTCATGAAGTCACAGTCGGCGGCAATTGCCTTGGCATGGAAAACCTCAGGACAGCGTT
Source organism: Rhizobiaceae bacterium (assembly GCA_027483885.1). Taxonomy (GTDB): domain Bacteria; phylum Pseudomonadota; class Alphaproteobacteria; order Rhizobiales; family Rhizobiaceae; genus Neorhizobium. The sequence continues at coordinate 2,802 of JAIXTO010000091.1, forward strand.
GTTGAGCCTTTATGACAAGCTGCCGGTCGACCACTTTGGCACTCCATATCTCCTAATGACGGACGAGGACGGTGGAAGCCTTCAGGACGGCGACGAGCTGGGCCAATGCGAGGATTGGCTGGAAAGCGTTCTCGTGTCTGTCACGCTCATCAAGATTGAACCGGAGGCTCAAGACCGTACCGCCCAATCGAGGGAGGGTGTGTGATGGCAAAACGTACAGAGAAGGTATTCGCAGAGGCGGTGGCCTGTTGCGTCGAGTGCGGGGCGGAGGATCCAGGGGGAAGAGCTTATGCTTGGGCGCGTAAACACGCCCTCAATACCGGTCATGTCCCAACCGTCATTGTAGCCTGGGATATCCACCCGGTGGGCCGCGCACCAAGGGCGGAAGGTGATGCGCCATGAGCGAAGACCTTCCCCGCCGCCAGCGGATCTTCAAGATGCTGATGGCCGCCTATCGCGAAGCGGAATGTTCTCTGACCGTCGAAGACGGCGAGCACTACGCATTGTTTTCGGCCCGGCTGGATAACGGGCGGATCGGCATAGCCACCATCAATATCGACACGCTCGCCAGCGAAATCGACAGGGGTTTGAAATGAGCAGTTCCATCGCCGCCCTTCATGTCGCCAAGAAACAGCTTGGCCTCGATGACGATACCTACCGGGCAAAACTGTCCAACCTGACCGGCAAGACATCCGCCAAGGATATGAGCGAGGCCGAGCGCCAGAAGGTGCTGACGGTGTTTCGCAACGATGGCTTTGCGCCGGCCGAGGCAAAACCTACGACGGGGCTTGCCGGCAAATATGCAAAGAAGCTCCAGGCGCTGTGGATCGCCGGCCATAATCTCGGCGTCGTTGCCGATCGGCGTGATGCGGCCCTTCTGGTCTTCGTCAAGCGGCAGACCGGGATCGATCACACCCGGTTCCTGCGTTACCCCGACGATGCCGCGAAAGCGATCGAGGCGCTGAAGGGCTGGCTGCGGCGCGAGGCCGGCGTGATGTTCGGCAATACGAACGGCCAGGAGTGGCTGGCAAGCGACGGCGCCAAGATTGCCTGGGCGCAATGGAAGATCCTGCATCCCGAGGCAAGCCTGATGGTGCGCAAGGGGTTTGACGCGGAAGTGTCGGCACTCGTCGGGCGCGATGCCGTCTGGCTTGCCGACATGAAGCCCAGGGAATGGCAGACCGTCATGAACGATTTCGGCCGGCGCGTTCGAGCCATGAAGGGTGTGAAGTGATGGTTGCCTATGGCTTCAAATCCTTTTTCGCACCGCAGATCGAGGACGGTTCGAAAACCCACACGATCCGTGGACACCGTCGCCGGCACGCCCATGTCGGGGAAGCGCTCCAGCTCTTTTGCGGCCTGCGCACGCGCCATTGCCGCAAGATCATCGCCGATCCCGTCTGCTTGAGCGTGCGGCCGATCCTCATCATGTCGAGCGATCTGATCGATGCCGGCATTGCCTATATCGAGATCGACGGCATGCCGCTTCGCCGTGACGAGATCGAAGACTTTGCCGTGTCGGACGGGTTTGACCCGGCACGGCTTGCCGGCTTTGCGCCGCCATCGCTGATCGGGGCCAGCGCCCGCGAAACGATGGGGCGGTTCTGGCGCCAGAGCCAGACCACATCACGCTTTGAGGGCGTGATCATCGGATGGGGGCAAGACTGATGGCCCTCCCGCTGCCGCTCATCGACGCCATGGAACTGGCCGAGATCCGCAGGCAGCGGGAGGCGCTGCGGCGCAAGCTTCGATTGGGCGGCGTGGACGCAAGAACCCGCATCCGCCGCGAACAGGAACTGGCACGGCTGACCGCCCTGCAAATGACGATCGAGCGTCGGCTCGATATTGGACGGACATCATGACCCAGCAGGAACGCGCCGAACTGACGGAAGATCTGATGGAGCTTCTGGGCGAAGATGGCTTCTTTACGCTTGTAGAAGCGCATGGCGGAATTCGCGTTTACGTCCCAGCGGTCCTTGAAAACTCGGAATTGCCCGGATCTATCGGTGTTGAGTTGACGCAACGGCTTTCCAAGCGCTACGCTTGCGCATATATACGTGTTCCATTGGCCCGGGAATTCCGCGCTCGGCGGTACATTGAGGCCGATATGAGCATCAAGGATATTGCTCGAAGGCTTGGGCTGACGGAAACGGGTGTGAACAAGCTTTTAAAGCGCACCCGGAAAATAAAGGCGGTTCGGCGCCCACGCCGGAAAGACACCCGCCAAATGAACCTGTTCACCGAATATCACGAAGAAGACGATGCCACCCGCTAAGGCGGTGCTGTTTGAATTCTTCCCTGACACGCATTTTGGCTCCGACGCGCACTGCGCTTTCGGAGCTTTTTCATGTCATCCCTCACCGACCGATCATCCCTGCCGCACGCCCTGACCGCCGATGTGTTTTGTCGCATCGGTGGCCCGGTGCCATCGAACCGTCGCGGCAAACAGCAGATCAATGCCTCGATCCTGCATATCCATCTGCCGGAGCTGATGGCGCTTTACGAGATCGACCGGCCGCTGCGCGTCGCCCATTTCCTCGGCCAGCTCGCGCACGAAAGCGATACCTTTTGCACTTTCGAGGAATATGCGTCGGGTGCCGCCTATGAGGGGCGTGCAGACCTCGGCAATACCGAGCGCGGCGATGGCACCCGCTTCAAGGGGCGCGGCCCGATCCAGCTCACCGGTCGCACCAATTACCGCAGGTTCACCGTCTGGCTGCGCAAGCAGCTGCCCGGCAATGTTCCCGATTTCGAATTGCAGCCGCATCTGGTGACATCGGATGACTGGGTGTGCTGGTCAGCCATCTATTTCTGGGTGGTCAACGATCTTAATCGCCTTGCCGATCGCGACAACATCCTTGCCATCACCCGCATCATCAATGGCGGCAAGAACGGCCTGGACGACCGCAAGGTGAAGGTGGGTCTGGCGAAGGCCGAGATTGCCCGCCTCCTCGCCTCAACCGAGACCACGCCGGATGCCGTGCAATATCCGGTTCTGCATCGCGGCCTGATGGACGACGAGCGTGTCGAGGGGCTGCAATACTGGTTGACGAAGCATGGCGCCCCGATTGGCGTCGATGGCGATTTCGGGCCAGCAACGGAGCTTGCCCTCAAGACCTTCCAGGCACGCAAGGGCCTTGCCGCGACCGGCATCTCGGATGGGGCCACCTGGTCGGCGCTGGTCGGAGAATAGGGCCATGCAGAAGCCGTCTTACACCACATCCAAACAGGCGCTCTGGATTTCATCCGCCATGGCATGGACCGTCATCCTGGTGCTGGCAATCGGCGCGGCCATGAACGGCCAGGCGGTCGAGTTCGGAACGGTCGCCGTTCCCTCGATGGTGTTCCTGATTGCCGCCATGCTCGGCATCCATCGCGGCTTTGGTTCGATGGATATGCGGGCCATGCGCCACGTGCCTGAGCCGGGAGACCGCCCATGACCGCCTTTCTTGGCAAGCTCGCCTCGCCCTTCATCGTGGCCGGCGCGCTTCTGGCCGCCGCTGCCCTGCTCTTCTGGCTCACCATGTCCGTCGTCAACGGGATGGTCAGCGATGCGCGCGCTGCGGCCATTTCCGAACGGGATGCGCACTGGACGGCGGAGCTGGCGAAGTCGGACGCCGAGACCCAGAAAAAGATCACTGACAACCTCAGACAAACCATGGCCGCCCAGGATGCCGCCCGCGACCAGGTCGCGGAGGCCAACCAGCGCGCCGACCAGCTGGAGATAGACAATGCGGCTTTGCCGGATACTGGCGCCTGTGGCCTTGGCCGCGATCGCGTGCGCCTGCTCAACAGGCGATAAGCCGATGCCCGTTCTTCGCACCGTGACCGTCGAGCGCGAGATCCCGGCCGAGGCAAAGATCCCTTGCGCTGATCCCGTGCCGCTGCCGGATCGCCGCCTTGAGGAAGCTGAGACGCAGACCTTTTGGGGCCGCGATCGCACGGCGCTGCGCATCTGCGAAGCACGCCGGCAGGCGGGCGTTGGGGGTGGCCGATGAATTTCGGGAGCAATTCCGCCCTTGAGCTTGCCGAGCTTCGGGCCGAGCAGGAACGCGATGCCGCCATTTCCGCCGCCATGCAGGCGGTCGAGACACGCGGATCTCCTGTCTGCGTCGATTGTGAAGGCACCATCCCAGCAGAGCGGCGGCAGGCCGCACCCTTCGCCACCCGCTGCATCGACTGCCAGATGTTTCATGAGCAGGAGAAGCTGCACCGATGACTTTCGATCTTGCCGTGGTGAGCGGCTTCATTGCGCTTGCGCTGTCGAGCCTCAATCTTTTTGCCCATGTCCGGACCCTGATGTCTCAGGGCGAAAAGAAGCTCGATGAGCGCCTGGTCAAGGTGGAAGGCAAACTGATCGACCATGACCGGCGCATCCAGGCGGTCGAGAGCGATATGAAACACCTTCCCGACAAGGAAACGCAACACAGACAGGAACTGCAGCTGGTGGAGATGAATGGAAAACTCGCGGCGCTGGAAGAGCGCCTGAAGCCAATCGCGGCCGTTGCCATTCGGCTGCAAGAATACATGCTCGAGCAGGGGAATAAGTGATGCGGAGCTACACGATGGAAGAAGAAGCCCGTCTGATAATCCTGAAGGAACTTTTCAAAGAGGATAACAAGGCCATGTCCTCGTCGCGGATGCAGGCCTATCTGCTGACCCATTTTCTGATCGACAAGCCTCGTGAGTGGGTCGAGGCCCAGTTCAGCTACCTGAAGGATATGGGGGCGGTCTCTGTCATCTCCCGGGATACGGTCAAGATCGCGCGCATGGATGTGCGCGGAGAATATCATCTTTCGGGCATGGTGCTGATCGCTGGCGTGATGCCAGCCAGCGCCCGGCCGGAGTGACCCGATGAGCAAGGGACGCGGCTGGTTATCCCTGATCGACAAGCTCCCGGATGAATGCCAGGGCGTCGTCAGTTGGGCTGCCAAGGAACTGGCCAACATGGACCGTACTCAGGTCGATGTGTATGGCGAATTCCGCCAAAAGCTCATCGCGCTCCAGGGCGAACAGGGGCTCGATTTCGACATCCCGTCGTTTCGCAGCTTCAGCCGCTATTCCGTGCGCCTTGCCGAGTTGTCGAAGACGATCGAGCAGGCGCGCAATATTGCCGCGACGCTGGCCGACCGTTTCGACGTGACCGGTTCCGACGATCTCACCATCATTGCCGCCGAGGCCATCAAAGCCCTGATGCTGGAAACGGTGATGATGTCCACCAATGGCAAGCTGACGCCAAAGGCTGCGATGGAGCTGGGCACGGCGCTCAAGCAATTGTCGGCTGCACAGGCGACCAGTTCCAACCGTCGCCTCAAGATCGAGGCAGAGGAGAAGCTGCGCAAGATCGAGGCCGAAATGAACGACAAGGCCGGCAAGGCGCTGGACATGCTTTCCAGCGAACCCGGCGTTTCCAAGGAAGCCATTGCCCGCGCCCGCCGCGAGTTCCTTGGTGTGCGCCCGAAAAAGAAAGCCGAATAAATGGTGCAGCTGCCGGGCCTGCCGCAGGGCAAGTGGACCGATCCGCCCGTGCTCGCCGCCGATCCGGCCGGCCTGCCGCTGGAGCTGCCACGTGGTGGAGACATTCCCGACGATTTCGATCCGCTGGCCGAAGGCGTCCTCATGGCCCACCAGGCCGAATGGATCGCCGACGAAAGTCTTTTGAAAGGCTGCGCCAAAGGGCGACGGACAGGGATAACGTTTGCGGAAGCGCTCGACGCTACTTTGATTGCTGCAGCCAAACGATCCGCAGGCGGGCAGAACTACTTCTATATCCCGGACAGTAAGCCAAAAGGTCGCGAATTCATCGGATACGCCGCTCACTTCGCCAAAACCGTTGCGAAAGAGCTGCTCACGATCGAGGATGGTATCTTCTTCGACCAGCGCGACGACGGCAGCACAAGTGCCATATCGAGTTACATCGTCCGGTTTTCCTCCGGCTTCCGGATCGAGGCGCTGTCATCGCGGCCGGAAAACATCCGAGGCCTTCAAGGTGTCGTCTGTATCGACGAAGCAGCTTTCCACCGAGATGTTCGGGCAGTTATTGATGCGGTCGCCGCGTTGCTCATCTGGGGCGGCAAGGTGCGCGTCATTTCATCCCATAATGGCGTCAACAGTCCATTCAACGAACTAATGAAGGAAGCGCAAGCTGGAAAGAATGGCTTCAATTTTCACACATTCAGCTTTCGCGACGCGGTCGAAAACGGGCTTTACAAACGCGTCTGCCTGATCAAGGGCGATGAGTGGACGATCGAGAAGCAACAGGCCTGGGAAGCCGAGATCCGCTCGGCCTATGGCACGCGCACCGCCAAGATGCGCCAGGAGCTGGACGCCATCCCGGCAGAGGCGGAAGGATCGGCGCTCACCCGCGTGCTGATCGAAAGCTGCATGAGCCGCGACCTGCCGGCCGTGGTGCGCTGGGACCGCCCCGACGATTTCAAGAACCTTGATGATTTCGAGCGCGAAGAGCAGGCATCGGAATTCTGTGAAGGCGTTTTGAAGCCGCTTCTCGATGCGCTCAATCCAGACCTTGAACACTGTTTTGGTGAAGACTTTGCCCGATCGGGCGACAAGACGGCAGTGATCGTCTTTGAGATCGGCGCCGATCTCATCCGGCGTGCGCGCCTCACCGTGGAGCTGAAGAACATCCCGTTCGACCAGCAGCGCGACATCCTCTTCTATATCGGCGACGGCCTGCCGCGCCTGATGGGTGGCGCGCTCGATGCGCGCGGCAACGGGCAGTATCTGGCGGAAAAGGCGCGCCAGCGCTGGGGCGAGATCATCCAGGAGGTGATGCTGTCGGCCAAATGGTATGCGGCCTGGATGCCCGCCTATATCGAGGCATTCGGCGACAAGTCGCTACTCCTGCCTTTCGACGCCGACGTGCTGGCCGACCACCAGGCGCTCGCCTATGTCAACGGCATCATCAAGGTGCCGGACGAACATTCGACCAAGGGCGTCGATGGCTATGACCGCCATGGCGACACGGCGCCGGCCGGTGCGCTTGCATGGTTTGCCAGCTGCCAGGACGCTATTTCCTACGACTACCAGACCAACCGCAAGACAGGTGCCGACACGATGTCGGGCCACCATGGCGGGCCACCGCTCGACGACGATCGCCGCCGGCGCACCGTCGATGTCTATCTCAGAGGGGCGCTTTAATGGCGAAGAAGAACCGGGCGAAAAGCCTGCATCTGGCTGGCGACAAGACGAAGTTCGAAAAGCCGATCATGGACGCGATCGCCACACCGCAGGTGGGTGGCGTGCGCCAGGTCGTGTCCGGCCATCCGGCCAATGGCCTCACGCCCGAGCGGCTGTCGCGCATCCTGCGCTCGGCCGCCGATGGCGAGCCGGAGGCCTATTTCGAACTGGCCGAGGATGTCGAGGAGCGCGACGCTCATTATATGTCTGTGCTGGCAACGCGCCGGCGTTCCGTCGCCCAGCTGCCGATCACGGTAAAGCCCGCATCCGACAGTCCCGAACACAAGCGCCATGCCGAGCTGGTGCAGGGCTGGATCGATGACGGCATCCTGCGGGCATCGCTTTTTGACGTGCTTGATGCCATCGGCAAGGGCATCTCGATCCTTGAGGTGGATTGGCAATACCGTGGCGGCGCCATGCTGCCGCGCGAACTGATCTGGCGCCCGCAGCGGTGGTTCACGTTCGACCGTGCCGATGGCGAGACGGTGTTGCTGCGCGAAGGGGTCTCCGGTGAACCTCTGGTTTCGCACAAGTTCGTCGTCCATCGCCACCGCTCGAAATCCGGCCTGACAATCCGTTCCGGCCTTGCCCGCGTTGCCCTCTGGTCGTGGATGTTCAAGAGCTTCACCACGAAGGACTGGGCGATCTTCTGCCAGAATTACGGCCAGCCGATCCGCATCGGCAAATATGGGCGCGGTGCGACCGAGGCGGAAAAGGATGTTCTGTGGCGGGCCGTCTCCGGCATTGCCGGCGATTGCGCCGCCATCGTGCCGCGCGAAATGCTGATCGAGTTTCATGAGGTCGGTTCGAAAAGTTCTTCGACCGACATGTATGAGCGTCGCGCCGACTGGCTCGACCGGCAGATCTCCAAGCTGGTGCTGGGGCAGACCACGACGACCGATGCGGTTTCTGGCGGCCATGCGGTGAGCCAGGAGCACCGCCTGGTGCAGGAGGATATCGAGCGTGACGATGCCGGCATGGTGACGGCAACGCTCAACCAGCAGCTCATCCCGAATATCGTCGCCTTCAATTTCGGGCCGCAGGATCGTTATCCGCATGTGCGGATCGGCCGTCCCGACGAAGTGCCGCTCGGGGAATTCGCCGAGGCCTTCGACAAGCTGGCAAAACACGGACTGACAGCCGAGGAGGCATTCTTGCGCGATCGGCTCGGCATCCCGACACCGAAACCGGATGCTGCCCTGGTCGGCGGGCGGGCACCGGTGCCAGAGGCCACGGTCCCAGAGATCAATGGGCCCAATCCAGCTGCACCGAAGCCGCCAACGGCCGTTCAATCGAGCTTTGACCGGCTGTTCAAATCGGCCCATGCCAAAACCGAACCCGACGAGATGATCGAGATCCTGGGCGCGCGCCTGGAGCGGGATGCAGCCTCTGCCATGACCGGCATGGTCGATGCGGTCAAAACCGCGATCATGGGGGCCAAGGATCTGCGCGATGCGGCCGAGCGGTTATCGAAGCTCGACCTATCGCCCGACGAGCTGACGGAAGCCATGGCGCGGGGCATGGCGCTGGCGCATCTGGCCGGTCAGGCATCGCTGATCGACGACATGAAGGGGCACGCATGACAGCGCCCCGTACAGGCTTCAGGAGAGGCGTTGACGGGCGCAGACACCTGCAAAGCACCCGACACGCTTCCAGAGGCTTCAAAACGTCTTCAAAAACGATCCTCAACGGTGATCCGGCATGGTGACGACGGCTGGCGCCCTCGATCTGCCATTTGACGAGGCGATCCGCTTTTTCCGCGACAAGACCAGCACGCCCACCAGCAGCTGGCGGGAAGTGTGGGACGCGGCCCATTCCAAGACCTTCATGGTGGCCGGCGCCAATACGGTTGCCCTGGTCGATGACTTCAGGTCCGAGATCGACAAGGCTCTCTCCCAGGGCACGACACTGGCCGAATTCCAGAAGGGCTTCGACCAGCTCGTCAAGAAACATGGCTGGTCTTATCGGGGCGAACGCGGCTGGCGCAGCCGCACCATTTTTGAAACCAACCTGTCAACGGCCTATGCGGCCGGCCGGTATGCGCAGCTGACCGAGCCGGATACGCTCGCGACCTTTCCCTACTGGCAGTACAATCATTCCGGCGCGCTGCATCCGCGCCTTCAGCACACGGCCTGGGACGGCAAGGTGCTGAAGGCCGACGACCCGTTCTGGACGGTCGCTTATCCACCCAATGGCTTTCGCTGCGGCTGCTTTGTCACGCCGGTCTCGCAGTCGCGGCTGCGGCGGCTTGGCAAAAGCGTGCCTGATGCAGCGCCGGATCTCGACCAGCTCGGCACGGATCAGCCGCTCGGCGTCGATCCGTCCTTTGCCTACAATCCCGGCATGGCCTGGCTGAAACAGACCGCGCCCGGTCCGGTTGCTGTATCTGCCAGCGAAGCCAATGCGGCGGCCTTCGTCGCCTCGGCATTGCGCGGCAAATGGCCGGATGGTGCCTGGACGCCGGTGGCTGTCGCGGAAAAGGGACTGGATCTTGCTGGCATCGTACCCGGCGACGAATTGCGGCTGCTGGCGGAACGGATCCGCAGCGATGCCGAAAAGCCCGACATGACGCCTGCCGCCTATGCCGCGATCCCGCGCCGGCTCCTGAAAAAGGGCGCCCGGATCACCACGGCCGATGATGGCACGATCAGCGTCTCCGGCACGGTTGAGGGCACTGCCTGGGAAATGCGGGCGCGCCCTGTCATCAACGGCAATCGCCGCCATCTCAACCTGATCTCACTGCGCAAGGTGACGAAATGAGCGGGGCCTCGATTTCCGTTACTATCGAAGATCGCGCCGTTCGCGAGGCGTTTCGCACGCTCGCCTTCCGCCTTGGCAATACGCGCCCGGTCATGGCCGCGATCGGCGTCGAGCTGGTCGGCTCCACGCATATGCGGTTTGTCAGCCAGACCGATCCGGAGGGCGATGCCTGGCAGGCGCTCAATCCCGCTTATGCCGAAACCAAGCGCAATAGCCGCATCCTTACCGAAAGCGGCCGTCTCCGTGACAGCATCAATGCCCAGGCGGGGCAGGACGAAGTGCGCGTCGGCACGAACGTCATTTATGCCAGGGCGCACCAGGAAGGGGCAGAGATCAAGCCGGTCTCTGCATCGCATCTCTGGTTCCGGATCGGTGGCGATCTTATCAAAGCCGACAGCGTCACCTTGCCCGCGCGGCCCTACCTCGGTATATCCAGTGACGACGAAACGTCGATCGCCGAGATCGTGTTCTCTTTCGTCGATCGTCTCACCCCGCGCTGACAGACCGTGACGCCCGCCGTTGCGGGCATGATCTGGCGCGGCCGCGCATGGCACTTATTCGCCCATGCCGAAAAACATCAACGCCCTTCTCCTGTCGCTGAATGCCGCCGCTGCTGCTGCACCGGAATGGCTGCATCTGCTGCCTGCCGCATCCTTTACCGGTGTGGACGGTCGCGGCCCATATGCCGCCCCTGATGCGGCAGCTCTCATTGCCCTCTTCAACCAGGAGGGCAAGCGCCTGCCGGTCGATGAGAACCATTCGATCGATCTTGCGGGAAAGACCGGTCATCCGTCGCCGGCGCGCGGCTGGATTATCGAGATGCAGGCGCGCGAGGACGGTGTCTGGGGCCGCGTCGAGTGGACGGCCCAGGGCGAGCAACTGGTGACGGGCAAGGAATATGGCTACCTGTCTCCGGTTTTCCTGCACACGGCGGCAAAACCCTACCGGATCACCAAGGTCTTGCGCGTGGCGCTGACCAACGATCCCAACCTGAATTTTCTGACATCGCTTCATCAACAAGAGGAGAGCGTAATGCTCGAAGAGCTTCGGAAGGCACTTGGCCTTCCCGAAACCGCGACCGAGGCCGAGGTTCTGGCCGCTGTCTCGGCTAATCATGCTGCCCACCAGGCCGATGTGGCCCTGATGGCGCAGATCCGCACCGCAGCCGGCCTTTCCTCCGATGTTGCCGGCGAGGCTGTCGTGACGGCCATCCAGTCGCGCGGCAAGGTGACCGCGCCCGAGGTGGAGAATGCCGAGCTGCGCACCCAGCTGGTGTCGCTGCAAAGCCAGCTCACCACGCTTGCCACCACGACGGCGCGCGACAAGGCGGTCTCGACCATCGAGACGGCGATCAAGGATGGCAAGATCGTGCCGGTCCTCAAGGAGCACATGATCGCCCGCCACATGAAGAACCCGAGCGAGGTCGAGGCGGAAATCGCGCTGATGCCGTCGCTGAATGCCGGCGGTCTCGGCGGGCGCAAGGTGCCGGAAAACGGTGGCCCGCAGTTGACCGAAGAGGACCGTCAGGTCGCGGCAATGATGGGCATCGACGAAAAGACCTTTGCCGAGCAGGCGAAGGCGCTTCACGGAAAGGGTCTCTGACATGGCTGCCACGGACGATATCCGCTCGAAAAAGAAGCCCACCCTTGGCCGTCTCTACGGTTACCCCGTGCTGGCCGGCCAGAAGATTTTTGGCGGCACGGCTGTCGGGATCACCGCGGCAAAAGCTGCCGTGCCGGCCAGCCATACGGACGCCGTCAAGCTTATCGGTTTTGCCGAGAGCCGCGCCGACAATACCGGAGGTGCCACCGGCGACGTCTATGTGACAATCGAAAAGGATGTGCGGCTGATCCCGCTTGCCGGCGCTGCCGTCTCGAACATCGCCGCCACCGTCTACGCCTCGGCCGACGACACATTCACGCTCACCGCCGGCAGTCTGCTGGCGCTCGGCAAGATCGACGCCATTGACGCCGATGGCGTCTGGCTCTCCACGCTCTGACAAGGACGCCCACCCATGGATATCAACGCCAGCACACTGCGCGGCATCTATACCGGCCTTTCACTGGCCTATAACGGGCGGTTTTCGTCCGTGCAGAGCTATTACAACATGGTCGCCATGACCGTGACATCAACGACGACGCAGAACGAATATCCGCGCCTCGACGATCTGCCGGGTTTCCGTGAGTGGATCGGCGATCGTATCATCCATGATCTCGGCGCGCAGACCTACGTCATCAAGAACCGCACCTTCGAAAAGACCATCGCCATCAAGCGCGACCAGATCGAAGACGATCAGATCGGCATCTTCACGCCGGTTGCCGGACAGATGGGGCAGGACGCGGCCGAGTTTCCTGACACGCTGGTCTGGCCGTTGTTCAAGAACGGCGACACCCTGAAATGTTATGACGGCCAGTATTACTTCGATACGGACCACCCGGGCTGGGATGCCAATGGCGCCGCCACTTCCGTTGCCAACTTCACCGATGGCGCAAGTGCTGCCTGGTATCTGGTCGATGACAGCCAGGTCATGAAGCCGCTCGTCTACCAGACGCGCAAGGCTTTCTCCCTGACGCCGCTCCAGAGCCCCGACGATCCCAATGTCTTCTTCCAGGGCAAGTTTATCTGGGGCGTCGATGGTCGCTCGAATGCCGGCCTCGGCCTCTGGCAGCTGGCTTACAAGTCGAAGGCAACGCTCAACGAAGCCAACTTCATGGCGGCGATGACGGCGATGACAACGCAGCGCCGGCGCGACGGCTCGATCCTCAACATCCGTCCGAAGAAGCTGCTCGTGCCGCCGTCGCTCGAACTGACCGCCCGCAAGCTCCTCAATGCCGAGCTGGTCAATGGCGGCGACAGCAACGTGCTGGCGAAGATGGTCGAGCCTGTCGTCGTGCCCTACCTCGCCTGACCCAACGTTCGGGGCAGGTCTTGCGTCCCCCTCCGTCGCCGGCGGCCTCCCAGCCGGCGACGGGTTTCCGGCAAACGGCAGGCGCCGCTTTCCCGAAACCCGACGAGGAAACCATCGTGTCGAAACAGTCAGCACAGATCGAATGGAATGTCATGCCACCGCACACGTTTGGTGCCCGCGCCTATCGCGGCCTTTGCGCGGTCGCGGCCGATCTTCGCGATCTGGCGGTCGTGCGGATCTGGCTGTTTCGCAACCGCCTCGGACTTTAACCAGGAGAGATTTTCATGACCACCAAGACGATCCAGATCATCTGCACCTCGCCCGGCATGCGCCGCAACGGCATGCGCCACCCGGCCACCGCCTTTTATCCGGCCGACCGCTGGAGCGAGGAACAGCTGGCCGCGTTCGACCGTGACCCGAACTTCGTCGTGCGCCCGGTTGAAGAGGCTGAAAACGTGCAGACGGAAACGGATTTCGAGATGCGCGTCGCAGCCGAGGTCGAGAAGCGCGTGACTGAAAAAGAGGATGCACTGGCGCTCGTTTTCGAGGGTGCCGTTGCCGACAAGGTGGCCGAGCGGGTGGCCGAACTGGAAGCCAAGCGGACTGCTGAGATGGAAGCCGTCAATCGCGCACGCAGCGTAATCCTTGGCGTGCCGTCGCAGGATGCTCCCGACCAGGAGCCCGCAGCAAAGCCTGCCGCGAAGCCTGCCACCGTCAAGAAATAAGCATTTGCGCGGGGAGCGCCGCGAGGAGTGACGGGCCGGGTGCTGCCGGCCTTTTAAACTTCGAAGCCCTGCAATGGTGATGGAGCCATTGTGAACAGCGGCAATCAAATTGAGGAACCCGATGTACGCGACCGTTGCCGACATGACTGCCCGCTTTGGCGAGACGCACCTGATCCGCCTGTCGCGTCCGGAGGATCGCACGGCCGAAACCGTGGATGCGGTGAAGGTCGAGACGGCCCTTGCCGACGTGTCGGCCGTCATCGACGGTTATATCCGTGGCCGTTACCTGGTGCCGATCGCGGCCCCTCCTGCCGAGATCATCCGGGCAGCCTGTGTGCTGGCGCGCTACGAGCTGGCCCAGGGCGAGCATTCCGACCCATCGGAGGAGATGAGCAAGGCGCGCAAGGATACGATCACCTGGCTTGAGAATATTGCCAAGGAGATGATCAATCTCGACGTGCCGGCAGCACTTGCCGCAGGGCCGGCCGTGGGGTCTGGCCCGCGCATGTCCGACCGCTCGCGCATCATGTCCCTCGATACGCTGAGGGGCTTCTGATGGACCTGCAATATACCAGCATCCGCAAGATGGAGCCTGAGATCACAGCGCGCCTGCGGCTGGCTTTCCCGGCGCGCGATTTCTCGATCGAGCGCGTGCCGCAGGTTCTGACCATCAAGGAATTCGAGCGCCTGGCGCGCCAGTCACCCTTTATCGGACTGGCATGGCTCGGCTTTCGCGCCGACGGCGACAGCGGACGCATGGTCAAGGGCAATATGCTCTGGCGGCTCATTCTAATCTTCAAGGCTTCAAGCGGCCTTGAAACCCGCTTCAAAGGCGATGTGAAGGGGATAGGCCTCGATGCCATGGCAGACGTGGCGATTGCGCTCCTGCATGGCTGGACCATTCCCGGCACCGGTGCGGTCAGCGTCACCAGCGCCAACAGCGTGATCGCCGATGGCTGGAGCGACGACGCGGTGGTGATCGCTCAGGTGGATTTTCAAGTCACCTGCGCGGCGTCGCCTTCCCGGCTCAATCTCATCACGGCCGAGGACTTCGAGGGCATTGGCGTCACCTGGCGCCTGGAGCCCGATCCCGACGCCATCCCACTCACAGACACGATCAACCTGGACGAGGCACCATGACCAAGTTTCTGAAACCCGCCGAGGGGCGGACGGTGCATCTGGAAACCGGGGAGCCTTGGCCGCTCACCGGCATGGATGCACCCGACACGCTGTTTGTGCGCCGGCGCCTGGCAGACCGCGACCTGATCGAGGCAGATCCCGTCGTCGCTGAAGAAACCCCTGATATCGAACCGGTGGCCGAGAAGGCTGCCGCAGCAAAGAGAGGCAAATGACCATGGATTTCGACGAAATCCCCTACGACTGGCTTGAGCCCGGCACCTTCCTTGAAGTCAAGCCGAACTACCGCAATGCCGGCGTGTTCGCCTGGCCGGAAAAGGCGCTCATTGCCGGCCAGAAGCTGGCAGCGGGCACGCTGGCAGTCGGCGCCATCTACGAGGTCACCCGCGCTGAAGAGGGCGTTGCTCTGTTTGGCCGTGGTTCTGTCGGCGCCAAGATGGTGGAAGCCTTCCGCAAGGCCAACAAGATCACGCCGCTTTACGTGACGGCGCTTGCCGATGCGGGCGGTGCGGTGAAGGCAACCGGCACGTTTACGTTGGTCGGCACGGTGAGTGCAGCCGTCGTGCTGCGCTTCAAGGTGGGCGGGCGCCAGATCCGTTTTTCCGCCCTCTCCACCGACACGGTCACGACGATGGCGGTGAAGCTTGCCGCTGCCATCAATGCCGATCTGGATGCGGAAGTTACGGCGACCTCGGCTGTCGGTGTGGTCACCTGCACGGCGCGGCATGGCGGCGAAGTGGGTAACGAAATCGACCTGCGTGTCGATGCCGATGCCCAGCCGGTTCCGGCCGGCCTTACCATTACCGTTGCCGCCATGGCGGGCGGGACCGGCAATCCCAGTCTCCAGGGTGTTCTCGATCTTCTCACGAATACCTGGATCACCAAGCTCGTCACGCCCTGGGCGGACGCCACCAATGTCGGGCTGCTCGCAACGTGGCTCACGACGCGCTACACGGCGACTGCCAAGCTTGACGCGCATGGCTTCGTCTTCACGGGCGGCACCTATGGACAGCTGTCCACGTTCGGCAATCTCACCAACTGCCCGTTCCTCACCTGCGCCGGCATGAAGCGCTCGCCGACGCCGGCCTATATCGTCGCGGCAACGGCCATGGCGATCGCCTCGTTCCACCTCACCAACGATCCGGCCCGCCAGCTGCGGTCTCTGGTTCTGCCCAATGTGGAAGCGCCGGCGCCGGCCGATCAGTTCACCGAGGAGGAGCAGAACCTTCTGCTCAATCGCGGGATCAGCACGTTCGACCACCTGTCGGACGGAACGACCGTGATCAGCCGCATGATCACCACCTACAAGACCAGCAATCTCGGCGTCGCCGATCGCGCCTGGCTGGATATCATGGTGCCGGTCACCATGAGCCGTATCCGCTACGACTGGGCGGCTTATGTGTCGCTGATGTATCCGCGCTCCAAGCTGATCGACGACGACGATGCGGCGGCTTTCGTGCGTCGCAACGACGATGAAAGCGACCCGGGCACGGCGGTCGTGACGCCCGGGCGCATGCATGCCTCCTGGGGTGCGCGCTGCAAACTCTACGGCGAAAAGGTGTGGATCGAGGATGTATCACGCACTGTCCGCGAAAGCGTTTTCCAGCGCTCCACCGATGACCGCAATCGCATGGAAAGCCGTCAGCAGCTGATGATCGTCGGCAACCTGATGACGCTTGCCGGCTCTCTCGAATTCCAGGTGTAAAGGAGACACACCATGACCCAGGTATTGGGTATCGTCGATATCGTCTGGAATGGCCGGACGATCCCGGTCGAAAAGGGCGCCACCATCCGGCTGGGCGGCATCAAGAACACCGGCGTCACCTATGGCCGCACGGTCGGCCGTGCCCAGGAGTTCCAGGGGACGGAAGTCAACGCCGTCACCAACCTGGAACGCGGCCAGCGTGCCAGCGCCCTCCTCGACGAAAATGAGGGCGAGCTTCAGGTGGTCTGCGATACCGGGCAGACCTATGTGATCGGCGACGCCTTCCTGGAAGGCGACCGGCCGCAAATGACTGGCGGTGAAGGCGGCAAGATCCCGCTCAAGTGGATGGGCGGCGTGCCCGAGGAGATCCTGGCATGAAGGCGCCGCTCAACATCGACCTCGACGAGGATGCGATCCTTGACCATGGGTCTCCCGCTGCTTTCCCCGCCGTCATCAATGAAGATGGCGGCGCGGCCGAGGCCATTGTCGACGAAGACGGCTCGCTGGACCGTTTGCCGAAGGAGGCCAAGCGCAACGCCAACGGCACGGTGACGCTCACCCTGCATTTCCCCCAGGTGCTATCGATCAGGAAGGACAGCAAGATCAGCGAACGCCGTTTCGAGACGCTGACCTTCCACCGCCTGACCGGCCGCGACCAACGGGCGATTGCCTCGGCCACCGATGAGATGCAGACCGTGGTGGCGCTGGCGCAATCGGCCAAGCTCAACCAGGCCGTGATGAACGCGCTCTATGAAAAGATGGACATGGCCGACATCACCAATTGCGGCCGGGTGCTCAACCATTTTTTGACGAATGGCCCGACAACTGGCCGATGATGCTGGGGGCGCTTGCCGATGGGACCGGCTTTTCCCCCGGCGATCTTTTGGGGCTTGATGCCCCCGACCTGGTCTTCTGGTGGAATATCATCATGACCTGGCGAAACGAAATCCAACCGAAATAATCAGATCATGCCCGCTTTGGCGGGCATGATCGCGTTTGCGCGCGCGCGATAGCTTGGCCGCCTACCGTTCCGCAAAGGCAGGCGCGCATGTCCAACCGCAATATGGCCCTCGACGTGATCGTGCGGCTGAAGGATCTTCTGACCGGCCCGTTGCGCCGGCTGCGATCCTCCCTCGATGGCATTGCCAACACGGCCCGCAAGATCGGGCTTGTCGGCGGCGCGATCGCCGCCATCTCCTTCATGGGGCCGATCCAGCAGGCGGCGGCATTCCAGCAGCAATTGCTGGATATTGCCGGGACATCCAATCTCGTCGGACAAGCAGCCTTTGCCTATGTCGATCAGAGTAAGGCAAAGTTTGAAGAACTGGCGCTTCTTGTCGGGCAGACATCCGACACGATTTCCAAGGGTGCCGGGCAGATGATCGCGTCGGGCCTCGATCCGAGCCTCGTCGATCAGTCGATCGGCGTGATCGGGCGGGCCGCGACATCGGCCAATGCGGAATTTTCCGACATGTCGGCCGTTGCGACATCCATGTTGCAGACGCTGAAGCTTCCGGCCGGAGAGCTGGAAAGCGCCCTTGCCGGCCTTGTCGTCGCCGGCAAGGAAGGGGCTTTCGAGCTGAAGGACATGGCGCGCTACTTTCCGACGCTGACCAGCCAGATGGCAAAGTTTGGCGTGACGGGACGCGAGGCCATCAACTTCCTCGGCTCGGCATTGCAGATTGCCCGCAAGGGAACGTCCGATCCGGCCGAGGCTGCCAACAACCTGAAGAACTTCCTGTCGAAGATCCTGGCGCCGGAAACTGTCAAGAAGTTTGCCGAGGCCGGCGTCGATATCGAGGCGGTGATGCAGGATGCCGCCACCAAGGGGATCAACCCGATCGAGGCGGTGGTGCAGAAGATCGGCAAACTCACCGGCGTCTCCGGGAAGGAGATCGAGGGGCTGTTGAAGAAAGCCAAGGCCAACGGTCTTGAAGGCGCAGAGGCGCTGGCATCGGTGCGCGAGCAGCTGGAAAAGATCTATGGCGCCGGCAAGTTGGGCACGATCTTTGGCGACATGCAGGTGATGGACTTCCTGATCCCCATGCTCGGCAACATCGATGAGTACAAGCGGATCAAGGAAGAAGTCGCCAATGCGACGGGCGCCGTCATCGATGCCGATTTTGAGACGCAGATGATGGGTCTCAACAGGCAGCTGGTGACATTCAACGAAATCGGCGCGCAGGCTGCCCGCGAAGTCGGCCTTGCCTTCGGCAGCTGGCTGCCGATGATCAACGAAAATCTTGCGGCACTTTTGAAGTGGTTGCGCGAAACGGATGCAGCGACAGGCGGGATGGTGCGCCGCGCATTGGCGCTTGCCGGCGCCGGCGCAATCGCCGCGGCTGGAATTGGCGCGCTTGGTCTTGCCTTGCCGTTGATCGGTGCGGGGCTTTCAGTTCTGGCGACGCTCATCGGTCCCGTTGGCATTGCCGTTGCGGCGATCGGGGCTGCCGGAGTTTACGTTTATCGGAACTGGGCATCGATCGGCCCCAGGCTGTCGGCATTGTGGGACGGCATGAAGGATCGCCTTACTAGCTTTGGTGACGTAGCGCGGGCGTTTGGTGCCCGCCTCATCTCTGCTGGGCGCGATGTCGCAGATAGATACGGGCCAATCCTTAGAAATGGAATTGTCCGCGCCCTTTCGGATGTGGAAGCCGGCTGGAATAACCTGAAAAAGGTCGTGACAGGTTTTGCCGAAGGCTTCGATTTCCAAATCGATCTCTCCGGCCTGACGATTGATGGCGCCAAGATCGCGGCCTTTACTGCGCTGGATCGGGCCATACAGGGGATCGGCCAAGGCTGGCAGGCACTCAAGGACTTTGGTTCGGGTTTCGCACCATGGCTAGAAGGCATTGGCAAGAACCTCGGCGGAACCGTGAATGCGCTTGTTCGCATGGGGGATGCCTTTGTTCGCATCGCCGGCGCCATCGGGCAAATGATCGGTTTCGACCAAAGCACCGTCAGCGGTTTCTTCAAGGGGTTGGGCGACCTGGCAGGAGGCAGCCTGGGACTTGCTGTCGATATTCTGAACAAGCTGGCCAATGCTCTTGCAAGTGTCGCGGAGTTTATCGCAAAGGTCGCGGAGGCTGTGGCGGCAGGCATTGATTGGGCAAGCCTGCTTCCGGACTGGGTTGCGTCCAGCTGGGACACCCTTGCGAATAGCATAAAGTCAGTCTCCGAACTTTTGCCGTCCATATCGGGAAGTACTCGCCCTTGGGTCGGCACCTCCGGGCAGCCGAAGCCGGTATGGGCTGCGAACCAGAACGTCTTGCCTGCTCAGGCGAGCCAATCCACGAATGTCGGCGGCACGATCAACGTGCAGGTGACCGGCCCCGGACAGGTCACCGGCGTGACATCGGAGAATTCGGCCGTGCCGATCCGGGCCAATACCGGTCGCGTGTTGGGGCGTAACTGATGCTTGACGATCTCAACACGCTGCCGGGCTGTCTGCCTGGGGTTTACCGGGGCGTGCCCCTGATGGTGATCGATGCCGCATCCGAGCACGGACGGCGCGTTCTGGAATATCTGTTCCCGGGTGTCGACGCGGCAGCCTATGATGATTTCGGCGTCCTGCCCTCGGTGATCAGTGTCGAGGCGCTGATCATATCCGACGACTACCAGGCGCGGGGAAAGATCCTTCAAACCGTGTTTGAAACCCCCGGGCCCGGGCTCTTTATCCATCCGTGGATGGGGCCGATGCAGGTCATCCTGGAGGAGCCGGCGCGGATCAGCTTTTCATCGCGGGAGTTGCGGGTGGTGCGGATCAGCGCCCGTTTCAAGCGCGTTCCCCTCACCTTCGGCCTTTCGTCCTTCCTTCCATCGGGCCTTGCCTCGGCCGTCTCATCGGTCATCGCATCCGCCACGGTGCTGGCGGCGATCGTTTCCACGGTTGTGCTGTCTGTTTCGGTCACGGCTTCGGTTCGCCGGTCGCGCCGTATCGTGCTCCTGGCCAGCCGATCTGTGCAGGCGCCGTCCGATGCGGCGGCGGTGCTTTCCGATCTGCGCGAGATCCTGTCGGCATCCGCTCCGGAGGCCCCGGCCGACTTCGACACATGGGTGCGCACTGCGACCGCAGTCTTGCAGGTGGTGAGCGATGAGCCGGCCGTTGCAAGCGCAAGTGCCGCGACGGCGACCAGCGCCAGCGCGCAGGGGCTGATGACGATCGGGCTCGATATCGGCGCGACGTTGGCTGCGGCGGCATCGACAGCGCCCTCCGCCGCCGACCAGGTGTTGTTGTTGTCGGCGGCCGCGCAGTTTCTTGCCGCGTCGGCGGCACAGGCGCCTTACGCCGATTATGCCTCCAGCCAGGAGGCGATTGCGTATCGGTCTCGCTTCACGACGGCGCTCTCCGCCCTGATCGAGGGGCTGGAAGTGTTTGGCGCAGACCAATACCAGGGGCCTGCAAGCGCGCTCATTGCCAGCGCTGCCGAACTGTCAACCGCGATCGTGTCAGACCTCAATGAGGTGATCGGCCGCCTGCCGGCCGTGCTCACCTTTGCCGCCTCGACGCCGCTCGATGCGTGGCAGCTCGCCGTGCATGTGGCCGGCGACCAGCCGTCCCGCATCGAGGAGGTCTATGCCGATATCGTTGCCCGCAACGATCCGCGCTTATCCTCCCTGATCGATCCCGGCGCGATTGAAGTACGGGAGCTGTCCTGATGGCAAAAAGCATCACGCTCGACATCGATGGCGTGCGGCATGACCAATGGCTGTCAGGCAATGTCGATCGCGACCTGAAGGACTTTTCCGGCGCCTTCAGTTTCAGCTTCCGCGATCCACCCCGATCTGAGGCGGCCTTGCCCTTTGCGACCACCGGCCCGCTGCTGAAGCTGAAGCCCGGCCCATCCGTCACCATCCGCATCGGCAAGCGCGTCGTGCTCAAAGGCTTTATCGAGGCCGTCGAGCCGGACATCGGTGACGGACAGGCGAGCGTGACGATTTCCGGACGCGATGTGACGGGCGATATGATCGATTGCGCAGCAATGGCAGATGCGGCCGAATTCGCCGATGTGAAGCTTGAGGACGCGGCCAAGAAGATTGCCGAGCCGTATGGCATCACGGTGCGATCCGAGATCGACACGGGCGATGTTTTTTCGCGTTACAGCGTGGACCTGGCGGAAACTGCCTTCTCTGCGATCGAGAAGGGCGCCCGTGCGCGCCAGGCGCTGATCCTGTCGGATGGCGTCGGCGGCATCGTGATTACCCGCACAGGCAAGACCAAGGCGCCGGCGGCGCTGACCCAGCCCGGCAATGTGCTGCGGGCAAAGGGAACCTTTACCCATGCCGGACGCCATAGCGAGACGATCGTGCGTGGTCAGGCAGAAGGTGCCGCCACCAAACGCGGGGCGGCAAAGCTGGACAGCACGGCGGAGCCGCTGGAGACTGGCGCACGCACCGATGGCGACGGATCGGCGACGACAAAGGAGCGCAAGGGCATTGTGACCACCGGGCGCGCCAAGGATGACGAGATCACCCGTCATCGCCCGATCGTGCATCTGGCACGCTCCAAGGCAGACCAGAAATCTGCCCAAGACGAGGCCGACTGGAAAAGCCGCACGGCACGCGGCGCATCCGAGGAGTTTACGCTGACCGTGCGCGGGCACGAAGTTGACGGCAAGCTTTGGACCGTCAATCAGCTCGTCGATGTTTCCGCCGCCTATCTCGACGTGGACCGCGAACTGTTGATCTCGCGCGTCTCGTATATCGAGGATTATGCCGGCATCGCGACCGACATCACCGTGTGTTCGCCAGAGGCGTTCGATGCCGAGCCTGTTGGCAACCGGCGCCGGAACCGTAAATCGAAAAAAAGCGCCAAGGGCGCCCTGGACGGAAAGGCGCAAAGCCTGTGAGCGATACATCCGAAATCTATGGGAAACTGCGCGGCCTGGTCCGGCGCGTTGTCGTGCGCGGGGTGGACGATAGTGGGGAAATGCAGACCGCCACGGTGGAAGTGGCGGATGGCATTCTTCGCGAGAAGGTCGAGGTTTTGCAGCCTTTCGGCTTTAGCAGCAATCCACCGGCAGATGGTGCGATCGGCATTGCGCTCGCCATCGGTGGCGACGAGGGCGACATGATGCTTCTGCCGCTCGGCAATCCGTCATCGCGCATGGGTGGATTGGACAAGGGCGATATCGGGATTGCCAATGCGCATGGCGACCGCGTTGTCGTGCGCAAGGGCGGTGGCATCGACATCCAGGCGGCAGGCTCGATCACGCTGAAGGTGGGCGGCGTCACCATGGTGCTGTCTGCAGCCGGTGTTGCATTCGAGGGCGGCACTATTACGCATAACGGGACCAATATCGGCGACACCCATGTTCATGGCGGCGTTGCCCGAGGCGGTGCGAACACAGACCCTCCCGCCAACTAGGGTCTGCCAATATTGGACGAACAAGCCTATGCCCGCGTCGGCGGGCATGACGGCACCTTTGCGCGCGCGATAGTTTCGCGCCATGTTTCTGGATCTTGGCATCACCTACGACCCGACCACGCGCCGCTGCGATCTCTCGCTCGGCGACGATGGCGATCTCGTGCTCGACACGACGCCGGTGCCCGCCATGCTGATGTCGATCGGGCTCGATCGCCGTGCAGATCCGGATGACGAACTGCCGGAGGGTCGCTCGCAATTCCTGACGCCGGCCAGCTATTCAGAACGGCGCGGCGCCGTCATCGATGCGCTCAACCCTTTTGGCGCACGCGCCGGATGTCGTCTCTGGTTGCTCGATCGCGCCAAGCAGACGGAGACCACGCGACAGCTTTGCGAATACTGGCTGGCCGAGGCGCTGGCCTGGGCAAAGGCCGAGACCGGTGAAGACGCCGAGATCGAGGTTTGGTGGGTGCGCACCGGCGTGCTTGGCTACCGCGTGCGCGTCCAGGACGAGACCATCACTCTTTCGCGCCGGGTGGATGCCTGATGCCGTGGCCGATCCCGACAGCCAAGACCATCTTTGCCCGTATGGCGGCGGCAACCGAGCAGAAGCTGATTGTGCTTCGGCCGGACATTGCCGCCTCAAAAATCTCTTTGGCAGTGCGATCAGTGACCGGTGTGATTGCCAATCTTCTGGCGCCGATCGCAGCCGAGATCCGGACGCTGCATGACCACCAGGCGTGGTGGGGCCGGCAGTATATGCCAGATAGCGCCGACGACGAGGCGATCATCCTGCGTCATGCCAGCATATGGGGCGTGGATGGGCGTGGCGCCGTCCAGGCCTTGGGTTCGGTACTGATCGAAGGGCTAGCCGGATCGGTGCAGCCATCTGCGATCGAGCTATCGGCCGGCAATGGCCAGACCTATGTGACGACGGCAGGCGGCACCATCGGCATTGGCGGTACGCTGACTGTGCCAGCCGTGGCGGTGACGGCCGGCAGCGCGGGGAACCTTGCATCCGGCGTGCTGCTGTCCACCGTTGCGGCATCGGCCACCATCACCCGCGTCAGCGTTGCCACGCAATTTGCCGGCGGCGCCGATGCGCAGACGCCGGCCGAGATCCAGGCCGCCTACCTCCAGCGCATCCGCAATCCGCCGATGGGCGGGGCGGCTGGTGATTACCGGGAGTGGGTGGCCGAGGTTGCCGATGTCTATGCCGTGCGCGTCGTCGAGGACTGGATCGGTCGCGGATCGGTCGGCGTCGTTGTCGTGCTCCAGGATGAGGACGGCAATCCTCGCGTGGCGAC
>JAIXTO010000117.1 GCA_027483885.1 Rhizobiaceae bacterium
CAAAAATATCGGATGGCGTAGTAAGGTCTGTGGATGGTCGAAAGGCTGTTTCTTATCAGATGGTTAAAGGAGCGGCGTGGCTTTGTGGGCGGTGTGAACGGGGTGCTACCACAAACCATCCTTGGCACTTGTGCCGGTGGCGCGGGCTGCCGGCTGGGCGACCGGTTGGGTTGCAGGCTGGCGCGCGGTGACGGGGGCTGGCG
Organism: Rhizobiaceae bacterium; assembly: GCA_027483885.1. Classification (GTDB taxonomy): domain Bacteria; phylum Pseudomonadota; class Alphaproteobacteria; order Rhizobiales; family Rhizobiaceae; genus Neorhizobium. Next base: position 204 of record JAIXTO010000117.1, read on the forward strand.
GAACGGTCTCTGCGCTGGCGCGTGCGCTGAACACGCTGCCCATCATCGGGTTGATTCGGCCGGGGGGAGCATAGGCTGCAGCGCCGCTTGCGGCGTTTGCCGCATCCACGCGCGCCGTTGCGAGCGCAAAGATGCTGTTATTGCCGGCCTGAACCGTCGTTGGCTGGTTGATGATCTCGCCAAGGTTCTGCTGCTCCGGGGCGAGCTGGGCCATCTGCATCATGGGGTCGCCCGGCGCCGCCGGCTCACCGGCAAGCGGCGAGGGTGGCCGATAGGCGCGGCTTTTCGGTTTGGTCGCCTGCGAGCCGGCCGCTGCCACCATCGGATCGACATAACCGCCGGGCGCCGGCGCCTTGCTGTTTTCGGCCTGCGCCATGGCCTCTGTGGCCGTCTTCGGCTGTGGGTTTGCCGCGACAGGCTTTGCCTTTGCGGTGAGGCCGACACACCCGCCGAGCGACAGCGTGGCTACGCCAAGGAGCGCGGCAAGGGCGATGCGGCGCAAAGGATCCGCGGCAGATGTCAAAGTGAGGTTCGCCATTCGCGCATTCCAGCTTCTGTTGTTCCCATATGAACTTCAGAATGGCGCATGAACCCTGCGTCAGGCTTGGCACCCGGCGCGGTGGCGGATGCTGGTCTCTATAGAAGCGGAGGCAGGTGGCCGGCGCAACCTTTGCGCCAGCCTTGCAAGGCAAGGGTTACCAGCTGCCGGTGTTGGGCATCGAGACCCAGGGTTCGGCAGGTTCAAGCGCGGGGCCCTTCTGCAGAAGCTCGATAGAAATGCCATCGGGCGAGCGGATGAAGGCCATGTTGCCATCGCGCGGCGGGCGGTTGATGACGACACCCATGTCCATCACGCGCTGGCAGGTCTCATAGATATTGTCGACTTCATAAGCGAGGTGGCCGAAATTGCGGCCGCCGGCATAATCCTCGGTATCCCAGTTATAGGTGAGTTCCAGCAGCGGCGCCTTGTTCTTCTCGCCGCTTTCGACATCCTCGTCGGCGGCCAGGAATATAAGCGTGAAGCGGCCCTTGTCGTTTTCGATGCGGCGCACTTCGGTCAAACCGAAGATCCGGGTGTAAAAATCGAGTGAGGCATCAAGGTCCTTGATGCGGACCATGGTGTGCAGATAACGCATGAAAAATTCCTCCTGAACGGTTGGCCGACGGGATCTGCGGCCGCATGCGGGATATGCCGCACTGGTCAGCCTCAGACAAGGAGTCCCGACTACAAAGAAAATCGAAACATGCGGACAGGGTCTTGCGCTGGACGAACGGCGCAATGTTAACATATCCTCTCAGAATCAGTTAACCGTGCGACCGTGACGCGTAACCCAGGGGCTGACAGAATGGCGGACAGAATGTCATCGAAGGGCGTAGCGATTTTTGAAGAACTCGCCGGCGAGCCGGTAGAGCTTATCGAAATCACTGGCGTCGTGAAATGGTTCGACGTGGCAAAGGGCTTCGGCTTCATCGTGCCCGATAACGGCATGCAGGATGTGCTTTTGCATGTGACCTGCCTGAGGCGGGATGGATACCAGACGATCCTGGAAGGAACGCGCATCGTGGCGCTGATCCAGCGCCGGGACCGTGGCTACCAGACGTTTCGGATCCTCTCCATGGATCAGTCGACGGCGGTTCACCCGTCGCAGATGCCTCCGGTGCGCACGCATGTGCAGGTGACGGCGACGAGCGGGCTGGAACGGGCTCTGGTCAAATGGTTCAACCGCACCAAGGGCTTTGGTTTCCTGACGCGCGGCGAGGGGACCGAGGATATCTTTATCCACATGGAAACACTTCGCCGTTACGGCCTGACGGAACTGCGCCCCGGACAGGTGGTGCTGGTTCGCTTCGGGCCTGGTGACAAGGGGCTGATGGCCGCCGAGATCCATCCGGACGGGCCGGCAGCCGTGCCAAGAGCGCACTGATGCGGTCGATTTTATCCAGTTTTGCTGCGGGCGCCATCATGGCGCTCTTGGCGTTTTCAGCGGTCGCCTCGGCACAGGTGCGTTTTGACAAGCAGCCGCTGGCCATCGTCACCGCATCCGGCGAACGCCACGAATTTTCGGCGGAACTCGCCCTTGATCCGGACCAGCGGGAACAGGGGCTGATGTATCGCAAACAGATGGCGCCCGATGCGGGCATGCTGTTTGACTTTGGCGATTCGCGCGCGGTTTCCATGTGGATGCGCAACACGCTGATCCCGCTCGACATGCTGTTCATCGACGATGCCGGCACCATCACGCATATCCAGGAACAGGCAAAGCCGCTGTCGGAGACGATCATTTCCTCGCAGGGGCCGGTCAAATACGTGCTGGAGCTGAACGGTGGCGAAGTGCGGCGGCGCGGAATTCACAAAGGCGACAAGGTGTTGAGCCAACAGATCGGCAATCTTCCGTAACCGTCTGCAACTTATCCTCATCTCGTTCGGATTTAGCTGTTGCGGCTGGCGGGCGAACCGTGTATCCCGCTTTTCATCGTTGAACGGAGTGTAGCGCAGCCTGGTAGCGCATCTGGTTTGGGACCAGAGGGTCGGGAGTTCGAATCTCTCCACTCCGACCAACGGCGCCGAAAACGTGCCGCTTCAGACCTGCTGCATGCGGGTTCCAGCTTGGGAACGAGCCGCTGCAACACAACCGAAGCCTTCAGCGTTTACGGACGTAAGCAAGAGGCGCGAAAGGGAGCGTTGAGACGATGACGGCCAAGATTTTCCGTCCTGCCAAGACCGCGATGCAATCCGGCAAGGCAAAGACCCACCTCTGGGTTCTCGAGTTCGACCAGGAAGAACCCCGCCGCATCGATCCGATCCTCGGCTACACCTCCTCATCCGACATGAACCAGCAGGTCCGCCTGACGTTCGAAACGTTGGAGCAGGCGCAGTCCTACGCCGAGCGTAACGGTATCGATTACCGTGTCATTCAGCCGAAGGAAGCTGCACGCCAGGTCGTGTCCTACACCGACAATTTCCGCTTCAACCGCATTCAGCCCTGGACTCACTGAGCCGGGCCCCCGGTCTCTCTGAGTAGGGCTTCCTGGCCTCGCGGGGCCGGGATCTTGCCTTTCAGGCCCCTTAGCTCAACTGGATAGAGCAACTGCCTTCTAAGCAGTAGGTCGCAGGTTCGAGTCCTGCAGGGGTCGCCACAGTTTTCCGCGCAAGCTATTGTCTCAACGGCTGATCTTGTGCATCGGCGCTTCCCAAGCGCCTGTGGGCCAATCGGTTTCGAAAATTCAATTCAGGGTGACAGCATGACGGAACGCACCATCCCGATCGCTATTTTTGCGGCTGTCTCTGAAAACAATGTCATCGGCCGCGATGGCGACATGCCGTGGAAGCTGTCGACGGATCTGAAGCGCTTTAAGGCGATGACGCTCGGCAAACCGATGGTGCTCGGTCGCAAGACCTTGGAGAGTTTTGGCGGAAAGCCGCTGCCGGGCCGGCCGCATGTGGTGGTGACGCGCAATGCCGCACTTGCCATAGACGGCGTCGAGGTCGTGACCTCGCTCGCGGCAGCCCTGGAGAGGGCAGTCGAGATTGCAGCGGCCACAGGTGCCGAAGAAATCGGCGTGATCGGTGGCGGCGAGATCTATGCGCAGGCCATGGATGTGGTGGACCGGCTCTACATCACCCATGTCGAAACCCTCATCGACGATGGCGACACATTTTTTCCAAAGATCGATCCGGCTCTCTTCGACAAGGTGGAGGAGACTGTTGTGCCCGCAGGCGAAAAAGACAGTTTTCCTACCCGTTTTGCCGTTTATCACCGCCGAACTGCGGCAAACTGAAACATTTCGTTACCTAACACCCGGATGTGAGCCCGCCGTGCGTTGAAAGCGACCTCCGCCATCCCTATAACGGGTCATAACCCGATTGCCGCATTTTTGACGCGGTTTCCAAGCGGGGCGGGAGTGACACGAACAAAGAGGTTTTGATGCCCTGGAGCAATCAGAATGGCGGCGGTCCCTGGGGGGGCGGCGGCGGCAATAACCAAGGGCCATGGGGTCAAGGCCCAAATCGTCCGCGGGGCGGTGGCAATGGCGGCGGGGGCGGAAACGGCGGCCCGCCGGATCTGGAGGATATCATCCGCCGCAGTCAGGATCGCCTGCGCGGTCTCATTCCCGGCGGTTTCAACGGCGGCGCGTTTCTGATCGTTTTCCTGATCATTCTCGCCTTTGTCGGCATCCAGTCGATCTATACGGTTCAGCCGGATGAGCGCGGCGTCGAGCTGCGCTTCGGCAAGCCGAAGGAAGAAATCTCCGGACCTGGCCTGCATTTCCATTTCTGGCCGATTGAAACCGTCGAGATCGTCAAGGTCACCGAACAGCAGCAGAATATTGGCGGACGCGGCGTTGCCAACTCCACCGAAGGCCTGATGTTGTCTGGCGACCAGAACATCGTCAACGTGCAGTTCTCGGTTCTGTTTACCGTCACCGATCCGCGCGCCAACCTGTTCAATCTCGAAAGCCCCACGGCCACGCTGCAGCAGGTGGCCGAAAGCGCCATGCGCGAAGTGGTCGGTCGTCGTCCCGCCCAGGATATTTTCCGCGACAACCGCGAGGAAATTTCCAGCCAGGTGCGCGACATCATCCAGGGCACCATGGACACCTACGGATCCGGCATCGCCATCAACGCGGTTCCGATCGAGGATGCGGCTCCGCCGCGCGAAGTGGCCGATGCGTTTGAAGAAGTGCAGCGCGCCGAGCAGGACGAAGACCGTTTCGTCGAGGAAGCCAACCAGTATGCCAACCAGAAGCTCGGTCAGGCACGCGGTCAGGCAGCCCAGGTTCGCGAAGAGGCATCCGCCTACAAGGATCGCGTCGTGAACGAAGCGACCGGTGAGGCCCAGCGCTTCATCTCGATCTACAATCAGTATGTGAACGCACCGGAAGTAACGCGCGAGCGCATCTTCCTGGAAACGATGGAGAACGTTCTGAAGAACGCCAACAAGATCATCGTGGAGGAAAAGCAGGGTGTCGTGCCGTATCTGCCGCTGACCGAACTGATGCGTCAGAACCCGTCAACCACTCCGGCGCAGGGAGGCAACCCATGAGTTCGAACCGTCTCCCCATCTTTATCATCGGCCTCGGCGTTATACTGTTTCTCGTTTATTCCTCGGTCTTCGTGGTCAACGAGCGCCAGCAGGCCATCGTCGTACGCTTCGGTCAGATCCAGGATGTGAAGACCGAGCCGGGTATCTATTTCAAGATGCCGCTTGCCTTCATGGATGCCGACCGCGTCCAGTATATCGAGGACCGGGCGCTGCGCTTCGACCTCGACAACATCCGCGTCCAGGTTCGCGGCGGCGCCTTTTACGAAGTCGATGCCTTCGTGGTCTACAAGATCACCGATGCGCGTCGCTTCCGCGAAGCGGTCTCCGGTGACCGCGAATCGGCGGAATCGCGTCTTCGCACCCGTCTCGATGCCGCTCTTCGTCGCGTTTATGGTCTGCGCAATTTCTCCTCGGCTCTTTCCGATGAGCGTTCCTCCATGATGCAGGAAGTGCGAACCGACCTGCAGAACGCTGCCGAATCGCTGGGTCTCAATGTCAGCGACGTGCGCATCCGCCGCACAGACCTGACGCGGGAAGTCTCCCAGCAGACCTATCAGCGCATGAAGGCCGAGCGTCTGGCCGAAGCCGAACTGATCCGTGCCCGTGGTAACGAGCAGGGCCAGCGTCGCCGCGCCATCGCCGACCGTCAGGTTGTCGAGTTTGTCTCGGAAGCAGAGCGTGATTCGGAAATCCTGCGCGGTGAAGGCGATGCCGAGCGCAACCGCATCTTTGCCGATGCCTTCTCGCGTGATCCCGGCTTCTTCGAGTTCTATCGCTCGATGCGGGCCTATGTGGCAGCCCTTGGCGACAAGAGCACGACGATGGTTCTGAGCCCGAACACGCAGTTCTTCCGGTACTTTAACCAGAGCAGCCCGCAGGTGGGCGGACCAGGCCCGACGGCGGGTCCTGCTGTTCCGGCAGCACCGGCGGCACCTGCGGCTGCAAACTGACGCAAGCGCGTCCCACGCGGGACCAGCGCACGTTAGCGATTACTCAAAAAGGGGCGGCTTCGGTCGCCCCTTTCTCTGTATGGTCCGCCTGTTCGGTACCATCTTGAGGCGAGCCTCACGAAAAGGTAATTTCCACCGCCCTCTTTCCGCCGTATGCTTTTGGCGAAGTGCCACCCTTTTAACGCTCAAGGATGCCTGATGGTGAACTCCCTTCGATTGTCGCTGCGACATTCCCTGGCGACCGTGATGGCGCTGACGCTTGCTGGAACGTCGGGCGCCGTGCCGGCCATGGCACAGACGACGATCACCGCCGGGCCATCTGCCAAGGTTGCCGGCGGCCCCGCATCGGTCGCCGATCTGGCAGAAGGCCTTCTCGATGCAGTGGTCAACATTTCCACATCGCAGAGCGTCAAGTCGGATGGAACCGGGGCAGGTCCGCAGCCGGTCATTCCGGAAGGCTCGCCGTTCCA
>JAIXTO010000142.1 GCA_027483885.1 Rhizobiaceae bacterium
GGCGTCACCGGCAATCCGGGCCAGGCCAATTATTGCGCCTCCAAGGCCGGCATGATCGGTTTTTCGAAATCGCTGGCTCAGGAAATCGCGTCCCGTAATGTCACGGTCAACTGCGTCGCGCCGGGTTTCATCGAAAGCGCGATGACCGGCAAGCTCAATGACAAGCAGAAGGATGGCATTCTCGGTGCCATCCCGATGAAGCGGATGGGGGCGGGTGCCGATATCGCCGCTGCCGTTCTCTATCTCGCCTCCAATGAAGGCGGATATGTTACGGGCCAGACGCTGCACGTCAACGGCGGCATGGCAATGATCTGAATGGGTTGGGTCCGCCACGCCCTCCAACAGTATTGCCTGTTGGTGGCGGGGTGGCGGGACAATTTCTGGCTTTGCGGCACGATAAAACCGTGTTAAGCGGGCCATTGACTGTGAACAGTCACCCCGAATATTGATGGACTTGGTGCAATTTGCGCATCTAAAGTTTACAGTCTTGTTTCGGGTGAGCGAGTTTGCCCTTAAGCCGGCCTCTTTAAAAAAAAGGCGGTCAAGGGTTTCAACAGGGTGCGGATGCCGGTGAGGCAATCCGGAAAGATAAAGGTCGAGGAAACCGACATGAGCGATATCGCAGAGCGCGTTAAGAAAATTGTCATTGATCATCTCGGCGTCGATGCCGACAAAGTTGTCGAAGGCGCGAGCTTCATCGACGATCTGGGCGCCGACTCGCTCGACACCGTCGAACTCGTCATGGCCTTCGAAGAAGAATTCGGCGTTGAAATTCCTGACGACGCTGCTGACTCGATCCTGACGGTCGGCGACGCCGTCAAGTTCATCGAGAAGGCTCAGGCCTGATTTCGATCGATATCTGACGAACACGCCCTTCGGGTGATTGTTCATGAGCGGCCCGGCATGCTCGGGCCGCTTCGATATTGTGATATAACATAATACATGCGGGGTGGGACGCTGGCATGAGGCGTGTCGTTATCACCGGTACCGGAATGGTATCTCCTCTTGGCTGCGGCACGGAAATCAGCTGGTCCAGGCTGATCGCTGGCCATAATGCTGCGCGCCGCGTTACCGAATTCGAAACCGAAGATCTTCCTGCCAAAATCGCCTGCCGCATCCCCACGGATCCCGCAACGGAAGGCGCTTTCATTGCCGACGACTGGGTCGAGCCGAAAGAGCAGCGCAAGGTCGATCCATTCATCGTTTATGGCATTGCCGCCGCCGACATGGCGCTGGCCGATGCCGGCTGGCATCCGCAAAGCTACGAAGACCAGTGCGCCACCGGCGTGCTGATCGGCTCGGGCATTGGCGGCATCGAAGGCATTGTGGACGCCGGCTATACGCTGCGCGACAAGGGCCCGCGCCGCATCTCGCCGTTCTTTATTCCCGGACGCCTGATCAATCTCGTTTCCGGCCATGTCTCCATCAAGCACAAGCTGCGCGGTCCGAACCATTCGGTCGTCACCGCCTGCTCGACGGGCGCGCATGCCATCGGTGACGCAAGCCGCCTCATTGCCTATGGGGATGCCGACGTGATGGTGGCCGGTGGGGCGGAAAGCCCGATCAGCCGTATTTCGCTGGCCGGCTTTGCCGCCTGCAAGGCGCTGTCGACCCAGCACAATGACGATCCGACCAAGGCCTCGCGCCCCTATGACCGCGACCGCGACGGTTTCGTGATGGGCGAGGGGGCCGGCATCGTGGTTCTGGAAGAGCTTGAGCACGCCAAGGCGCGTGGCGCCAAGATCTATGCGGAAGTCGTCGGCTACGGCCTGACGGGTGACGCCTACCACATCACCGCTCCATCAGAGGATGGCGATGGCGCCTTCCGCTGCATGAGCGCTGCCGTCAAGCGGGCAGGCCTCACGCCGGCTGATCTTGACTATATCAATGCCCACGGCACCTCCACCATGGCCGATACGATCGAGCTTGGCGCGGTTGAGCGTCTTGTCGGTGATGCCGCCTCCAAGGTTTCCATGTCTTCCACGAAGTCGGCCGTCGGCCATCTTCTGGGAGCCGCGGGCGCTATCGAGGCAATTTTCTCCGTGCTTGCCATTCGTGACAATATCGCGCCGCCGACGCTCAATCTTGACAACCCGGATGTCGAAACGAAAATTGACCTCGTTCCGCATGTGGCGCGCAAGCGCGAGATCAACGTGGCACTTTCCAATTCCTTCGGTTTCGGCGGCACCAACGCCTCCCTCGTGCTGCGCCGCTACGAAGGCTGAACGACAGACGGGTCTGCCGGGCTTCTGTGCCGGGCTGTCGTCTTCTGAACCGTGTTTTTGCCGTATTGCTTGAGCAAAAGCGCAAGCAATACGCAAGTCTCAGAAGGAGTGCCGGTGACCGACACGAACAACAGCAGCGACATGGCTTCGGGCCGCGGCACCGGTTCCACCGGCGGCGGCCCCTTCATTCCGAAATCGCCCAACGAGGCGCTGAAGCCGGAGCGCGTGCCTGAACCGCCGCGTCGTTCGAAAAAAGCCCGCAGCCAGATCGTCATCTTCCTCAACTTCCTGATGACGATGGTGGTGCTGGCCTGTGTCGTCGGTGTCGCCGGCTTCTATTATGTCATCACCACCTATCAGCGGCCCGGTCCGCTTGAAACCAACAGCCATGTCATCATCCGCCAGGGGGCCGGTCTGGTCGAGATTGCCCAGACGCTGGAGCGCAACGGCATCGTCTCGGATGCCCGCATCTTCCGTTACGTCACCGATACCTATCTCGGCGATACCAAGACGCTGAAGGCCGGCGAATACGAGATCAAGTCCGGCGCCTCGATGGCCAAGGTCCTGGCCGACATCCGCGCCGGCAAGGTCGTGCGGCGCGCCATCACCATTCCCGAAGGCTGGACCAGCGCCATGGTGCTGGACGCGGTCAACGCCGCGCCGCTCCTGACCGGGACCGCGACCGAGCCGCCGGAAGGCGCGATCCTGCCCAGCACCTACGACATCCAGCGCGGCGA
>JAIXTO010000064.1 GCA_027483885.1 Rhizobiaceae bacterium
ATGTCTCACAAGGCTTCCTCAGAAACCCAAGAACGAAGGACTTCGTCGCTAGCAGCGCCGCCGCCCTCGTCAGTGATGTGGCTTATAGATCCCACTCCCCGAACCGTCAACAGGGAATTTCAAAAAAGTGTCATTTTTCCTCTGCCCCTTCCCTGGAGACCTGCCCCACGGCTAAGGTCCACCCTTGTTTTGCAGGAGTTGTCCCCATGCTGGTATTGAACAATAAAGAGACACGGGCCGCCCTTTCCTACCCGGCGCTCATTGATGCCGTCGACGCCATGTTCAAAAATGGCTGCGTCATGCCGCTCAGGCACCATCATGAGATGGAGGTGCCGGGGGAAGCGCCTGCGACAATGCTGCTGATGCCGGCCTGGCAGCCGGGACACTATAGTGGCGTAAAAATCCTCAACCTCTTCCCGGACAATCACCTGCGCGCGCTTCCCACCATCTTCGGCAACTATCTTCTCTCGTCGGGCAAGACAGGCGAGATGCTGGCAATCGTCGAGGGGGGCGAGCTGACGGCGCGGCGCACCGCGGCCACCTCTGCCCTTGCCGCGCGGCTTCTTGCCCGGTCCGACGCCGAGGAGTTGTTGATGGTGGGCACCGGGCGGTTGTCGCTCAACCTCATCGAGGCCCACAGCGTTCATCGGAACCTGAAACGCCTGCGGATCTGGGGGCGCGATTTCGACAAGGCCGCAAACATGGCACGGGAGGCGCAAGGGGCAGGCTTTGATGTGGAGCCGGTGCGCGACCTCGAAGTAGCCGTTGGCCGCGCCGACATCGTTTCCTGCGCAACACTGTCCGTCGAACCGCTGATCCGTGGAGACTGGCTGAAGCCCGGCGCCCATCTCGACCTCGTTGGCGCCTTCAAGCCGACCATGCGCGAGAGCGATGACACGGCAGTTTCCCGCGCCAGCGTTTTTGTCGATACACGCGACGGTGCCATGCATGAGGCTGGCGACATCGTCATCCCCCTGGGCAATGGCACGCTTGCGCCGGGTGATATTCGCGCAGACCTTGCCGAGCTGACACGCGGGCAGCATCCGGGCCGGCAATCTCATGACGAAATAACCCTGTTCAAATCGGTGGGCGCCGCCCTTGAGGATCTGGCCGGTGCCATCCTTGCCTATGAAACAGTACGCGGCGGGACATCTGCCGCATGACGCGCACGCATGCCCCCCTGCCCCGCCTGCCGGTCAGCGAGGTCCTGCCGGATATCGCCGCCGGTCTGGCGCGCGCCAATCGCGCCGTTCTGTCAGCCCCGCCGGGCGCTGGCAAAACAACGCTGGTGCCGCTTTTCCTGCTCGGCGAGGACTGGTGCAGCGGCAAGATCATTCTCCTGGAGCCGCGGCGGCTGGCCGCGCGGGCAGCAGCCGCGCGCATGGCCTCTCTTCTGTCGGAAACGGTTGGCCAGACTGTCGGCTATCGCATGCGCCTCGATAACCGGATTTCCGCGGCAACCCGCATCGAGGTGGTGACGGAGGGCGTGTTTGCCCGCATGATTCTCGAGGATCCCGAGCTGTCAGGTGTCTCGGCGGTGTTGTTCGATGAATTCCACGAGCGCTCGCTGGATGCCGATTTTGGCCTGGCGCTGGCGCTCGATGCGCAAGGCGCGCTGCGCGAAGACCTAAAACTTCTTGTCATGTCTGCAACGCTCGATGTGGAGCGCGTGGCAGACCTTCTCGGCCATCCGCCTGTGATCGTCAGTGAAGGTCGCAGTTTTCCCATCGACATCCGCCACGGCGAACGCGGGCCCTCGGAGCGTATCGAGGATGCCATGGCGCGCGCCATCCTGAGAGCCCATGCAGAGGAAGAGGGATCGATCCTTGCCTTCCTGCCGGGCCAGGGGGAAATCCTGCGCACCGCCGAGCGGCTGTCCCAGAAGCTGCCGGAGACTACTATAGTCACTCCGCTTTACGGCAATCTTTCGCAAAAGGAGCAGGATCTGGCGATCCGCCCGACGCAAGAAGGCAAGCGCAAGGTGGTGCTCGCCACCTCGATTGCCGAGACGTCGATCACCATTGATGGCGTGCGCATCGTGATCGACAGCGGATTGCAGCGTCTGCCGGTGTTTGAACCGTCAACAGGCATCACCCGGCTGGAAACCGTCAAAGTATCGCGCGCTTCGGCCGACCAACGGGCGGGCCGTGCCGGGCGGACGCAGCCCGGCATCGTCATCCGCCTCTGGCATGCCGGCCAGACGGCGGCCATGCCGGCTTTTACGCCGCCGCAGATTCTGGCAAGCGACCTTTCCGGCCTTGCGCTGGATCTTGCCCATTGGGGCGTGCGCGATCCGGCCGACCTCTTGTTCCTCGATCCGCCGCCCGCAGGTGCGCTGCATGAAGCGCGCCAATTACTGCGCATGATGGGAGCGCTCGATGCGTCCGACATGCTGACGCCGAAGGGCCGGATGATGCGGGGGCTTTCACTGCCACCGCGGCTTGCGGCCATGGCGATTGCCGGCGCAGAGCAAGGCCAGGGACTGGCTGCCTGCCAGCTAGCCGTGCTGATGACGGAACAGGGGCTGGGCGGGCCGGATGTCGATCTCGACCAGCGGCTCAAATCCTTCCGCAACGAACGCGGCGAGCGGGCTGATGCTGCCCGCCAGCTTGCCCGGCGGCTGGCTGATGCCCTGCCGCGCTCGGCTCAGTCTCAAAATTCCGCCCCGGCGCCGGTCCTTGCCGGCCACCTGCTGATGCACGCCTATCCAGATCGGGTGGCGCTGCAGCGCGGTGCGCGTGGACGTTTCGTGATGGCGAATGGTCGCGGCGCAGAACTGCCGGAGACCGAAAGGCTGTCGGGCGCCCGCATGCTTGTTATTGCAGACCTGACGGGACGGGCGGCACAGGCGCGCATTCTGGCAGCTGCCGAGATAGACCGCGACAGCGTGGAGGCGGAACTGGCCGATGCCATCGAACGGCGGCAGGAAGGTTATTTCGACCGGCAGAGCCGGCAGGTTCGGGCGCGCAAGGTGGTGCGGCTTGGCGCCATCATTCTGGAAGAAACGCCGCTTCCCCGGCCCAGCGGTGCGCAGGCCGCCGAAGCGCTGGCGGATGGCGTGCGCCAGCTTGGCCTGCGGGCGCTTTCATTCTCCAAGGACACCGAGCAGCTGCGCGCGCGCATCGGCTTTTTGAACCGCACCATCGGAGAGCCCTGGCCGGATGTGTCGGAAGAAGCGCTGCTATCCCGGCTGGACGATTGGTTCACGCCATTCCAGTCCGGCCGCAGCAGCCTTGACGCCATCGACCAGGGCAGCCTTGCCGAGGGACTTCGCACCCTCATTCCCCATGCGGTGCGTTCCGAGATCAACCGGCTGGCGCCGACGCATTTCGAGGCGCCCACGGGCCAGCGGCATCCGATTCGCTACGATGGCGAGGAGCCGGTGATTTCGCTGCGGGTGCAGGAACTGTTCGGGCTGAAGGCGCATCCGTCCGTGGCAGGCGGCAGATTGCCGCTTCTTCTCGAATTGACATCGCCTGCCCATCGGCCGATCCAGACCACGCGCGACCTGCCCGGTTTCTGGGCCGGATCCTGGCGGGACGTGCGCGCCGACATGCGCGGGCAATATCCAAGACATGCCTGGCCGGAAGATCCGGCCAATGCTGCACCGACCGCGCGCGCAAAACCGCGGGGAACCTGACGAGGACATGAGCATGGAACAGATCTCCATCCGCCACGCGCAGTTTGGCCGCGCAAGCCGCAGCATGCGGCTTCAGACGCTGGTTCGGCTGCGCTGGCTGGCGGTGGCGGGCCAGACGATCACCGTGCTGATCGTGGCGCTTGTCCTTAACTACGCGATGCCGCTGATCGAAACCGCCGTGCTGGTGGCAGCGCTTGCGCTGGCAAACCTTGTTCTGTCGCTGCGGTTTCCGCCAACGCACCGGCTTCAGCCGGCAGCAGCCCTCGGCTTGCTGGGGTTTGATCTTCTCCAGATGGCCTGCCTGCTGTTCATTACCGGCGGCATTGCCAATCCGTTTGCGCCGCTCATCTGCGTGCCCGTCATCATCTCGTTCGGATCGTTGCCGCTGCGCCACTCGCTTGGCCTTCTCGGCTTTGCTATCGTCTGCACCACGACGCTGGTTCTTTCGCCCTATCCGGTCCCCTGGCTGGAGGGAGAGATGCTTCTGATCCACCCGATCCTGCAGCTCGGCTCCTGGTGCGCCATCGTCTCGATGATGATCTTTGCGGCCTTTTATGCCTATCGCGTGTCCATGGAGGCGACACTGCTCGCCGATGCGCTGGCGGCAACGGAACTGGTGCTGGAACGGGAAAAACACCTGTCGCAGTTGGATGGCCTGGCTGCTGCGGCCGCCCATGAGCTTGGCACCCCGCTTGCAACGATCAGCGTGGTGGCCAAGGAAATGGAACGCGAACTGGGAACTGACCCGCGCTACGGCGAGGACGTGGCGCTCTTGCGCAGCCAGAGCGAGCGCTGCCGCGACATTCTTCGCCGGTTGACCTCTCTTTCGGCGGAAAACGAGGAGCATATGCGACGGCTGCCGCTCTCCTCGCTGATCGAGGAGGTGATGGCGCCGCACCGGCAGTTCGGCATTGCGTTGGAACTTGTGGAGAAGGGCGACCGCACGAAGGAGCCGGTCGGCAACCGCAATGCCGGCATTCTCTACGGGCTCGGAAATCTCATCGAGAATGCCGTCGACTTTGCGCGTCAAAAGGTAACCGTGACGGTGGAACACGATGTCGATAAGGTGGTCATTACCATTGAAGATGACGGCCAAGGTTTTGCGCCGGATGTTTTAACCCATATCGGGGAACCCTATATGTCGACACGAAGCCGCGAAAATCCGCGGGCCGGTGGCCTCGGCCTTGGCCTCTTCATCGCCAAAACCTTGCTGGAACGATCCGGGGCCGTGCTGGACTTTGCCAATCGCGGCCCGGATGTCGAGGGTGCCATGGTGCGCGTCACCTGGCCCCGTGCGGTCATGCAGATGCAGGCGTGACCAACAATCGACAGTGACCCGACAGGCCGGTAAACGCGTAATGACATGCGTATAGAATGCCGGATAAGAGCTGGAAGACCGGGAAGCCCCCGGTGGAGACAAGACAATGATGGCAGACAAGATTGAAGCTGGCGAAACGGGCGATGGCACCGGTGATCTGGGACCGGACGCGACGCTTCTGATCGTTGATGACGACGCGCCGTTTCTGCGCCGGTTGGCGCGCGCCATGGAAAGCCGCGGCTTTCAGGTGGAGATGGCCGAATCGGTGGCCGAAGGTATCGCAAAATCCCGGGCGCGCCCGCCGAAATTCGCCGTGGTGGACTTGCGGCTCGGCGACGGCAACGGGCTCGACGTGATCGAGGCGATCCGCCAGCAGCGCGAGGATACGCGCGTCATCGTGCTGACCGGCTACGGAAATATTGCAACGGCGGTGACGGCGGTCAAACTGGGTGCGGTGGATTATCTCTCCAAGCCTGCCGATGCCGATGATGTCTATGCCGCACTGACCCAGCGCCCCGGCGAAAAGGCGGATGTGCCGGAAAACCCGATGTCGGCGGATCGCGTGCGCTGGGAGCATATCCAGCGGGTCTATGAGATGTGCGAGCGCAATGTGTCCGAAACGGCGCGGCGGCTGAACATGCATCGCCGCACGCTGCAGCGTATTCTGGCCAAGCGCGCGCCAAAATAACAAGCGGGAGGCGACGTCAGCCGTCTCCAAAGGTCTGGCCGGTCGCCCATTCGGCGGCCAGCAGGCGCTGGCCGGCCACGCGGGCAAAGGACAGCGTCATTGATTTGCGCTGGGCGGCACTCAGCCGGTGTTCCGGCGCCTCGCGCAACAGATGGGCGCCATACCCGTCCGAAAGCAGCAGGCCGCAGTCTTCCGGAAAGATCTCCAGCGGAACCTGATTATGGGTGGCAAACAGCAGCCGGTCGCAATAGTGCCGGTAATCGGGCCATTTCCGATCGACGCGAAAATCCTCGATCGAGGTCTTGATCTCGATGATCCAGATCTCGCCCTTGTCGGTGATCGACACCAGATCGGCGCGGCGGCCACTGGCCAGCGTCAGTTCGGGCAGAAGCGTGTGGCGCATCTCGCTCAAGAGGATCTGCACGCCACGGCGCACCATCATCGCCCGGCTGGATTGCCGGCCGTCGATTAACGGATTGTTAGGGCCGATTTGAACGATCGTCATCGATAACACATGGTTTGCACTGCGGATTGTTGCAAAAAGACAATGCATTTTTCATTTGTGACGGCGCGCCCCCCGGGTGCGCCACGATGCCTTGCCAACCCCCTTCTAATAGAAAATAACCGCTCAATCAAAGATGGCATCCATCATCTGCCCTGACCCCACCATTTAAGAGAACTCCATGCAAACCCGCACACGCATGATTGCATCCGGCCTGTTGGCGATGCTGGCCCTTTCCGGCTGCTCCACCACATCCGACACCCGGCAGGTTGCCGTAGCGCCCGTCCGCGTTGAGACCAACGCGATCTTCAGCGATTCCTATGGTGCCGTGACCGATACCGGTTATGCGCTGCCGGCCATTCCGATCAGCCGCGTGGACAAGAAGTTTCACCGCCAGATCGTCGATTTCGACAGCAAGGAACGTCCGGGCACCATCATCGTCAACACGCGGGAACGCTTTCTCTATTATATCCTGCCCGGCGGGAAAGCCGTGCGTTACGGCATCGGCGTCGGCAAGCAGGGTTTTGCCTGGGCGGGCGAAGCGTATGTGGCATGGAAGCAGGAATGGCCGACCTGGCATCCGCCGAAGGAAATGGCCGTGCGCAAGCCCGATATTGCCCGTTACGTCGAAGATGGCATGGGCCCGGGCCTCAGCAATCCGCTCGGTGCGCGCGCCATGTATCTCTTCAATGACAAGGGCCAGGATACACTGTTTCGGCTGCATGGCACGCCGGAATGGGCCTCGATCGGCACCGCCGCCTCGTCTGGCTGCATCCGCATGATCAACCAGGACGTCATCGACCTTTACAGCCGCGTGCGTCCCGGCCGCGAGACGAAGGTCATCGTCATCCAGTAAGCTGCGGTCTTTTCCGCAACACACTGTCAAACGGCGCGCCAGACGCGCCGTTTTCGTATGCGGCATTTGAAAGGCCCGTGGCGATGCGCCACGGGCCTTTTTCAATCAGGCCTTTGCCTTGGCTTCCAGCCGGCGACGGTGCAGGACAGGCTCGGTATAGCCGTTCGGCTGTTCGCGCCCCTTCAGCACCAGATCGAGCGCCGCCTGGAAGGCAACCGATTGCTCGAAGCGACCAGCCATCGGCTGGTAGAGGGGGTCGCCGGCATTCTGCCCATCGACGACGGCTGCCATGCGGCGCATGGTTTCCACCACCTGCTCTTCCGTGACCAGCCCGTGGTGCAGCCAGTTCGCCATATGCTGGGCGGAAATGCGCAGCGTCGCCCGGTCTTCCATCAGCCCGACATTGTTGATGTCAGGCACCTTGGAGCAGCCGACGCCCTGGTCGATCCAGCGCACGACGTAACCGAGAATCCCTTGCGCATTGTTATCCAGTTCGCGCTGCACCTCTTCCGGCGTCCAGTTGGGGCGGGAGGTCACCGGCACGGAGAGGATATCCGAGAGTTTTGCCCGCGCGCGCGATGTCAGGCTGGCCTGAACCTCGGCGACATTGACCGTATGATAATGCGTGGCATGGAGCGTGGCCGCTGTCGGTGACGGCACCCAGGCCGTGTTGGCACCGGCCTTGGGATGGGCGATCTTCTGCTCCAGCATGGCTGCCATCAGATCCGGCATCGCCCACATGCCCTTGCCGATCTGCGCATGGCCGGAGAGGCCGCAGGCAAGCCCGATATCGACATTCCAGTTTTCATAAGCGGCAATCCAGGGCGCCTGTTTCATGTCACCCTTGCGAATCATCGGCCCGGCTTCCATCGAGGTGTGGATCTCGTCGCCGGTGCGATCAAGGAAGCCCGTGTTGATGAAGACGACGCGCTGGCGGGCCGCCCGGATGCATTCCTTGAGATTGACCGTGGTGCGGCGCTCCTCGTCCATGATGCCCATCTTGATCGTATTGGGCGCCATGCCGAGCAAGTCCTCAACGCGCGAAAAGATCTCGCAGGCAAAGGCCACTTCCTCCGGCCCGTGCATCTTCGGCTTCACCACATACATGGAGCCGGTGCGCGAATTCTGCCGACGCCCGTTCGGGCCGACATCATAAAGAGCAATCAGCGTCGTTACCGCCGCATCCATGATGCCTTCCGGCACCTCGTGACCGTCCCGGTCGAGAATGGCCGGATTGGTCATCAGGTGGCCGACATTGCGCACCAGCATCAGCGAACGGGCATGCACCTCAAAGGGTGCGCCATCCGGCGCCGTATACTGGAGGTCGGGGTTCAGGCGGCGGGTAAAGGTGCTTGCACCCTTCGACACCTCTTCGGACAGGTCGCCCTTCATCAGGCCGAGCCAGTTGCGGTAGACCACAACCTTGTCCTCGGCATCGACGGCAGCGACTGAATCCTCGCAGTCCATGATCGTGGTGATGGCCGATTCGAGCCAGACATCGGAAATATGCGCCGGATCGTCCTTGCCGATGGCAGTCGTCGCATCGATGCGGATTTCGACATGCAGCCGGTTGCGCGTGAAAAGCAGGTGTGTCGGGCGGGATGCCTCGCCGCGATAGCCGGCAAACTGTGCGGCATCGACAAGGGTGATCGTCTTGTCCTTAGCCGACACCGACAGCGCGCCGTCGACGAGGGAAAGGGCCGTCACATCCGTCCAGGAGGCACCTTCGAGCGGCACGGACTGGTCGAGGAAGCGCCGCGCCCAGGCAATGACCTTTGCACCGCGGACCGGATTGTAGGACGCGCCTTTTTCGGCACCGTCGGTCTCGGCAATCGCATCCGTGCCGTACAGCGCGTCATAGAGCGAGCCCCAGCGCGCATTGGCGGCGTTCAGCGCATAACGGGCGTTCATGACCGGCACGACCAGCTGCGGGCCGGCGATTTCGGCGATCTCCGGATCGACACTGCCGGTCTCGACCTTGAAATCCGGCCCTTCCGGCAAGAGATAACCGATCTCGCGCAGGAAGGCTTCATAAACCGCCGAATCCCCCGGCGCGCCGTTCTTGCGGTACCATTCGTCGAGCTTTTCCTGCAGTGCGTCACGCGTCTTCAGAAGCGCGCGGTTTTTCGGCGCAAGCTCGTGGACGATTCGCGAAAACCCTTCCAGGAAATTTTCGGGATCGATGCCGCTGCCGGGAAGCGCCTCATGGACCAGAAAGGCATGCAGCGCCTCGTCAATGGCCAGGCCATGTTTCTCGATTCGGTTCATCCGGATGCTCCATCATTGCGTCACCTGTGGTTTTTGCGCGCGCAGACCGCTTAGTCAATGCGGCATTGGTGGCAGGCAAGGGCGAAGCCCGCGAGAAACGCGCCCATCAACGCGCGCCATCCCTTTGAGGCCTAAGTGGCGGCAAAAATCTGCCAGTCGGGATCGGTCAGCGCGGGCTCACACGCATCGGCAGGCCGTCGCGCGGCTGGGTTGTCAGCTTCTGCACCGGCCAGGGTGCGACACCCGGCACCGCATCGAACCGGTAACGCGCCATCAGCACGGCAAGCGCGATGACCGCCTCCTGCATGGCAAATGTCGCGCCGATGCAAACACGAGGCCCGGCCCCGAAAGGCAGATACTGGAAACGATGGATCTTGCCGCGGTTTTCCGGCAAAAACCGCTCCGGCATGAATGCGCGAGGTTTTTCCCAGTAGAGCGCATGGCGATGCAGCGTCCAGGGCATGATGAGAACGGTGGTGCCGGCGGCAATCTCGACAGTCTTTCCTTCGGCACTTGCCCAGCGATCATCGGCAATGGCGGCGCGATTGATGGAGGGTGCCGGCGGATAAAGCCGCATACCCTCCTCGAAGGCTGCCCGCACATGCGGCATCAGGTCCAGCCATTCGACGGGTTCAGCCCCCGAGGCCATCACCCGGTCGATCTCCTCTTCCATCTGGCCGCGCACCTGCGGCGAATGGGAAACGCAGTAGAGCGTCCAGGCCAGCGCGCGCGCCGTCGTCTCGTGACCAGCACCGATGAAGGTGAGGATATTGTCCTCGATCTCATCCAGAGTCAGCCCATCGGGGCCGGCAAGGTCGAGAAGCAGCGTCAGAAAATCGTCGGGCGTTGAGGCGCGGTCGGCCCGCATCATCGCCTTGCGTTTTTCCATGGTGAGCCGCACGATCTCGCGGAATTTTCCCAACACCTTGGCGCCGCCGATGCGCGTGAGGCGCGGCACCCAGGGCGGCGCGCGCAAAAGATCCATCGGATCGACGCGGCCCATGCGGTGCAGCAGGCTGTCCACATCATCGGAAAACTTGTCGCTCTGCGTGACGATATCGCCGGAAAACAGTGTTTCCGAGAGAATGGCAAAAGCGATTTCCGTCATGTCGGCGGAAATATCCTCGATGCGGCCCTCCGGGCCGATATCGGCATATTTCTCGATATAGTTTTGCGATTGCGTCAGCATCTTGCCGGCAAAGCCGCGCGCATGGCGGGGGGTAAACACCGGCGCCATGGCTTTTCGCGAACGCTTCCAGACGGGGCCTTCCGCCGTCAGCAGACCATCGCGCAGGATCGGCCGCAGGATGAGCTGGCGGATTTCCGACATTTCGTAATTGGAAACATTATCCACCAGCACATGCCGGATGAGACCCGGATCATTGACGATGATCGTGCGCTCGGCAAAAAACTTCGTCTCGATCCATGGCAGCGTATAGGACGGCTCACCCCAGAGTTCGAGCGGATTGCGCAGAACGGTGCGGATGATCTCCAGCCGGCCAGGCGGAACAGTGCGGGGAACCGGTGCCGGTGGCTCGAAAGGCTCGGGACGCATGTCCATGACCGGTTCTCCTGTAAGCGTTTGCTTGGAGACCTTATATCAGAACTCAGAGCAGCGATTTCAATTCATCGAGCTTGTCGTTCACCAGCCAGCCGTAATAATTCTCCTCGGGCCAGGAGAACCCGCCGTTGCGGTTGCGCGCGGCAAGCGCTGCGGCGCGCTCTGCGGAATTGCCGACATTATAAAGCGTCGCGGTAATGCCGGGATTATGGGAAATGTCCATTCCAGCGATCTGCGCATAATCATCGATGGCGCGGCGGATGGTGGCGGCCATATAGGCGAGCGACTGATCCGGATCCATGATGGCCTTGTAGACATCGGCCGCATCCGAGGCATCGAGCTTCGCATAACCGGAGCGGCGCGCCACCATGTCCGATTGCATCAGCGCCGTCAGCGGGTTGATCTGGCCAAGGCCAAAGGTCTGCCCGGCAAAGAAGGGCTGGAAGAACACGGCGCTGAAGCGGTTGTCGGGATAGGACACGCCCTCTACCGTCTTGCCGCGGAAAACGCGCTCCCAAACCTCTTCGCGGCAGGACCACAGCCGGTAGGAATCGTTGAAATCATCGCATTTTGAAAACTGCGAGCGCTCAACGAACGTGCCGATCGGCTCGTCCTTGTAGCCGAAGCGGAAGCGATCGCCGGCATAGGCGGCGGCCTTCACATAATAGGACTGCAGCCGGTCATAGGCATCGACATTATAGGTGTGTTCGCCGACGATGGCGCCGATGATATGGATCGGATCGATATCGTACTGGCGCGAGGTCTGCTTGATCTTGGAGATCAGCGACTTGTCGCTGGCCAGAAGCTCGCGGATCTTGTCGTATTTCTCGTCGAACGTGCTTCTGCCGGCCTTGGTGCGGCGCACGGAAGCACCCGGCACCTTGGGTTGCTCGACATTACGGTTGCCCGGCGGAACGACATTCAAGCCGCCAGCCAGCGCATGAGATGCGCTCCAGGCAAAAATCATTAGCAATGCCAGCAGGATACGTCGCAAGATTTCAGCGCCCCAGGACTTCATGATGAGCCGGCCGGATGGCCCTGCACTCTCTGACGAATCAGACATGCGCATCGCATCATAATCAACTGGTGCTGCATTACTGAAAAGCAAGGCGCGGAGTCGAGCCCGCGCCTTTCAATTTCCCGTCATGAGCAGGCGTACGGCTACCGGCCGTTGCCCCCTTGCCACGTTTTACAGGATGTAACGCGACAGATCCGTATCGGCGGCGATATCACCGACATGCTGCTTCACATAGGCCGAATCAATCGTAACGGCAGATCCCGGACGATCGGGCGCATTGAACGAGATCTCGTCGAGCACCCGTTCCATCACCGTCTGGAGACGCCGCGCGCCGATGTTTTCGACCGATGAGTTCAAATGCACGGCAACATCTGCCAAGGCATCGATGGCGTCCTCGGTGAAATCGAGCGCCAGCTGTTCGGTTTCCATCAGTGCCCGGTACTGGCGGATGAGGCTTGCCTCGGTCTCCGTCAGGATGCGGCGGAAATCCTCCTTCGTCAGAGCCTTCAGCTCGACGCGGATCGGTAGGCGGCCCTGAAGCTCCGGCAGGAGGTCAGACGGTTTCGAGACATGGAAGGCGCCGGACGCGATGAACAGGATATGGTCGGTTTTAACAGGACCATACTTGGTGGAGACCGTGGTGCCTTCGACGAGCGGCAGCAGATCTCGCTGCACGCCCTCGCGAGACACGCCCGCCCCCATGCCGCCATCGCGCGCGGCGATCTTGTCGATCTCATCCAGGAAGACGATGCCATCGTTTTCGACCGACCGCACGGCTTCGCGCTGGATCACCTCGTTGTCGATCAGTTTGTCGCTTTCATCGCGAATGAGGTCGCCATAGGATTTCTGCACGGTGGTGCGCACCTTCTTGGTGCGGCCACCCATCGCCTTGCCGAACATTTCCGACAGGTTAAGCACGCCGATATTGGCGCCGGGCATGCCGGGCATTTCAAATCCGGGCATGCCGGAGCCGGCATCGGCCACCTCGATTTCGATTTCCTTGTCGTCCAGCTCGCCGGCGCGCAGCTTCTTGCGGAATGTTTCACGTGTGGCAGGCGATGCCGTGGTGCCGACCAATGCATCGAGCACGCGTTCTTCGGCGCTCTGGTGCGCCTTCGCCTGCACTTCGGCGCGTTTCTTGTCACGCACCAGGCCGATGCCGATCTCGACAAGGTCACGGATGATCTGCTCGACGTCGCGGCCGACATAACCGACTTCGGTGAACTTGGTTGCTTCCACCTTGATGAAAGGCGCACCGGCAAGCTTGGCGAGACGCCGGGAGATTTCCGTCTTGCCGACGCCGGTCGGCCCGATCATCAGGATGTTCTTCGGCATCACCTCGTCGCGCAGGCTCTCATCGAGCTGCTGGCGGCGCCAGCGGTTTCGAAGCGCAATGGCGACGGCACGTTTCGCCTCATGCTGGCCAATGATGTAGCGGTCCAGTTCGGAGACGATTTCACGCGGGGAAAAAGTGGTCATATCTTCCTCTTGCGGCATCCCTGCCCGGCCGGCTGTCTTTTAAAGCCCGGCCCTTGGGGACCCATGGTCATCTATCGTTATCGGGGACGGAGGACGTTCACTCGGCGTCGAGCGATTCGACCACCAGATTGTGGTTGGTATAGACGCAGATATCGGCGGCGATATCGAGCGCGGTGCGGGCGATCTGTTCGGCGTCCTTGTCGGAATCCATCATGGCGCGCGCCGCCGCATAGGCAAAATTGCCGCCGGACCCGATGGCTATCGTTCCGTGTTCCGGCTCCAGCACATCGCCATTGCCGGTTATGGCCAGCGTCACTGTCTTGTCGGCCACCAGCATCATGGCTTCGAGGTTGCGCAGATATTTGTCGGTGCGCCAGTCCTTGGCAAGCTCGACGGCCGCGCGCATCAGCTGGCCCGGATACTGTTCCAGCTTCTTTTCCAGCCGGTCGAGCAACGTGAAGGCGTCGGCGGTCGCGCCGGCAAATCCGGCGATCACCTCGCCCTTGCCGATGCGGCGCACCTTGCGCGCATTGCCCTTCATCACGGTCTGGCCAAGGCTCACCTGGCCGTCTCCGGCCATGATGACCTTTCCGCCTTTCCGCACGGTAATGATTGTCGTCATATGTTTCACCTGTCGCCCGAAATCGGGCTTCCTGTCGCCGGTCCATTCCGGCTGTTGGAACCTCATGTAAGTGGTGCGCGGTAGATTGCAAATCCGCTCCGTCGCGCGGAAACATCCGGGCCGTCTATTCGTTTGCACCGCAGCTTTGCGGCTGATAATGAGCGCAGACGTTCCGAAGACTGATAGATCCGGTGGGTATGATGACCGAACGCCGCGCCACGATTTCGCGCAAGACCAACGAGACCGCCATTTCCGTGACCGTCGATCTCGACGGCACCGGCAAATCGACCATCAAGACGGGCATCGGCTTTTTCGATCATATGCTCGACCAGCTGTCGCGCCATTCGCTGATCGACATGGATATCGATTGCAACGGCGACCTGCACATCGACGATCACCATTCGGTGGAAGACACCGGCATTGCCATCGGCCAGGCGATTTCGAAGGCGCTCGGCGACCGGCGCGGCATCACCCGTTATGCCTCGATCGATCTTGCCATGGACGAAACCATGACCAAGGCTGCCGTCGACTTGTCCGGCCGGCCCTTCCTCGTCTGGAACGTTGCCTTCAGCGCGCCGAAAATCGGGACCTTCGATACCGAACTGGTGCGCGAATTCTTTCATGCGCTGGCCCAGAATGCCGGTATCACGCTGCATGTGATGAACCATTACGGCGCCAACAACCACCATATCGCCGAGACCTGCTTCAAGGCCGTGGCGCGGGTGTTGCGCCAGGCGACAGAAATCGATCCCCGCCAGGCGGGACGGGTGCCATCCACCAAGGGCACGCTGGTCTGACGCCCGTCAGGAGGACCTTTGAAACGCTATATCATCCTCACGCCACCGGATGGACCCGACCGGGATCATCGCACCACGCGCTTCATCGCGGACAGGATGTCGCTGCTAGCACTCCTGTTTCCAGGCCCTTGGCTTTTGCTGCACCGCTGCTGGTGGAGCGGCCTTGCCGCCCTCGGGATACAGCTGCTGGCCGGATGGCTGGCTGACCAGCCGGGCTTTTTCTGGGCGGGCACGCTGTCCAGCCTGGCGCTCGGCCTTCTGATCGGGCTTGAGGCACGCCATATGCAGGTGAAAAGCCTGATGCGGCGCGGCTGGCGTGAAGAAGCGGTGCTGCTTGCGCCGGACCTTGCGACGGCCGAGGCGATGTTTTTCGCCGCCCTGCCAGAGCCGGAAAAATTCGCGGTTCCGGCAGCCGACTGGACCAAAATCTCCCAGCGCAAGGATGGCCCCGCTTACGGCGGCCCGGCGCTTGGGCTTTTCGATATGGGGAAGGGACGCTGATGCGCGTTGCAATCATCGACTACGGATCGGGCAATCTTCGCTCCGCCACCAAGGCCTTTGAGCGGGCCGCGCGCGAAGCAGGTCTTGATGCATCAATCGAACTGACCGACAGCCCTGACATCGTGGCGGCCGCCGATCGCGTCGTTCTGCCCGGCGTCGGCGCTTATGCCGATTGCCGTCGTGGCCTCTCTTCGGTCGAAGGCATGGAAGAGGCCCTGTTCGAAACGGTCAAGACAAAGGGCCGCCCCTTTCTCGGCATCTGCGTCGGCATGCAGCTGATGTCCTCGCAGGGTCTGGAAAAGGACGTGACGCAAGGTTTTGGCTGGATCCGCGGCGACGTCAAGGAAATGACGCCGTCCGACCCGACGCTCAAGATTCCACAGATCGGCTGGAACACGCTGACGCTTCACCGCCCGCACGCCCTCTTCGACGGCATCCCGACCGGACCGGACGGCTTGCATGCCTATTTCGTGCATTCCTATCACCTCTCGGCAGAAAACCCTGACGATATCGTGGCGACCACCGATTACGGCGGCCCGATGACGGCGTTTGTCGCCCATGAAAATACGGCGGGCGCGCAATTCCATCCGGAAAAGAGCCAGACGCTCGGCCTTGCCCTCATCTCCAATTTCCTGCGCTGGAAGCCCTGACATGATCCTTTTCCCGGCTATCGACCTGAAAGACGGCCAGTGCGTTCGCCTGAAGCTTGGCGATATGGACCAGGCAACGGTCTACAATCCCGATCCCGCCGCTCAGGCCAAAGCCTTCGAGGATCAGGGGTTCGAATGGCTGCATGTGGTGGATCTCGACGGCGCCTTTGCTGGTGAAAGCCGCAACGGCTTTGCCATCGATGCCATTTTGAAGGCGACGAAGAACCCGGTCCAGCTCGGCGGCGGTATCCGCACGCTGGAGCATATCGAGGCCTGGCTGTCGCGTGGTCTCGCCCGCGTCATCCTCGGCACTGTTGCCGTGCGCGATCCGGCGCTGGTCATTGAGGCCTGCAAAAAATTCCCCGGCCAGATCGCCGTCGGCATCGATGCCAAGGGTGGCAAGGTGGCGGTGGAAGGCTGGGCGGAAGCCTCCGAGCTTGGCATCGTGGAGCTTGCCCGCAAATTCGAAGGCGCCGGCGTTGCCGCTATCATCTACACCGACATCGACCGCGACGGCATTCTGGCCGGCATCAACTGGGCTTCGACGCTGGAACTGGCCAACAGCACCGCGATCCCGGTGATTGCCTCCGGTGGCCTTGCCTCCATCGCCGATATCAGCCGCATGCTGGAACCCGATGCCGCCAATCTCGAAGGCGCCATTTCCGGCCGCGCGCTTTATGACGGACGTATCGATCCGCAAGAGGCACTGGCGTTGATTCGGGCTGCGAAGGGAGTTATGGCATGACCCTCAAGGCCCGAGTCATCCCCTGCCTCGATGTGAAGGACGGCCGCGTTGTGAAGGGTGTCAACTTTGTTGACCTCATCGATGCCGGCGATCCTGTGGAGGCGGCAAAGGCCTATGATGCGGCGGGGGCCGACGAGCTTTGTTTCCTCGACATTACCGCCTCTGCCGATAATCGCGACACGATCTTCGATGTGGTGGCTGAGACGGCGGAACATTGTTTTATGCCGCTGACTGTCGGCGGCGGCGTGCGCGCGGTCTCTGACATCCGCAAACTGCTGCTCGCCGGTGCGGACAAGGTGTCGATCAATTCGGCCGCCGTCAACAATCCGGATTTTGTGGCGCAGGCCGCCGACAAGTTCGGCAACCAGTGCATTGTCGTCTCCATCGATGCCAAGCGGCGGCGTAGCCAAGGCGTCGGTTCCGACAATATGAGCGCCTGGGAAATCTATACCCATGGCGGGCGCAACGCGACGGGCATCGACGCGGTAGAATTTGCCGCCCGCATGGTGGAACTGGGCGCCGGAGAACTGCTGGTGACATCCATGGACCGCGATGGCACCAAGGTCGGTTATGATCTGGAACTGACACGGGCGATTGCCGATGCGGTTCGCGTGCCGGTTATCGCGTCTGGCGGCGTCGGCTCGCTGGATGATCTGGTGGCCGGCGTGCGCGATGGCCATGCGACGGCGGTTCTGGCCGCCTCCA
This sequence comes from Rhizobiaceae bacterium, assembly GCA_027483885.1. Taxonomy (GTDB): domain Bacteria; phylum Pseudomonadota; class Alphaproteobacteria; order Rhizobiales; family Rhizobiaceae; genus Neorhizobium. Next base: position 17,351 of record JAIXTO010000064.1, read on the forward strand.
TCTTCCACTTCGGCACCTATTCCATCGGCGAAGCCAAGCGTTACATGGCTGACCATGGCATTGCGATGCGGCTCGACTGAGGAGACACGATGACACAGTTTTCCCTCACCGATCTGGAGGCGATTGTCTCCGAGCGCGCCAAGGCCGATCCGCAAAGCTCCTGGACGGCAAAGCTGGTATCCGCGGGCCAGGAAAAGGCCGCCAAGAAGCTGGGCGAAGAAGCGGTGGAAACCGTGATTGCCGCCATCCTCAACGACCGGCAGAACCTGACGGCAGAAGCGGCCGATCTTCTTTATCATCTGTTGGTCGTATTGAAGATTGCGGGCATTCCGTTGCAGGATGTGCTGGATGAACTTCAACGCCGCACGGTCCAATCGGGCCTTCAGGAAAAGGCGAGCCGACAATCCCCATGACGATCGCCAGCCAAAGCGTTGAACCCGATATCCCGCCAAAGCCGTCTGCTGCCAGCAATTATTCACCGTTCTTCCTGTTTACCTCGGAAGAATGGTCGCATTTTCGGGCCGATACGCCGCTCACCCTGACAGCCGACGAGGTAAAGCGCCTTCGCTCGCTGGATGACCCGATTGATCTCGATGAAGTCCGGCGCATCTATCTGTCGCTGTCGCGTCTTCTGTCGGCTCATGTCGAAGCTTCGCAACTGCTGTTCCAGCAGCGCAACCGGTTCTTGAGCCTGTCGGATCAGGTGAAGACGCCCTTCGTCATCGGCATTGCGGGCTCGGTTGCTGTCGGAAAATCCACCACGGCCCGTATCCTGAAAGAGCTTCTGGCCCGCTGGCCCTCCAGCCCCAAGGTCGATCTCGTCACCACTGACGGCTTTCTCTATCCGAACGCCGTGCTGAAGCGTGAAAACATGATGGAGCGCAAGGGTTTTCCGGAAAGCTACGATGTCGGCGCGCTGTTGCGCTTCCTGTCGGCCATCAAGGCCGGCAAGCCGAATGTCATGGCGCCGCGCTATTCGCATCTGACCTACGATGTGCTGGCCGACGAACACACGGTCGTCGACCGGCCGGACATCCTGATCTTCGAGGGTATCAACGTGCTGCAATCGCGCACGTTGCCGGCCGATGGCACCATCGTGCCGATCGTCTCGGATTTCTTCGATTTCTCGATCTATATCGATGCCGAGGAAAGCCAGATCCACAACTGGTATGTGGAACGCTTCATGCGCCTGCGCCAGACGGCGTTTCGCGACCCGAACTCCTTCTTCAACCGTTATGCGACGATTGACGAGGTGACAGCGCTCTCCATTGCCGAGGGGCTCTGGGAAAACATCAACCTGAAGAACCTGCGCCAGAACATTCTGCCGACGCGCCCGCGCGCCGATCTGATCCTGCGCAAGGGCAGCAATCACTTCATCGAGACGGTGGCGCTGCGTAAACTGTAGGCGATTGATCGCTGGCGATGAAGATCAATCGTCAGCGATTGACCCGGCGCAGCGTCAGGTTGATGCGCCCGCCCTTCTTCAAAAGCGTCGAGGTGGCCGGATAGATCCGGTCGACACCGTGGAACGCCAGACGTCCCTCCCCGCCCAGCACCACGGCATCGCCGCTTTGCAGGCGAAACGATCCCGTTGGATCTCCCCGCTCCAGCCCGCCGACGCGAAACAGGCAGGTATTGCCGAGCGAAAGCGACACAACGGGGGCATCCAGCGCCTGTTCATCGCGGTCCTGATGCAGGCTCATGCGGGCGTCATCGGCATAAAAGTTGATGAGGCAGGCTTCCGGCGGCTTTGGGTAGCCGGACAGCGTATCCCAGATTTCAAGGAGTTCGTCGGGAATGGCAGGCCACGGCTCTCCCGTTGCGGGATGATGCGGCTGGTAACGATAACCCTGGTCCTTGTCCGTCACCCAGCCAAGCGATCCGCAATTGGTCATGCGAACGGACATCGGTTTTCCCGTGCGCGGCATGGCGGGTACATAAAGAGGAGCTTGCGCAACGATGGTGCGCACGGTCTCGACCAGCCGCGCCTGAGCCTCCCGGTCCAGAAATTCCGGCAGGTGCCGGATGCCGTTGAGAAGCGTTGCCATATCTCTGCCTCCGTCTCAGTCGCCGCCGGGACGGCCGCGCATCTTTTTCACCTCGGAACGCCCGGATTTCTCCTTCAGCCGCCGTTCAACCGAGCCCTTGGTGGGTTTTGTCTTGCGGCGTGGCGGCGGCGGTGGTTTGGCAGCATCGAGCAGCAGTTCCTTCAGCCGCTCGCGGGCATCCTCGCGGTTGCGCTCCTGGCTGCGAAAGCGGTTGGCCTCAATCAGCAGAATGCCTTCCTTGGAAAGCCTGCGACCGGCCAGTTGCGCGGCATTGGCCTTCACCCGGTCACTCAGCGCCGGCGAGCCCATCAGGTTGAAGAACAGCTGGACGGCAGTGGAGACCTTGTTGACATTCTGTCCGCCGGGACCGCCCGCCAGAACGAACTGTTCCGTCAACTCCCATCCGGCGATGGTAATGCGGCTGTTGATGACAAGGGGGTCGCTGGCCATGGTTCTTCTCCGGCGCCCTCTATTTCACAAAAGCCGCCAAAAGAAAACCGCCGGCCCCAGAAGGACCGGCGGCGATCAATGTTCCACGTGAATCCTCACTCGGCAGCGGCAAGCACGCCCGGCGCTGCGTCGCGCACCTTGCTGTCCACATGGTTCTCGAACTTGGTGAAGTTCGAGATGAACATGTTGACCAGCTTTTGCGCCTGCGCGTCATAGGCCTCCCCATCGGCCCAGGTGGACCGCGGGTCGAGGATGGCGCTATCCACGTCAGGCACGGCGACCGGAACGGCAAAGCCAAAATTCTCGTCGGTGCGGAACTCTGCCTTCTTCAGCTCACCGGTGAGCGCTGCCGTCAGGAGCGCACGGGTTGCCTTGATCGGCATGCGCCGACCGATGCCGTAGGCGCCACCGGTCCAGCCGGTGTTGACCAGCCAGCAATCGACCTCGTGCTTTGCAATCAGGTCGCGCAGCAGATTGCCGTATTCCGCCGGATGGCGCGGCATGAACGGTGCGCCGAAGCAGGTGGAGAAGGTGGCTTCCGGCTCGGTCACGCCCTTTTCCGTGCCGGCAACCTTGGCGGTATAGCCGGAGAGGAAGTGGTACATGGCCTGTTCCGGCGTCAGCCGGGCAATCGGCGGCATCACGCCAAAGGCATCGGCCGTCAGCATGATGATCGTCTTCGGATGCGGCGCAAGGCCGGTTGCCGACGCGTTCGGAATGAAATGCAGCGGATAGGCACTGCGGGTGTTTTCGGTGAGCGACGTGTCATCGAAGTCAGGCACGCGGTTTTCGTCCATCACGACGTTTTCCAGCACGGTGCCGAAGCGGCGGGTGGCCGCATAGATTTCCGGCTCGGCTTCGGCCGACAGGCGGATCGCCTTGGCGTAACAACCACCTTCGAAGTTGAAGATGCCGTTTTCGCCCCAGCCATGCTCGTCATCGCCGATGAGGGTGCGCGAGGCGTCGGCCGACAGCGTCGTCTTGCCGGTGCCCGACAGGCCGAAGAAAATGGCGGACTTGCCG
>JAIXTO010000202.1 GCA_027483885.1 Rhizobiaceae bacterium
TGAGGATGTCGCCGAAGAGATTGGAGGCAACGACGACATCAAGGCTTTCCGGCGCCATGACCATGCGCGCTGCCATTGCGTCGATGTGGTAGCTCGTCACTTCGATATCCTGATACTCGGCTGCGAGCTGATGGGTGACATCGTCCCAGAAGACCATCGAGTATTTCTGCGCGTTCGACTTGGTGACGGAGGCAAGTTTTCCGCGGCGTGCGCGGGCCTGTTCGAAGGCGAAACGCAGGATACGTTCGACGCCTGTGCGGGTGAAGATCGAGGTTTCGACCGCCACTTCATCGGCTGTGCCCTGGTGGATGCGGCCGCCAGCGCCGGAATATTCGCCCTCGGTATTTTCACGGATGCAGAGGATGTCGAAAGCGTCGGCCCTCAGCGGACCTTGAACCCCCGGCAGCAGGCGATGGGGGCGAATATTGGCATATTGCACGAAGCTTTTGCGGATCGGCAGCAGGAGGCCGTGCAGCGAAACCGCATCCGGCACCTGCTGCGGCCAGCCAACCGCGCCGAGCAGGATCGCATCGAAACGACGCAGTGTCTCGATACCATCTTGCGGCATCATCGCGCCGGTTTCCCTGTAGAAGGTGCAGGACCAAGGAAATTCGGTGCCATCAAGTACAAAACCGGCCGAGCCGGCAGTCTTTTGCAGCACGGACCAGGCAGCAGCGGTGACATCGCTTCCGATGCCATCGCCGGGAATAAGGGCAATCCTGTGGGTTTTCATCGTGGGCATGTCCTCAAAGTCTGATCAAGACGCTTTTGCTCTTGCGGTTGGCCAGGAAGGCTTCGCGGCCGAGGTCCTTGCCGATGCCGGATTGCTTGTAGCCGCCGGTCGGCAGGATATGGTCGCGCGAGCGGCCATAGCGGTTGACCCAGATGGTTCCGGCCTGAAGGCTGCGGGTGAGCCGGATCGCCCGGGAAAGGTCGCGGGTAAAAAGCCCGGCGGCAAGTCCGTAGGTGTGATGCGCGGCCAGCGACAGCGCTTCGTCTTCGTCGTGGAATGTCTGGAGTGTCAGCACAGGGCCGAAGATTTCCTGCCTGACGGCCGGCGATGTTTCGTCGACACCCGCAATCAACGTCGGGGCATAGAAATAACCGGGCGCATCCATCGGCGCCCCGCCGGCCAGGCATTCGCCGCCAGCAGCAACGGCCGCCGAAACGATCGAATGGATGCGCTCACGCTGCGGGTCTGAAATGATGGGCGAATACTGCGCTGCCTCATCCCAGGTCGGCAGGGGATGAACGGCATTCATGTGGCGCAGGATTGCATCGACAAGCGGCGCTGCGACGCTCTCTTCGACGATGAGGCGTGATCCGGCAACGCAGGCCTGGCCGGCATTACCGATGATGCTTGTGGTGATTGCGGCCGCCGCCTTGTCGAGTTCGGCATCGGCAAACACCAGTTGCGGGCTCTTGCCGCCGAGTTCCAGCGTCATGGGTTTGATGCCGGTGCGGGCGACGTTTTCCATGATGGCCGAGCCTGCACGCGTGGAGCCGGTGAAGCTGATCTTGGCGATGTCGGGATGGCCGGTGATGGCATTCCCGGTCACCTGGCCATCACCGAGGACGACATTGATCAACCCGGCCGGCAGGCCGGCGCGCACGGCAAGTTCGGCGAGGTAGATGGCGGAAAACGGCGTCATCTCGGAGGGCTTCAACACCACGGCATTGCCGGCAGCGAGCGCCGGTCCGAGCTTCCACGCGGCCATGGAAATCGGGAAGTTCCAGGGCGTTATGGCGCCGACCACCCCGTAAGGCTCGGTCATGATCATGCCGAGATTGCCGTCATCGGTCGGCACGAGATCGCTGCCTTCCTTGTCGGCGAATTCGGCAAAAAAGCGGATCTGCTCGGCGGAAATGGCAATATCGCCTTCGATCAGGTGGCCGACCGGCCGGGTCGAGGAAAGCGCTTCGAGCCGGGCAAGCGTCACCGCTTCCTTCTCTATCATATCGGCCCAACGGTGCATCACGTTCAGCCGCTCGCGCGGGCGAACGCCGCCCCAGTTGCTTGTCTTCAGTGCGGCCTTGGCAGTCTCGACCGCATGGTCGACCATGTCAGCGTCTGCCCGCGGGCAACCGGCATAGGATTTGCCATCGGAGGGCCGGTGCATCGGGATGACGCCATCGGCCGGGATGAGGGTATCTCCGATGAAATGCCCGATCGGAAGGGACAGGCTGGCTGGATCGAAACTCAGGGTCATCGGGAGTACCTCGGATCGCTGTCTTGCGAGGCTAACGGATCGGCTGGAGTAGCTTGCCCCGATCACGGCAGGGGCGACGGATGAAAACCCTGTTTTGCGGCCGCCGCGCAGCGTATTCTTCGGCGCTTCATTGGGACAGCGACGGGTAGGGATGACCGCCGCTGCCCCACACCATCAAGCCGTTACGTAAATCTTGCGGACGGTTTCGATCGTCCGCCATGTGCCAACGAAGCCGGGCTTCATGACGAAACTGTCGCCAGCCTTGTAGGTCACCGGCTCGCCGCCTTCCGGCGTGATTTCCACCAGACCGGAGAGGATATGGCAAAACTCGAAGGTCTCGCCCTTGATCGAGTGAGTGAGCCCCGGAGTGGCTTCCCATACACCGGTGTGAATGGTCTCGTTGCGGGCGGCGTCCTGCGCCCAGGTCTTGAAGCTGGGGTTTCCGGAGATCAGCCGGTCCGGGGCCGGCACGGCTTCGCGCGGAGCAAAGGACGGGGTTGGGTCGATGGTTTTCAGAAGCGACATGGTTTTCCTTTCGGGGTGAAACTTCAGTATCCGCGGCGGCGGTCGACAAGGCCTGTCGGATCAAGACCGGCGTGCAGGCGTTTGATGTTGTCGATGACGGCCTTCGCTGCAGAATGCGGCTGCGTGACGCTGGCCACATGGGGTGTCAGCAGGATGCGGGGATGGATCCAGAAGGCATGGCCGGCCGGAAGCGGTTCGGGATCGGTGACATCGACGACGGCCCCGCAGAGTTGACCACTGTCGAGTGCCGAGATCAGGTCCTCGTGGTCGAGCTGTGGTCCTCGGCCTGTATGAACGAGGCCTGCCCCACGCGGCAGGCGGCTGAAGAGGTCCGCATTCAGCAAACCGCGCGTTTCGGGTGTCAGCGGAAGCAGGCAGATCAGAATGTCGGTTTCAGACAGCATATCGGCCAGGCCATCGCTTCCTGCATGGCACGTCACGCCTTCGATCTTGCGGGGCGATCGGCTCCAGCCCGAAAGCGGAAAACCGAAGGGCTTCAACCGCTCGAGCACGGCCTGTCCGAGAATGCCAAGGCCAAGCACGCCGACACGCCGTTCAGGCGCCTGTACCGGGGCAAGAGCCTGCCATATCCTTTGCCGCTGCTGGTCCAGATAGGCGGGCAGGTCGCGGTGGAGCGAGAGGACGGCAAGCGTGGCATATTCCTGCATCATGCGCACGATGCCTTCTTCCACCATGCGAACGACTTTCACATGGTCTGGCACGTCGGCGATGCGAAACTGGTCGACGCCGGCGCCGATGGAAAACAGCACTTCGAGATTGCGATAGCGCTTGAGGTCTGGCGGCACGGTCCATGTGATCAGGTAACGAACGGTCTCCGGATCAACCGTGCCGGGGTCCATGGAAAAAGGCAGGTCCGGCAGATCGTGCGCAAAGGCCTCCCGGAAGATGGCGCCGCGGCGGACGTCGGAGTGAAAAAGGAAGGTCATGGGCAGGGGTCCGTTCGTTTTCTGTCCAGAAGTCAGGTGCAACAATGCTTGCCGAGTGAAACGATCATGGACTGGCATGCGGAAAGTTCGCTTGCCCGTATGTATTCGTGTGGCTTGCGGGCGCGGCCGATGGTGGCGAAGAGATTGGCTCTGTCGCCCTCGGGGCAGGAGAGACCATGCACGGTGATGCCGAAGCCCTCAAGAAAGACCCTGTCCCATTTGACGATGGTTGCATTGGATGTGCCGATGATGGACGGGAAGCTCACCAACGCTGTCGGGATATTGGTGGCCTTCATTGCGCTGTTCCTCATGCGGTTTCTGCCACGCGCTTGCGTTCTTGGTTGCAGTTCGACTTGAATGATCAGGCGCGAACGGCATGAATGGCTGCCGAAAGCGATCGCCATACGGTCAATTCTTGTGCCGGATGTGGTCGCTGAAGCGGAATGTTCTGCAGGGACCGGCTAGAATGAACGTAAAAGAAAATATCGAGCGGCTGACGGCAGGCTCGCCCGGCGCCAGGGAGGCGGACGATGGATCTGAAAATACCCGACACCTTGCATGTCGACGCATACCAGATGCGCTTCGCCGACGTGGCCGAGGTCGATTTGGAGCAGTTGCATGCGCTGTCGATCGCGGTCGGCTGGCCGCATCGGGCAGAAGACTGGCAATATCTGCGTGAACTCGGCCATGGTTTCGTCGCTCTCGACGAGATCGACCGTGTGATGGGCTCAGCCATGTGGTTCCCCCACGGAGAGCATTTTGCAACCCTCGGCATGCTGATCACATCTCCGCGGCTGCAGGCCAATGGGACGGCGAAATGGCTGATGCAGCGTGTTCTGGCCGAATGCCCCGGCATGGGCCTGCGGCTCAATGCAACGCGCGCTGCGCGCCGCCTCTACCGTTCGTTGGATTTTGTCGCGCAGCAGACGGTGTTCCAGTGCCAGGGGGAGGCCCGCCAACCGGCTGAGACGACTGACCTGCCCGCAGGACATGAGATCAGGCCGTTGCGGTCAAGCGATCTCGACGCGGTGATCGCACTCGATGCGCCAGGATTTGCGGTTGCTCGCCCTCTCCATCTCGCCCGCCTGTTCGAAAGTTCGCTGTGCTATGGGCTGTTTCGGGGCGACGAACTGTCGGCATATTCCATGAGCCGTGCCTTTGGACGGGGTCACGTACTGGGTCCGGTTGCCGCATTGTCCGTTGACGACGCGATTGCCGTTGCGCGGCCCCATATGGAAGCTCACGCGGGTCGTTTCCTGCGTGTCGATACCCATTTCAAGACAGGCCCCTTCGCCAGCTTTATCCAGCAATCTGGCCTGCCGATCTTCGACACCGTGACGACCATGACGCTCGGCGAAGGTGTCGATTACGGAACGGCCGGCAATGGCAATGGCGCTCTATTCACTCTCGCCTCGCAATCGATGGGCTGACAGTGCACCGCGATCTGGAGAGGTGGCCCATTGGAAATTCCGGATACAATGTGACAGCAGGCGTAGTCCACTGGCTGATTGATTGAGCCTACAGCATTGGGGAGCGATCTGCGCGTTCTTGGCAATCACGCGGTCACTGAAGCCAAAAGAGAAATTTTATTTCCATAACCGCTACGCATCTTTAATGGCTCAATGTTCTGATTTCATTTGTGTTTTAACGACGCATTAGATTCATATACGGTGGCCAATTTTATAAGTCTCCGTGTCATCAGGCCCCCGCAACCAGTTCAAGTGGCGGCTCCAGCGGTTAAGAATCTTGAAATGGTGCGCCTCCGCTTCCACCGTTTCAGAAGGCCACCCGCACTGTCAGGCTTGCATTGAACGGCTGGCCAACGGCAACACCATAGGCCGAATTGCCGATCGAGGATGTGTAATAGACCTTGTCAAAGATATTGTTGAGGTTCAGCTGGATCTCGACCGGGTGCTCTCGTTCGATCCGGTATGTCGCAAACAAATCCACGACGCCGTATCCGGGCAGGTAGAAGCTGTTGGCGGCGTCGCCGGCCCTCTGGCCGACGGCGCGCGCGGCGCCACCGAAACGCAGGCTGCCGCGGCCGCCGAACACCGCGCCGTAATCATAGGCCAGACGCAGGGCGGCCGTGTTGCTTGCGACGTTTGCCAGGCTGTTGCCGGCGTAATCGGGATCGTCCACCACCTCTGCATCGGTCAGGCCATAGCTTGCGACCAGTTGTACGTCATCCGTCAGCTGGCCGGCGAGATCAAGTTCGATGCCCTTGGAGCGGACCAGCCCGGCGGTGCGGTAAACCGTCTTTCCGTTCACTGTTTCCGAATAGGCGACGTTCTTCTTTTCCGCGTAGTAAACCGCCAGCGTGCCACTCAGCCAGCTGTTGAAATCCACCTTCGAGCCGATTTCATAAGAAATGCCCTTTTCCGGATCGAGACTGCCATAGGGGCTGTTGATTGAGCTGTTGGGCCTGAAGGTCCGTGCAACATTGGCGTAGAGCGACGCTTCAGGGCTGAGGGACCAGACAAGACCGGCATTGGGGATCAGCGCCAGCCCGTCCGCATCGCTGTTGACCGTGCTGCCGCTGCCGGCCACAACGTCATAATGTTCCAGGCGCAGGCCGGCAACGGCGATCCACTCGTCCGAAAGGTGGATACGGTCCTGGGCGTAGACGGACTGTGTGCGCAGGCGCTGATATTCCCGCGTCGAAGTCGCCGCATCGTATGTGCAGGGCGATATGGTGTCGTAGACGGGCTGATTGACATTGAATCGGTTGTTGTCGTTGCACTGCTGCAGGGCCGCGCGGGAAATGCGCTCGTCCCGCACGGCCGCGCCGAACAGGAACTCGTTATTGAAGCCGAAAAGTTCCTCGCTACCCGTCAGGTCCGCCCGCAGCGAGTGGACGGTGGTATCGTAATAGCCGCGCACGTCCGAGCGGCGGGTCAGCACACCGGTCGTTGCGTTGTAGGCGATGGCACGGGTCTGGTCGGCGGAAAAGCTGTCCTTGCTCCACCCGTAGTTCAGCGCCAGGTTCCAGTCGTCGCCCAGCTCACGGTCCAGCGACAGCTTGAACAGATCGGAATCGCCATCCACCTCCGACCAGTCTTCGTCCAGGCGCTGCCGGCGGCTGATGTCGAGGAACTGCCGGTTGGCGGTGTCGTAAACAGTGCCGCGATCATAGGGATTGAGGTAGTGCTGATGCGTGTAGGATATGCCGATCTTTGTGTCCTCGCCTTCCCATGACAGCGATGGTGCGACGAGCCAGTTGCGGTTCTTGCCGAAATTGCGCCAGTAATCGCCATCCTCGCCCTCGACGATCAGGCGGTAGGAAAGATCGGTATCCGTGATCGGCCCCTTGATGTCGAAGCCCGCCTTCTTGGAATATTGCCCGGCGCCATAGGCGGAGAATTTCGTCCAGGCTTCGGCGGCAAAGCTGTCCTGCGGCTTCTTCGTGACCACATTGATCATACCGCCCGGATCAAGCACGCCGTAGAGCGTGGAGGCCGGCCCCTTCAGCACGTCGATATAGTCCGTCGTGGCGTTGAAGCTGCGGGGCAGGGCCGTGTTAAGGCCGTCGGTCAGGATGGAACCATCCCGGCTTTCGCCGAATCCGCGGCGGATGATGGCGTCGTTGGCGCCGGCAATGGTATTTCCCTGGGTGATGCCGCTGACATCCGACAGCGCGTCGTCCAGGCTGTTGGCCGCCTTGTCCTGGATGACTTGCGGTGCAACGGTGGTCACCGCCTGCGGTATGTCCTTGACCGGCGTCTGCGTGCGGGTTGCAGTTGCGGTGCGGGAGGTCTTGTATGCCGCCTTGTCATTCTCGCCATTGATGAGGATCGGGTCCAGTTGAAGCGCTGCACCGTCCTGCGCCAGGGCGCCAGGGCCGAACGTATTGCAGGTGAGGCCAAGCGACAGGGTCGTGCAAAGCAGGGCGATATGGTGGCGCATTCTCATTAAAGGTCACATGTGGTTTGAATTGGGCTGACCGGTCATTCTATAGTGGAATGTAGTAGTCAAGTTTTGCGCGTGACGACCGGGGGAAACGGCGAGGCGGGCATGAAGGCGGCAAAGAGCCCGATCTGTCGGATGGACCGATGCGATGCCTGGTCAAAACTACAGATTTTCCCAATGAAAACCAGAGACTTAATCGGAGGCGGGCAGAGCTGACGAGTGCAGGACGGGCTGCAGGGTGCGGCAGACGACACTTCCAGCCTTGCATCGAAAGCGCAGCCTAACGGCCGCAAGGACCGGCGATGATGGGCCCTGACACAAAAAGCATGGGCGCTTATAGTTGACTACTACATTCAACTATGCAGACAAACCCGCTTCCGCAACGCGAGCAATTTCGAGCATGACCAGCAGATCCGGCGACGCGCCGACCAGAAGCAGGCTTACGGCAGAAGCGCTTTCCGTCGGACATGGCGGACAGGCTGTGGTCCAGGATATCGAACTTGATATTTTCGAAGGCTGCATGACGGCTCTGCTGGGGCCCAATGGCTCTGGAAAATCGACCCTTCTTGCGGGTTTTGCTCGCCTGCTGCCGGCGCTTGACGGATGTGTGCGTCTCGACGGTTGCGACCTTTCGACGTTTCCTACCCGCCATGTGGCGCGCGTGCTGGGCCTGTTGCCGCAGCAGCCGCCCGTTCCGGAAGGTCTCAGCGTGTTCGACCTGGTTGCCCGTGGCCGTTTTCCCCATCAGGGCTTTTTGAGCCAGTGGAGCCGCCAGGATGAAGCAGCCGTTGGCGAAGCGCTCGCTCTCGCCGCCATCGGCGATCTGGCCGACCGGCCGGTGGAAACCCTGTCCGGCGGGCAAAGGCAGCGGGCCTGGATTGCCATGGTGCTGGCTCAGGAAACCCCGCTGCTTTTGCTCGATGAACCGACCA
>JAIXTO010000168.1 GCA_027483885.1 Rhizobiaceae bacterium
AGCGCCTGTTCGGTTATGCCTCGATGGTCTACGCGACGGTTGTCATCACCATCCTGTCCTATCTCGTCTGGCTGCACCATTTCTTCACGATGGGCTCCGGCGCCAGCGTAAACGCCTTCTTCGGCATCACCACGATGATCATCTCCATCCCAACAGGGGCGAAGATCTTCAACTGGCTGTTTACGATGTATCGGGGCCGCATCCGCTATGAAGTGCCGATGCTGTGGACGATCGGCTTCATGGTCACCTTCGTCATCGGCGGCATGACCGGCGTGATGCTTGCCGTACCGCCGGCAGACTTCGTGCTGCACAACTCGCTGTTCCTGATTGCCCACTTCCACAACGTCATCATCGGCGGCGTGGTGTTTGGCCTGCTCGCCGGCGTGAATTTCTGGTTCCCGAAGGCCTTCGGTTACAAGCTCGATCCGTTCTGGGGCAAGATGTCCTTCTGGTTCTGGCTCATCGGCTTCTACTTCGCCTTCATGCCGCTCTACGTGCTCGGCCTGATGGGCGTGACCCGCCGCGTCAACCACTTCGAGGACCCCTCGCTGCAGATCTGGTTCGTGATTGCTGCCTTCGGCGCCGTCCTTATCGCCCTCGGCATCGCGTCCTTCCTGATCCAGCTCGTCGTCAGCTATCTGAAGCGCGAGGAACTGCGCGACCTGACCGGCGATCCGTGGAATGCCCGCACGCTCGAATGGTCGACGTCGTCGCCTCCGCCGGAATACAACTATGCCTTCACCCCGGTCGTCCATGACCATGACAGCTGGTACGACATGAAGCGTCGCGGTTACGTGCGTCCGCTGGAAGGTTTCAAGCCGATCCACATGCCGCGCGGTACCGGCACCGGCGTCATCCTGTCGGCCCTGAGCGTTACCTTTGCCGTCGGCATGATCTGGTACATGTGGTGGTTGGCCGTCCTGTCCTTCGTCGGCATCGTGATCGTCTCGATCGCCCATACCTTCAACTACAAGCGCGATTACTACATCCCGGCAGAGACCGTTGTCGAAACGGAAAATGCCCGGACCAAGCAGCTCGCGGAACAGGCGTGATTGTCATGAGTGAAAACCAAGCCGCCGTTTCGGCAGAGAATCCGCAGTTTTACCTGACGGAAGACCACCATCCGGAAAACAGCACCATGCTGGGCTTCTGGATCTATCTGATGAGCGACTGCCTGATGTTTGCAGTCCTCTTCGCCACCTATGCCGTGCTCGGCCGCAATTATGCGGCCGGCCCCGCCCCTGCCGACCTGTTTGACCTGCAGCTCGTGGCGATCAACACCGCCATGCTGCTTTTCTCCTCCATCACCTATGGCTTTGCCATGCTGCGGATGGAAAAGGGCGATAAGGCCGGCACCTTGGCATGGCTTGCCATCACCGGGCTTTTCGGCCTCGCCTTCCTCGGGATCGAACTCTACGAGTTCAGCCATCTGATCCACGAAGGCGCCGGCCCGCAGCGTTCGGCCTTCCTGTCGGCCTTCTTCACGCTGGTCGGCACGCACGGTCTGCACGTTACCTTCGGCTGCATCTGGCTGGTGACGCTGATGGCGCAGGTGGCAAAACACGGACTGATCGAGCCCAACCGTCGTCGCCTGATGTGCCTGTCGATGTTCTGGCACTTCCTTGACGTGATCTGGATCGGCGTCTTCTCCCTCGTTTACCTGATCGGAGTGATCGGATGAGTTCGCACCCCCATGCACCGGCGCAGGAAAGCGCGCACAACACGCACCACGCCCAGAGCCACGGGCATGAAGCCGCCCATGGCAGCTTCAAGAGCTACATGACAGGGTTCGTGCTGGCGGTTATTCTGACCGCCATCCCGTTCTGGCTGGTGATGGCCGACGTCCTGGACAGCAAGGCCCTGACGGCTGCTATCGTCATGGCATTTGCCGCCGTGCAGGTCGTCGTCCATATGGTCTATTTCCTGCACATGAATTCGAAGTCGGAAGGCGGCTGGACCATGCTGGCGCTGATCTTCACCATCGTTGTCGTCGTCATCGCTCTTTCGGGCTCGCTCTGGGTCATGCATCATCTGAACACCAACATGATGCCGATGAACCCGGAAATGATGAAGAACATGCCGTAACCGGCATGCGAGGTGGCCTGGACGCTAAGGCCGCCTCGCTGAAGGATATGAAAATGGAACCCGAGGCCCGTCCCCACTCCGGCAAGCGTTACACCGCCTTCGCCCTTGTGATGGCGGGCCTTGTTCTTGTCTTCCTGGCGCTCGGCACCTGGCAGGTGCAGCGACTGTTCTGGAAACTGGACCTGATCGCCCGCGTCGATGCGCGCATCCATGCGCCAGCGGTTCCGGCCCCCTCCCCCACGGACTGGCCCTCGATCAACGCGGCCGATGACGAGTACCGCCGGGTGACGGCAAGCGGCACCTTTCTCAACGACAAGGAAGCGCTCGTCCAGGCGGTCACCGAACGCGGCCCCGGCTTTTGGGTGGTGACCCCGCTTCAGACGCGCGACCGGGGCACCATTCTCATCAATCGCGGCTTTGTGCCGATGGACAGGCGCGATGCGGCGGCGCGTCAGGCCGGAGAGATTTCAGGCGAGACACAGGTGACCGGCCTGCTGCGCATGAGCGAACCGGGCGGCGGCTTTCTGCGGGCAAACGATCCTGCCGGCGACCGTTGGTATTCGCGCGACGTGACAGCCATTGCCGCCGCACGCCAGCTTGGGACAGTTGCGCCCTATTTCATCGATGCGGACGCAACGGAAAACCCCGGCGGGCTTCCCATCGGTGGGCTGACCGTCGTGTCCTTCCGCAACAGCCATCTCGTTTATGCCTTTACGTGGTATGCGCTTGCCGCCATGTCTATCGGCGCCATCGTCTACCTTCTGCGCCAGCGCCGGCAGCAGGGCTGAGCCGTTTCACCCGCTGCCTTCGTCCTGCAGGACAAGCCGCGCGATGGCACTTTTGCGATCGCACAAAAATTCGAATTCCTAAGCCGTGACGGAACCACGCCTGCCGCTGCCGGTTACCTCCCCGACAGAAAAGGCGGCACGTGATGACCAAGACACCTCTCAATGATCCGATCGCACAACCGGAAGACAGCCCGGCCACGCAGCGCCAAAAGCGCCGCGCAGGCAGCGGCCTCGTGACGTTTTTCATCATCTTTGCGGTGGGGGCCTTCAGTCTTTACCTGTTCATCGTGTTTTACGGCGCCATCACCGCAAGCCAGTGACGGCGCTGGCTACGATCAGAGTGCGACGGGTTCATCCGGATGATAGGCCATGCCGCGAGCGCGAAAACGCTCCGGCGCGCCGGCATCGGAATACTTTGCCAGTTCGTCCATGTCGGTCTTGTTCAAAATGACGCCGACCGTCTTGGCAGCGATGCCGGGTTCGGCTTCCAGAATGCTGTCGACCAGCTTCACCGGCGTTTCCCCCCATTCCACGACGAAGAGATAGGCGTCGACATAAGGCGAAAAAGCCTTGGCATCGATGGTGGGCACGAGCGGCGCCAGATCGACGACGATATATTCGAAACGGCTGCTGACCGTTTCCATCAACCTTCCCATTTCCGGCGATGCCAGAAGCTCGCTGGTGTGCGGCAGGGCATTGTTTTTCGAGGCAATCGGCAGCACGGCAAGATTTGCCTTGGAATCGATGGTGATCGCGCTCGTCCAGGGCGCATCGCCGCGCAGCACTTCCAGAAGGCCGTTTTCCGGTTCGGTCTCAAGAACGATGCTCGATCCGCCAGCGGTCGGGTCGGCATCCAGAAGCAGGGTGCGCTTGTTCATCGCGCCGAGCATGCTCGCCAGATTGGCCGCCACCGTGGATTTCCCCTCGCCCGACAGCGCCGAGATGACGGCAATCACCCGGCATTCGCGGTTGGGAAGTGCCACATCGCAGGCAAGCTTGGCGTTGCGCAGCGTTTCGGCAAAAGCCGAGCGCGGATGATCGACGGCCACGCGCGTCAGCCTTTTGGCAAACCGCGCCGCATCCTCAAGGGCTGCCTGATCGTTCTCAGGTTCGGGCTTCGGAGCCTTTTCCTTGCGGGCCTTGGCTTTTGCCGCTTCCATTTCCCGCGCGCGTTTGGAGCGCAGCAGCGGAATATACCCGAGGAAGCGCAGACCCAACCGGCTGCGCACGTCATGCCCGAGGCGGAACGAGCGTTCCTTCAGTTCCAGCACGGTTGCAAGGCCACCGCCGACGAACAGGCCGAGCACGATGGATAGCGCCATCGTCATGGTCTTCTTCGGGCTGGAGGGTGCCGTTGGCACGCCGGGCTCGGAGATGACGCGGGCCTTGGCGATGGGGAAGGACTGCTGCTGCGTCGCCTGTTCGAAACGGTCGAGATAGGTCTGGTACATCGTCTTCAGCGACGCCGCCTTCTGTTCCAGCTCGCGAAGTTGCACGACGGATACATTGGCCTGCGAATTGCTGCCGGCCAAACGATCAATGCTGTCGCGCAGCGATTTTTCGCGCGAGCTTGCCACTTCATAATCGTTGCGGAAGCCGGACGTCATCTGTTGCAATTCGCGAAAGATCTGCTGGGCGATGTCGGCCTTCTGGGTGGCCAGAAGCTTTGCCTGCGGATGATCGGCGCCGAACTGTTCTTCCACGGTGCGCTCGCGCTCGGAGGCCGACTGGTAGCGCTTGCGCAGATCCTGGATGACCGAATTGCCACCATCCGTGGAGGAGACGATGGCGTTGTTGACGGCGGCCTCCGCCCCCTGATCGACAATCGCCTTGTACTGGTTGAAGCGGGCCGAAGCGGTCGCGGTATCCGCCTGCGCCACGATCAGCTGGCTGGTGAGATCCGACAGCTGCTGGGCCGAGAGAAGTTCGCCGCGCGGCGAAATCAGGCCGTTCTTGATCTTGTATTCCTCGACCGCCATCGCGGCCTGCTGCGAGCGCTGGTTAAGGTCCGTCAGGCGCTCCTGAAGCCAGTCGGAAGCGCGTTCGGTCGCGTTGAAATTGGCGCTTAGCTGTTCAGTGAGGTAGGCGGTGGCATAGGCTTTGGCGAGCTGCGCCGACAAAAGCGGCTGCGGCGACTGTACGGCAATGGCGATCACTGAACTGCGCCCGACGCGGTTGACGTCGAGCGATTGCTGCAGGATGGCAGAAGCCTTTTCGCGGCGACCGTTGCGGGCCGCCTCTTCGGAAACCGGCGGATCGGACGGTTTCAGGAGGCCGACGATGCTCTTCACGCTGCCCTTCAGAAGTCCGACGGGCGATTCCGGTGGATCGAGGAACAGCGCATTGTCGGCAAGCTTCAGATCATCGGCAACCCGAAGCGCCAGCGCCTTCGATTTCAGGATTTCCACCGCGCTCGACATGCGGTTGTCGATCTGCTGGGCCGACTGGATGTCGGTTTCATTCTCGGCATACCGCGACAGGTTCTCGTCAATCAGGATCTGCGTCATGGCGGTATAGGCCGGCGGCGTCATCAGGAGATAAAGCCCGGCCAGCACCATGGCGGCAATCACGCAGAGGCCAATCAGCCGGATCCGCCGCATCAGCGCGGAAAACAGCCGGTCCAGATCGATGAACGAGTCCTGATCCCGGTTTGCGCCCGGAAACGTCTTCGAACGAAGGTTGATGTGGTCCATCAGAAAGATCCTTTGGCGTCCCTCGACGCGAGGGAGATAATCAGGATGACGCCTTGGCAGGACGTGTGGCGGAACCGATGACGCGGCGCAGGCGCGCGGCAATCGGCATTTTCAGGTGGCGCAGCGCGCCGGGATGGGCGATGGCAACTTTCAGGCAGCCGGCCAGCGAGCGGCGCTTGATCTCCGATACCAGCGACAGAAAAGCGCCCGCTTCGACAAGGCTGCGGCTGCGACGTTCCTGCGCCCGCCGCGCCTTGGCATCGAGCGGAAAGGTTTCGACAAAACCCCTGTCGGCATCGATCATGGCGCTGACATGCCGCGGTTCCAGCACGCGCGAGATCGAGCCCTCGCGGATGTGATAGACATAACCGACGCTCGGCTCCACGGCGCAGCGGCCGCCGCTTGCAAGCGCGGATGCCAGCAGCAGGTAATCCTCGCCGATGCGCAGGCTCTCATCGAAACGCAGGCCATGTACCGTCAAAAACGCCCGCGAAAACATCGGCTTCATGTAACCGAAGTTGAAGGTGGACTTGAAGATGACGTTGGAATCGATGAACTCGGCAAGCGTCAGCGAAGGCCGGTGCTGCAGTTCGCGCTCCGGGAACATGGTCACCACAGGTTCCCCCGGCTTTACCACATCCAGATTGTCGACCACGATATCGGCTTCCAGGCGGCTTGCGCAGGCAATCATCGCGGCCGAGCGGTTCTTCTTCACCTCGTCGTCGGAATCGAGAACGGCGATCCAGCGGCCGGTCGCTGCCGCAAAGCCCGTGTTGCGGGCAACGCTCGGCCCGCCGTTGCTGACCATCTCGATCAGTTTGACCCGCGGATCGCCATAATAGCGCACCAGTTCGGCCGTGCCATCGCTCGAGCAGTCATCGATGACGATCACCTCGACGGAGACGCCGACCTGCGCAAGCGCGCTGTCGATTGCACGCCCGATCGTCTCACGCGCATTGTAGGCGGCAATGACGAAGCTGACATCCGGGAAGCTGTCCTGCGACTGGGCATCGATGTTCATGCAGCCTCCATCGATCCGTATTGCCGGATTTCGCGCATGCCAAAAATGCCGCTGATGGCGCCCAGATGCAGCATGGCACGCAGCGCATAACGGTTGCGCGCGATGGGTGAAAACAGCGATGCCAAAGCGGCAGCACCACAGAAACCGGCCTTCAGACCGGCAAGGCCGGCCTGCGCCACGCGCCCAATGAGCGAGGTTTTTGCACCCAGAATGCGGCCATGCGTCTGGCCGGAGCGGAAGCGGCGCTTCATCAGCCAGCCCAGCTGCGCGCGCTTGGGCGGCACGGGTTCGTAAAGCACAGCCTTTTCGGCATAGGCGATGATGCCGCCGGCATCGGTGACTTCGGTGAAGAAATGTGTGTCCTCGCCGCCGCTCTGGCCAAGCGCCAGCGCAAACCGCCGTCCTCTGATGCGCGGCGAGCGCATGTCGAGCAGCACGTTGCAGGTATAACCGGTGCGGATCGACGGCCCGACCCAGACCGGCAGGGTGGAGTGGAAATCGCCGCTCTTCATCCAGGCCGGCGCCGCATCGTCATAAATCGCCCGGACCGGACCCAGAACGGCATCGGCCGAGGTGGCCGTTGCCGTCGAGAGAAGATCGGCAAGCCATTCCGGCGTTGCCGTCTCGTCGTCATCGATAAAGGCGAGATAATCGCCCTCGGCCGCCGCAAGGCAGGCATTGCGGGCAATCGAGATGTTGGATTTCGGGCAGTGGACATAAAGCATATCGAACGGCGAGCGGCGGCGAAGACCTTCCACCAGCGCCGAAGCACTCGGCGTTTCATCGTTATCGGCAATGATCAGCCGCACGCGGGTGCCGGCGGGCACGACGAGCAGGAACAGCGACAGCAATGTCGCCTCCAGTTCCGGGCGACGGAACGTGCAGATGCCGATATCGACATAAACGAGGGATTGATCGCGGTCGTCTCTCATGCGGCAGCCCTTCGCGGTCGGAGGCGTAAAAGTTCCAGCCAGAAGCCGGTGGACCAGGCAAGGTGCATGATCATGGCCGAAATGGCGGCGAGAAGGCCGAGGGGATCGCGCCTGGACAGGGTAATCCCGGCGCCATAGGCGAGGCAGACGCCTGCCCATGCCAGAAGCGGCACGGCCGCCAGCCAGTGGAAGACGGAAAACAGCGCAAAAAGTGCAACCGGCATGACGGCGAGCGGCAACGCCTGGCGCAGTTTCGGAACGGACCGATGCTTCAACAGATTGCGCGCCCGGCCCCGGCCATAACCGAGATATTGCCGGAAGAGCGCCAAGGGGCGCGAGCGCGGATAATAGGTCATGAAGGTGCGCCCGGTCATCCAGATGCGAAAACCTGCCTTGCGCAGGCGAAAATCCAGTTCCGCATCCTCGTTATGGGTAAAGCTCTCGTCGTAACCGCCGACGGTGCGAAACGCCTCGATGCGCATCAGCGCGTGGTGGCCGTGATCGATCCAGTGGCCGGCGCTGCCGGCGCGGTGTTTGGAGCCGCCATTGCCGAGCTTGGAATTCTGCGCCACCGCCGTTGCCTTCTGGAAGGTACCAAAACCCACCGTCTTCATGCCGACGACGATGGAATCGGCCCCGGTATCAGCGGCCTCCTGCAACAGGGCGGCGCAATAATCGGCGGGGTAATCGCCATGGGCATCGATGCGGATCAGGTAATCGCGTCCATCGCCGTATTCCGCAACCGCCAGATTGACGGCAATGCTCTGGATGCGGCGCGGATTGGTCAAAAGCACGAGATCATCGATTTCCTCGATGAGGCCGGACACGATGGCGCGCGTGCCATCCGTGCTGCCGCCATCGGCGACGACAATCAGCATGTCATGATTGCCGCGCCCCGTGTTCAACTGGCGCAGCAGCGGTTCGATATGGGCGGCCTCGTTGAGGCAGGGAATAACGACAAGGGTTTTCATCTCGGGCAAGATCGGCAATGTCATGATCAACCCTCCGATCGCAGGGGTAACGGCATGCCAATACTCACCGCTGACGCTGCCTTGCTGGACAGGAAGGCAAGCTGGCGCACCAGCGCCTCGCAATCGGCGGGGCCGGTGATCCACTGGTTGCGGTCGGTGGCGGCAAGCGTTTCGAAGAGGGCGCGGTAGGTTTCGACCGTCATGTCCATGAACTGCCGCTCAAGCGTGTCCGTGTCAGCCTTTTGCAGCAGAAGGCCAAGTCCGCGCCGGGCAAGGAACCGTCCCGTTTCGGTCGAGGACAGCGCAATCGGCACGGCGCCGTGCAGCGCACCCTCATACAGCCGGTTCGGCAAAAGCCATTCGGAGTTCAGCCCTTCCTCGAAAAAGTCGATCGCCCAGACGAACTGCACCTCATTGTAGATCGCGGCCAGTTCCTCCGGGTTGCGATAGGTGCCGTGAAAGGACACATGCGGCGCGGCGGCGACCATCGCCTCGAAATCCGGAAACTCTTTGGGCGAAACCCGCCCGCGAATGACGATTTCGACATTGCCCTTCATCTGCTGCGCAAACCGGCTGAGGATAGCGAAGGATTTTTGGCAGCGGATGGCGCCGAACCAGCCGATGCGCCACGGGGCGCCGGGTGCCGGCGGGCGCATCTGCGGTGGTTCAGGATTTGCCGGGGCCAAAAGCTCCAGCACCTTGTTTTCCAGGAGCATGACCGGCAGGTCGAGGCGCGACAGCGGCTTGAAATAATGATCGACGAAAGCCGGAGAACTGGTGATCAGCAGGCGGGCGGAGCGGCCGAAAGCACCTTCGGCCGCGCGCAGTGCCATGCCCTTTGCCCCCCGGTCGAGCAGCAGGCGGTGAATATCGAGGCACTCGTAGACGACAGGCACGGTTGCGCCGAAAAGGCTGGAAGCGGCGCCTGAAAGCGCCAGGGTTTCGAGGTTTCGCGCAAGGATGACATCCGGCCTGTCGATGCCGGCAAGCAGGCGAGACAACGAAAACCGCGCCTTGAGGACGGCCGCCATACGCTGGCCAAGGCGGCCATCCGCCGTTTCCCCCAGCACGACAAGACGAATGCCCGGCTCGTTCGCCAGCCGGTTTTCATCGCGCAGGAAGCCGGCGACGGTCACTTCAGCGCCGCCGGCCTTCAGCATGATAACCCGTCTGCGGATCGCCGGATCGGACAGATCGTGGGCGAGATAAAGAACGTTCAACGTCACGTCGTCCAACTCCAGTCGCCCCGAAGGAAGGCGTTAAACCATGGTGGCAAAGCCGAAGAAGCGGCTCAGTTCAGTGTGCAGAGGACGGAGCCCTCGAACTTGCATTTTTCGCCGGGTGCGGTGAAGGCGATGCGGTCCACCTGCATCGAAACCGGGCCGTTATAGGCAAAGGTGCCCATCCAGTCCTTGAAGGTGTCGGAGCCCCAGAGGCTGGCAAAGATCTTCTGCGGATGCGTCGGGATCTTCGCGGGATCGGTGACCTCGTGGACCAGCTTGCCGTTGAGGAAATAACGCAGCCGGTTCTTTTCCCAGATGAAGGCATAGTTGTTGAAGGCCTTGTCGGCCCCGCCCGGCACCGCAATCAGCTTCTCGTTATCGCCCTTGGCCGAAATATACTGGTTGACCTGCACCTGATTGGTGTTCTTGCCGAGCACTTCGAAATCGATCTCGTCATGCGGCTGCTTGTCGGTCGGGCCGATATAACTGAAGAAGGCCGAGTTGAGGCCGGAACCGGTGGCCGCCTTCATGCGAATTTCGTAGGTGCCATAACCGTAACGTTGGCGCGTCTGGATCTCGCCGCAGGTATAGGCCCGGTCGGCAGTCTGCTTCTGGCGGAAATCGAGCACCAGCTGGCCGTTTGCCACCGTGATCGCATCCTTCGACCACGTGCAGTTCTGGTGGGCGCCATTGTTCCAGCCGTCCGAGATGTACCAGAAGGACGTATCGAGCTTGTCGAAGCTTTCGACAAAGGAGGCTCCCGTCGTCTGTGCCATGGCGGCCGGTGCGGCAATGGGCGCACATAGGACCATGGCAGTCACGACGGTCTTGCGAAACATGTCTACAAAATGGGTCATTCTCTACCTCTGTTGTTGTGTGGCCGCAGCGTTGCGGCTCCCAAGCGTCTCGCCTTCCCTGCGCGACGCCGGACCAGACGGAGGCTTGCGACGGCCTCTGCTGCCGGTCAAAACCCCATACAGGCCCGGCACGAACTGAAGAGCCAGACGGTTGCTGATGATAAGGGCGGCAAAGGTGACGAGGACGGAGGTTATGTAAAAAATCGGATAAAGCTCGGCACCGGCATGGCGGTTCCACACCATCCACAACAGCACCAGAAGCGGATAATGGGCACAGAATGTCCAGAAACTGAGGCTGCCGGAATTGGCCATGCGCTGGCCGGCACGCGTGCGGATAAGGGGGGCAGACAGCAGCCAAACGCCGATGGCGCCTAACATTGCCAGCGTATTGCGCAGGATGTTGAGCGTTTCCGGATAGTCCGGCCCGGTGTTGAAGAGACCGAGTGCCAGGACGGCTGCCAGCACCAGCACCAGCGCTGCAATGGGCAGCGCATACGGGTCGAGATATTTCAGATCGACGCGATAGAGCGCAAAAAATATCCCCAGGGTGAAACTGAAGAGAATCGACTGCTTCAGCACGATGCCTGAGGTGAGAGCCGGAAAGACGGCAATCGCAAACAGGACGCCGAGCGTGAGCGCCGGCGCGCGCCGGACAAGAAAAACAAGGACCGGCGACAGCAGGATACACACCATCAGGTCGCGCAGGAAATACAAGGGCAGGTTGATCGGGAAATCGTTCAGTGCCAATGCGTGGTCCATCCAATCCATGGCGGAAGACGCCTGAAGATCGGGAAAATAACCGATGCCCATGCCGAAACGCTGAATGAGCAGCACGAAGGCAAGGACCGCGAAATTCCACAGCAGGAAGGGCACCAGAACGGTGCGGGCCTTTGAGACCAGCGTGCGGCGATAATCAAACGTTTCCAGTCCCTTGTGAAACAGGAGATAGCCTGAAATGGCGCTGAGGCACGGCACGCCGATGCGAAACAGGCTCTCACCCAGGAAAACCCGAAACCAGTCGAAAACTCCGTTCGGCTCAACGAACGGGCTGGCATCGGCATCATACGGCACGTGAACAAACACGATGCCGCTGATCAGGAGAATACGCATCAGGTTGATGCGGGAGGATATGTTCTGATCGACAGGCATATCTATGACCCCTCTTGGGTTGCGCCTCCCCCGCAACCGAATTTCAACCAGAGCAGACGTCGGCCCTTCAAGCCAAAGCATGCTGCCCAGTTTCGGGGAAAATGTGGCAGTGCAGCAAAAACTCAAGACGGGAATGCCCTCCTGATGGCGGTGAACTGCGTTGACCCTTTAAAAATTACGCCTGCGCGCCGGCAAAAAGCCTGAAATCCAAGGGTAATCCGGCGTGGGCTGAGACCATTCCTCCTGTTCCATTTTTCGACACAAGCATCGTCATAAAACCGATCTCGTGACAGATTACCGTTGTAAGTCTCAAAGACCACCGCAAATTACGGCATAAATGTGGCAAAAATGCTACGTGATCGCGGCATCGGCGTTTTCGTGGCCAGATCTCGTCCGAAATTGACACGCATGAATGAAAATGAAACACATTGGCTGAACTGAAAATGCCGAACATCACTGTCTTCTTCCGCCCCTCTTGCCGCAGTGCAAAAAACGGACAAATTTCAGCCTGAAAGAATAGGCTTTCTGGCGCGGGGATGAGGCACGCGAGAGGCTCGATGCATCATGCGGGTGTCTTCTTCTGCCGGCTGTTGCGGCAGAAAAGCGCGCATGCGGCGCCGCTTAACCGGAGCTTCCTGGCACAAGCCGGGCTGTCTCATGTCTTTTGAAAGCAGGGCAAATCATGGCGACCTTCACGGTGATCATTCCGTTCTACCAGAAAGAAGCAGGCGTCCTGATGCGCGCCCTGCGGTCCATTTTTGTGCAGACCTATACGGATTTCGATATCATCGTGGTCGATGATGAATCCCCCTATCCTGGCGAACAGGAACTGGAGGGATTAAGCGCTCTCGAGCGGGAGCGGATCACGCTGATCAAACAGCCGAACGGCGGACCGGGCGGCGCCCGCAACACCGGGCTCGACAACATCCCGGCCTCCACGCAATTTGCCGCCTTCCTCGATTCCGACGACATCTGGCTGCCGACGCATCTGGAAAATGCCCATAAGGCCCTCACTGGCCTTGGCGCCGATTGCTACTGGGCCTCGATGCAGGCGGACGAGGATTTTTATTACCATTTCGGCATGTCGAAACTTCAGGAAGAAGCCGGTGCGCACCCGGTAATGGAAAAGCCGCTGGTGCTGGAAGTGCCGGATCTCGCCAGCACCATGCTGAAGAACTGGAGCTTCCTGCACCTCTCCTGCATGGTGATCGGCCGCCAGATTTTCGAGACCGTGCGGTTCGATCCGGTGCTGCGGCTGGCGGCGGAGGACGTGCTGTTCTTCTGCGACTGCATTCTGGCGGCAAAACGTCCGGTGCTTTGCGACGATGCCGGCGCGGGACGCGGGCGCGGCATCAACATCTTCCACAGCATCGACAACCAGTCGCCGCAGTTCCTGCGCCAGCAGTTCAACACCTGGGTGGCGCTCGACCGGCTGGAACAGCGCTTTTCAAGGCGTCCGAACGATGTCGCCTCGATCGCGTCCTATAAAAACACTGCGCGCCGCCAGGCGCTATGGAGCCAGGCCGGGCTCGTGCGGCGCCGCAAGGTGCCGGATCTTTCGACGCTCGCCCGCTGGGCCTGGCGCGACCCGGCACTTCTGAAGACGGTGCTGGAGCTTGGCACCGGAAAACTGAAAGGCGCGCGCTGATGGGCCGCCTTCCCCTTTCACCCGAACGGACCCCGAGGACCGCAACATGAAGCCTTACTTCTGGGAATCCCATCACGGCAATTTCGGTGA
Source organism: Rhizobiaceae bacterium (assembly GCA_027483885.1). GTDB lineage: Bacteria > Pseudomonadota > Alphaproteobacteria > Rhizobiales > Rhizobiaceae > Neorhizobium. The sequence goes on from JAIXTO010000168.1 coordinate 13,458, forward strand.
TGACCTGAACCTCTGGCTGTGGGATTTCCTGCTGCCCGGCCTGCGTGACACCCATCCGGACACGTTGCTGGTGGGCGTTGGAACCGTGCTGAACCCCGTCCTTCTGCCGACAGGGATCCGCAAGCTGGTGATCGGCAGCGGTTATGGTTATGGCACCCCGCCCGATATCTCCAACCCCGCCGAATGGGACGTGCGCTGTGTGCGCGGGCCGCTGACAGCCGCAAAGCTTGGCCTTTCCCCTGAGATGGGCATCATCGACCCCGCCGTCATGGTCACCGACATGCCGGAATTCCAGAACCTGCCGAAAAAGTTCAAGAAAACCTTCATCCCGCATTGGGAATCGGCGGAGTTCGGCATCTGGCAGAATGTCTGCGAGCCGGCGGGCCTGACCTATCTCGACCCGCGCGGCGAAGCCAAGGACGTGATTGCCAAAATCGCGCAGTCGGAACTGATCGTGGCCGAATCCATGCATGGCGCGATCCTTGCGGATGCGTTTCGCGTGCCGTGGATTGCCGTCAGCACCTCGCGCTCCATCAACAGCTTCAAGTGGACGGATTGGGCAAACACCGTCGGCGCCACCTATGCGCCGCGTTATGTGCCGGTCTCGACGCGTGCCGAAGCTGTGCAGAAGCAATCCCGTTTCTGGGGCCTAAAGTTCCCGGCCGGCGAACATTCCCCGGAGACAACGGCCATGCCGGCTGCGACCGAGACCGCAACGCTGGAACAGCCGAAAACGGCCGCACCGCAGGGCGCTAAAACCATGCTGCGCACGGCTGCCAAGCAGATGCTGGCCGCGCCTTCAACGCTTGCGCTCTGGCAGGCAAGTCGGGCTGAACCGCAGCTTTCACCGGATGGGCGGCTGGAGGAACGCAAGGCGCGTTTTTGCGACGTCCTCGATGGCGTCCGGCGCGACTACCTGTCGGCTTAGACGTTCGATGAACCAGCACCGGCGGCGCATCCTTGGGACGCCGCCGGACACCTTAGCGCTGGGCGACGGGCACGCCCGGTAGCAGGTAACGCAGCTTGCCGGGCGGCACCGGTGGCTGGTTTTGCCGGCCCTTGCCGGCCCGGGCCTCGAGCTTGTCAGCGAGCACGCCTGAAATCACGGCCGGCGCTGAAGACGGATGCGTCAGCAGATGGCGGATGGCCGACGCCTTGCCCTCGCGCGCCTTCAGATCAAGGATGTGGCGTAGATCATAACGCGCCTTGATGTGGCGCTCGTGGCGGCGCACGACACGCGCTTCCTCAGGCTTCAACAGACCGGGCTTCAGGCGAACCGTCCGCTCGGCCTCGTAGAGCCGGCGCAGGTCGTCTGTGCGGTGCGCGCCGCTCAAGGAGTTTGCTCGCACCACAGCGCCATAACCGCAATGATCGATCACCTTGTAGCGGGCGCCATGGGCAAGGGCGCGAAGATAAAGATCGTAATCCTCACCAAGCCGCAGATCCTCGTTATAACGCAGGCTGTGAGAGCGCATGAATTCACGGCGGATCACCGGTTTCAAAAAACCGATCTCGCCGCGTTTGACGCCGCGTTTGGAAATATTGCCCTCGACGAAATCGATCAGCGACAATTGTCGCGTACGCGCCTGGAACCGCTCGGGTTCGATGGCAAGCGAGGGATCGTGGTGGATGAAGCCGATATTGTCGGCGATCAGGTCCCAGTCTGCTTCCGCCTGCATGGCGGCAAAACGTCCGGGAAAGAAGAAATCATCCGCATCCAGAATGCCGATCAGCGGAGAGGTGGAGATATCGATGGCGTGGTTGCGCGCGGCCGATGGGCCGCGATTTTTATCGAAACGGGCAATGACGAGCCGCCCGCTTCCATCATCGGCCGAACGGGCGGCAGCGTCCGTTGCGTCCGACGAGCCATCATCGACCACGACCACTTCGCCGACCGCCGGCTCCCGCAGCGCAGACGCAATCGCCTTGCCGATCGTATCGGCGGCATCCTTGGCCGCGATGATGACGCAGACCTTGTCGGTGAGGTTGATGGCCATGGCAGTCTCCGTTGCGATCGATCGCTCGATACGAAACTAGGATATTTGCCAGGATATGGAAGCACCTGCAGCAAAATTGCGGCGGCTGAGACCTGAACCTACCGATCGCTGACCTTCAAGTGCGGGGCCGCAGTGCCCATGTCGCCGGACAGTCCATTTTCACCACTGTGCGCGACATTGCCGCTTTCCGCCGCCTTGCGCACACGCGCCGCACGTTCGCGCGAGACCAGAAACAGGATGCACACGAAGTAACCGGCCTGGAGAAGGATCGCGCAGAGAATTGTTTGCCACAAGGTCGCAACAGCAGAGCCCTGCAGGAAGTAGGTGGCAACGGCAAACACGACCAGCACGATCGACATGCTGGCAATGACACGTGGTCCATACATGATACCAACCTCCCGGCACTTGGTTTCGCGTCGTAACCGCGTCACCATTTCTGCTTGTCCGGTCCGAATTATAGCAAAACAGGGACCAAGCGTTATCACATGTCTGTGGGCGTCTTCCATGAATATTTGGTAATGACTTCGTGGAGCGCCCTTGCGAGCTTATGCCCGATTCCTGCCGCATTAAACCATCCAGCGGCTCCGGCAGGCCCGTTTCAATCGGTTGACACCGCTTTTCCGATCAAAATTTGTTACACAGAAACGAAAGCCGGCGAATGCCTCATTGCGATGCAACATAAACATTGCGCTGCACAAAAATGAGCGGCTGACAGTTATTCCGCAGGCTGAATCGGACATGACAAGGAAACATCCCCCAGCGGCGGCCAAGTCGCTCACCTGATCAGCTGAGATAGTCCCCGCCCTCGGAGCCGGAAAGACTACACGCGCCCGAAACAGGACAGTAGATCTTTGAATTCAGGGGAATCTTCATTCGGCATCGGCAAAGCATCGCCCCGCTTTGGGACATGCATTACCCCAAAATGGCACAGCCTGCGGCGCTCGCCATAAAAAAATAACTGGAAACAAATTCCAAACACACAATTATTGTCTCATCCGACGGCACATGATGCGCCGCAATGGCACCGACCACTCGCACCACCAATGGAGTTCTCTCTATGAAGTCCGCGACACGATCGGCAATTTCGCCGCTTACCGCACCTGACGACACGCACTTCGCCTTTCCCACAGGCGGCGTCGCCAAACGCGCTTTCGACCTCACCACGGCAATGGTTGCCCTGGTGGTGTTCAGCCCGCTCTTCCTGATGATCATGGCGCTCGTCAAGTTCACCGATGGCGGCCGGGTTTTTTATGGCCACACTCGCGTGGGTCACAATGGCCGCAGCTTCAAATGCCTCAAGTTCCGCACCATGGTGATGAACGGCGACGAGGTGCTGCGCAAATACCTGCACAACAACCCTGAAGCGGCCGCCGAGTGGCGGGCCACCCGCAAGCTGAAGGATGATCCGCGCGTCACGGCGGTCGGCGCCGTCCTGCGCAAGCTCAGCCTTGATGAACTGCCGCAGCTGTTCAACGTTATCCGTGGCGAGATGAGCATCGTTGGACCGCGCCCGGTTGTTGATGAAGAACTGACGCTCTACGACAATTTTGCCGTCTTTTATCTGCGCACACGCCCGGGCCTTACCGGTCTCTGGCAGATCAGCGGCCGCAATGACGTTTCTTATGAAAGCCGTATCGCCTTCGATACGCACTATGTCCAGAACTGGTCGTTGATGCGCGACATGTCGATCATCCTGAAGACCATCCCCGCCGTCTGCATGTCGCGCGGAAGTTACTGATCTCATCCGGTACATTCCGGCCGCGTCTGGTTCAAACCACGCGGTCCGTATCCTCCTCTGTTCCAATGAACGGCGGGCGACGTCGAATTTTATTCGGCGTCATTTGTCCGCCATCAACCAGGGATATTCAATGCTGGTGAAACCACGCTCGACGCAGAAAACCGGTTCCCGACGCCTCATCGCCTGCCTCATGGCCGGCATGACGGTGATGATGGCCGGCGGGGCCATGGCAGACGAGCAGGCCTACAAGCTTGGCGTGATGGACAAGCTGCGCATCCGCGTTGCCGAATGGCAGCCTGCCGAAGGTGTCGTCAAAAGCTGGGATGCGCTGAGCGGCGATTACAGCATCGGCGCTTCGGGCGCCCTGTCCTTGCCCTTCATCGGAAACCTGGATGCCGCAGGGCGCACGCCGGCCGAGGTGGCGACCGAAATCGGCGCCAAGTTGCAACAGCAGTTCGCCCTGCGCAACCTGCCCTCCGCATCGGTCGAAGTGGCCGAGTTCCGGCCGGTTTTCCTGTCCGGAGACGTGCAGACGCCGGGCGAATATCCGTATTCGCCAAACCTCACCGTGCTGAAGGCGATCAGCCTTGGCGGCGGCTTGCGCCGCTCCGACAGCGGGCAGCGGTTTGCCCGCGATTTCATCAATGCAAAGGGCGATCTTGCCGTTTATGACAGCCAGCGGGCGCGGCTGATTGCCCGTCACGCCCGGCTGGAAGCCGAAATGTCCGGCGCAGACGAGATCAAGATGCCGGCGGAACTGGAAAAGGTTCAGAACGCTGCAGAGTTGATCCGCAGCGAAACGGCGCTGATGAAACAGCGCCGTGACCGGTACGAGTTGCAGCTGAAGGCGCTGGCAGACCTGAAGGCCTTGTTGCAGAGCGAGGTGGAATCCCTGCAGCGCAAGACCGAGACCCAGACCCGCCAGCTGGATATTGCAGAAAAGGACCGCGAAAAGATCAGCCGCCTCAGCGATCAGGGACTGGCGCTCAGTTCCCGGATGCTCTCCAGCGAGGAGCGCGCCGCCGAGGTGCAGTCGACCCTTCTCGACATCGACACCAATTCGCTGCGGGCCAAGCAGCAGATCAGCCAGGCCGACCAGGACGAGATCAACCTGCGCAATGACTGGGAGGCGCAGCGCGCCAAGGACATGCAGGACACCGAAGCCGAAATGGAAAAGCTGAACCTGCAGATCGGCACCAACCAGCAGCTGGTGGCGGAAGCGCTGGCACAGTCTGCCGAAGCGTTGAAGTTCGATCCGCACGGGACGGCCGCCAACATCCGCTATTCGATCGTGCGCGATGAAGGCACCGGCCCGAAGGAAATTGCCGCCGACGAAACGATGAAGCTGCAACCCGGTGACGTGATTAAGGTTACCTCCGAACTGCTGATGCAGTAACGCCCATGAAGATAGCCAAGGCCACCCTGATAGAACCGGACGAGAACGCGCTGTACGGCACGGCGGCAGTGATGCTGTCGCTGTTCGTCTTTGCCTATTCGAGCCGGTTCGGCCAGGTGTCGATCCTTGGCTATTACGCCGTCTGGCTGCCGCTGGTGATGCTCGACTACAAGCGCGTGCTGGGAAACCCGGCGCGTTCGTTCTGGATTTTTGCCTTTTCCGGCTTCTGCTTCCTGTCGGTATTCTGGTCACCGGCGCCGGGTGTTTCGCTGCGCACGGCCATCCAGTATCTGACCCACATCATCTGCGCGCTCATTGCCATGCGCACGCTGAGTGTGAAGACGCTCGTGCGCGGCGTGATTGCCGGCTGCGCCGTGGTGCTCGCCTATTCCATGCTGTTCGGCGTCTACCATTTCGATCCGCTCGATGGCACCTACAGCTTTGTCGGCGCGTTCGCCTCGAAAAACCAGCTGGGCTTTTATGCCTCGCTCGGCCTTTATTTCGCCTATGCCGGCATCATGCTGATGGGCATGCGCCGGTTATGGCTCGTGGCATGCGGCGGCACGGCGCTGCTGTCGGCCTATTGCCTGCTTGCGTCGCAATCGGCCACATCCGTTCTGACCACGCTTGTCATCATCGCCGCCTGCTGCGGACTGCAGGTGCTTGCGCTGCTGGCACCCACCACTCGCAAGATCGTTTTTGCCAGCGGCATCATTTTGGCCGTGATCGGCGTCAATGCGGCACTCACCATGGGCGCCATGGATGCGGTGCTTGGCATTTTCGGCAAGGATTCGACGCTGACAGGCCGCACCTATCTCTGGCAGCAGGGAATTGAAGCGGCCCGCCAGTCTCCCGTCATTGGCCTCGGATACCAGGGTTATTGGGTGCAGGGTTTTCCGGAAGCCGAACGGTTGTGGGAAGAGTTCTACATCGGCTCGCGCAGCGGCTTCCATTTCCACAACACCTATATCGAGACCATGGTGGAAACCGGCGTCATCGGCACAGCGCTCTTGTCGCTCACGCTTCTGGCCGGCTTTTTCGGCCATCTGAAGCGGCTGCTGCATGACAACCGCAACCCCGACGCCCTGGTGCTGTTTGGGTTGCTGGCGCTGCTTCTGGTGCGCTCCTTCGTGGAGATCGACATCATGCATCCCTATCATGTCGGCTCCTTCCTGTTTTATTTCGCCGTCGGGCGGCTGACGCTTCGGCCCCTTGCGGCGCCTCTTCCTTTCGAGCGGGCATTCATGCTGCCTGAGCGGCGGGCGCATCTTGCATGACGCAGACAAGAGACGAACGACCGCAGAGGAAAAGGCCATGAAAACGCTCTACGGCATTCAATATCTGAGGGCGATTGCAGCGCTTGCGGTCGTGCTTTTCCATGCCGCGGAACGGTCCGACGAGAATTTTGCCATCGGTGCTGCCGGCGTCGATGTCTTCTTTGTCGTCAGCGGCTTCATCATGATCGTCATCAGCCAGAACCGGCACCAGACGCCGGGCGCCTTCCTCAAGGACCGCCTGTTGCGCATCGCGCCAAGCTACTGGCTTGCAACGACGGTCATGGTGCTTGGCGCGCTGGCCGGCCTCTTCCCGAACCTCATTCTCGATGCGCCGCATCTGATCGGCTCCTACCTTTTCCTGCCGGTTGCCTCGCCCAATGGCGGTGCGCTGTGGCCGGTTCTGGTGCAGGGCTGGACGCTGAATTACGAGATGTTTTTCTACCTGGCCTTTGCCGTCTCGCTGATGCTGGCGCCCGGCCGACGCCTTGCCGCCCTCGCCGCCATTTTTGGCGCACTGGCTGTCATCGGTTTTGCAGTGACGACGCCTGGCACGGCGGCTTTCTTCTACACGCGGCCGCTCATTCTGGAGTTTCTGGCCGGCGCCGTGATCGGCAGGCTGTGGCTGTCCGGCCGCGTACCGCGCGCCGATACCGGACTGATGCTGATTGCGGTCGCGATCTTTTCCTTCACGGCAATCTATCTGCTGCGGGCCGAGTTCAACACCTTCATCTGTGCGCCGCTTGCCATCTGCCTCGTGCTCGGCGTTCTGGCGCTGGAAAAGGCCGACATGCTGCCGCAACTGCCCCGCCTTGCCTATCTCGGCGACGCTTCCTATTCGATCTATCTCTGGCACACGTTTGCCGTCTCGGTGGTGCTGAAGCTTGGCATCTCCGCGGGGCTTCCGACATGGCTCGTGATCTGGGGCGGCGCGGTCATCGGCACGCTGGTCGGCATTGCCTGTTATGAGGTCATCGAACGGCCGCTCAATGTTTTCATCAAGCACCGCCGCATCGTGTTTCGCCTGCCGGGACGCCGCGTCACCGCCGACTGATCCCGCCAAACTGCACGTGCAGCACCCGTCAATGACGGGCAAGATCCTCATGCGTCAGACCGAAATGATCGAGGATCATCTGGACATTGCGCCGGTGCGGCTTGAAATAGACGTCAAACAGATCGCCGACCAGCGGCAGGCTGCCAAAAACGGCATCGGTGCCGATATTGGCAAGCATCTGCATCTGCTTGGAGGCCGGCAGGCCAAGACGGCGCGCTTCGTTGACGATGACAAGGCCAATGACGGCCCCTGCCGCATCGCCCGCCACCGGCAGAAGACCCATGATGGAATCCGCCCCGAAGCGGATATTGGTGCCGGGCACGCGCAGTGCCGTATCCATCAGCCGGGCAAGCTTTGCCATGCGCACGAGGCGGCGCATGGCCTCGGGATCCAGAACGGTTCTGCGCCGTGCCGCGCCATATAATGTGTCTGCATCCGCCATTGTCGCAATCCCAGCCTGATCGATGAGGCGCTAACGGGACTGCGGCCCGCCGGTTCCACGAACCCGCGGGCGACCTCGTATAATCGTCAGGTCACAGCGCCGACCTGCCACGGCACGAATTCGTTGTCGCCGTAATCATAGATCTCGCTCAGCGTCTTCTGACCGGAGGCAACCGCAATGACATGCTCGAAAATGCGCTCGCCGGACTGCTCGATCGTCTCGTCGCCGGTGACGATACCGCCGCAGTTCAAATCCATGTCTTCGCGCATGTGCTCGTACATGTCGGTATTGGTGGCAATCTTGATACAGGGGGATGGCTTGAAGCCGGACACGGAACCGCGCCCCGTGGTGAAACAGATGACGTTGCAGCCACCCGCCACCTGGCCCGTCACGGCCACCGGATCGTAACCGGGGGTATCCATGAAGACAAAGCCAGGCTCGGTCACCGCCTCGGCAAATTCATAAACGGCCTTCAGCGGCATGGAGCCGCCCTTGGCAACGGCACCAAGGGATTTTTCCAGAATGGTGGTGAGACCGCCCAGCTTGTTGCCATGCGACGGGTTGTTGTTCAACTCGTCGCCGTTGCGGGCGGTGTAATCGCGCCACCAGTCGATGCGCTGCAGGAGCTTTTCGGCAACGGCCGGAGTTACGGCACGACGGGTCAAAAGATGCTCGGCGCCGTAGATCTCAGGCGTTTCCGCAAGGACCGTGGTGCCGCCATGGCGCACCAGAAGGTCTGAAGCGTAACCCAGCGCCGGATTGGCGGAAATGCCGGAATAACCATCGGAGCCACCGCATTCCAGCGCAAGCTTCAGCTTCGACAGCGGTTGCGGCGTGCGGCGGGCGGCATCCACCACCGGCAGCATGTCCTTGATGATCTCGATCGCCGCATCGATGGTTTTGCGCGTGCCGCCATGCTGCTGGATCGTCATGGTGCGCAGACGATCCCCCTCCTCCATCTTGTAGTGTTCGAGGATCGGACCGATCTGGTTCGTCTCGCAGCCGAGCCCGATCATCAGGATACCGCCGAAATTGGGATGGCGGGCATAACCCTGGATGGTGCGGATGAGTAGGCGATAACCTTCCGACTTGTTGTTGAGCGCACAGCCGGTGCCATGCGTCAGCGCCACGACGCCATCGATATTGTCAAAACCGTCGAGGCCGCCCATGCGATTGAAATAGTCGGCGATGTAGCGCGAGACGGTGGCCGAACAGTTGACCGAGGAGATGATGCCGATGAAATTGCGCGTGCCAGCACCGCCGATGCCACGGTCATAACCCATGAAGGTGCGCCGCTCCGACAGCGGCAGCATGCCCTTTTCCTCGGTATCGACGCTGAACTGGTGCTCGTGCTCGGACGGCAGCATGGCAAGGTTATGCAGATGGACATGATCTCCCGGCGCAATATCCTGCGTCGCAAGGCCGATGATCTGGCCGTATTTGCGCACCTCATGGCCCGTGGCGATGGCCCGGATCGCCATCTTGTGGCCACGCCCGATCAACTGGCCAGCGATAATGCCGTTGAAGCCGGAGGCGGTGCCCGGCTGCAACGAGCGACGGGTCACCACCACATCGTCTGCGGCGTTGAGCAAAATCACGGGTGAAACGGTGTCTGTCATCAGGTCTCCTCCTCCCTGGAGGGTCATCTTTGGAAAATCATCGCGGTCAACGCGGTTCGCTGTCCAGCCAACGGCGTTTGGATTCCTCCAGATGGGCATGCATCATCGCCTGTGCCAGCAATGAATCACGCCCCTCGAGCGCCGTGTAGATCAGTTCGTGTTCGCAGAGCGCCAGGCTCCAGGTGTCCGGCGTCTCGAAATGTTCGCGCAATTGGGTGGAAAGCGGGCTGTGGCGATCATCGAACAGTTCACCGACGAGGCGCGCCAGAACATCGTTGCCCGATTGCGCCGCAATGGCCAGGTGAAACTGCCGGTCATGCTCGACCGGCTTGCGGCCGGCCGAAATCTCGGATGCCATGCCATCGAGGATCTGGCGCAGGTTCCTCAGGCTTTCCGCCGTCATGCGGGCCGAGGCAAGCACGATTACCGCACCTTCCACCGCCGCCCGCGCCTGCATAAGCTCCACGGGGCTTTCGCCCATCGACGCCGATGTCGGCGGGCGTCGCTCTGTCGTTGCCACCAGATAGATGCCCGACCCCATGCGGATCTCGACCGTGCCATCGATCTCCAGCGCGATCAGAGCCTCGCGCAGGGACGGACGCGACACGCCCAGCTGCAGGGCAAGTTCGCGCTCTGATGGCAGGCGCTGGCCAAGCTTGAACTGGCCCGCCTGGATGAGCCCGCGGATCTGGTCTGCCACCTGCTGATAGAGCCTGCGCTCGGTCGTCCTGAACCCGTTCATCATCACTCACTTCTGATTGGCCTTACCATAGGCAATTGGTCAAAAACTGGCAAGACCAATATTTTATATATCTATATCAATATTTTAGGCTCGATAATCACGACAATAACCCCCTTGCTCAGAAATTGGCTTGACCAGTTTGGCAAGGCCACTTACCAATAGGCCGCAGTCGACGGGTGGAGCTGGATCGACGGCGCATGATGCGCGAGGAGGACTTAGATGCACAGCGCAGAGACCCATTCCGTCAACGCGACGCCCCGCGCAGGCTCGGCCTCTGCAAGCCATGCGCGTGATGCAGACGGTGCGCCGCTGCTGAGCCTCCAGAACATTTCCAAGCATTTTCCAAGCGTGGTTGCCCTTGCTGATGTAAGTTTTGACTTACAACGAGGCGAGGTCCACGCGGTCTGCGGCGAAAACGGCGCGGGCAAATCGACGCTGATGAAAATCATCAGCGGCGTTTACACGCCCACCTCCGGCCGCATCATCTACAAGGGCGTCGAGCGCAGCTTCTCCTCGCCGCTCGAAGCGGAAAACATCGGCATCGCCATCATCCACCAGGAACTGAACCTGGTGCCGCACATGACGGTGGCGGAAAACATCTATCTCGCCCGGGAGCCGCGCCGCGGTTTCCTGGTTGACCGCAAGAAGCTGAAGGCGGATGCGCAGGCCTGTCTCGACCGACTGGGCGTTTCGATCTCGCCGGATCGCATGGTCAGGGAACTGTCGGTTGCCCAGTGCCAGATGGTGGAAATCGCCAAGGCACTGTCGCTCAACGCCGAAGTCTTGATCATGGACGAGCCGACGTCCTCGCTGACCGAGCAGGAAACGCGGCTGCTGTTCAAAGTCATCCATGACCTGAAGGCATCCGGTGTCGGCATCGTCTATATCTCGCACCGTCTGGACGAAATGGCCGAGATTGTCGACCGCGTGACCGTGCTGCGCGACGGCCAGTATGTCGCAACGAATGATTTTGTCGACACGACCGTCGACGATATCGTTGCCAAGATGGTCGGACGCTCGCTTGAGGAAAAGTTTCCCGAGCGTACCTCGGCACCCACCGAGGAGGTGATCTTTTCGGCCGAGAACCTCACCCGCGCCGGCGTCTTTCGCAATGTCAGCTTCACGCTGCGTCGCGGCGAGATTTTGGGCTTTGCCGGCCTGATGGGCGCCGGGCGCACGGAAGTTGCGCGCGCCATCTTCGGTGCTGATCCGCTGGATAGCGGCACGGTGACGATGGATGGCAAGGTGCTGTCGATCCGCTCGCCGCGCGATGCGATTGCAAGCGGTCTTGCCTATCTCTCGGAAGACCGCAAGGCGCAGGGGCTCGCCGTCAAGATGACGGTCGATGCCAATATGACGCTTGCCAATATGGAAGAGGTGTCAAACCGCTTCGGCCTCATCGATTTTCACCGCCATGCCGAAGTGGCAAACGAATATGTCGACCTCCTCAGCATCAAGACGCCGTCGATCCGCCAGCCGGTGCGGCTTCTGTCGGGCGGCAACCAGCAGAAGATCATCATCGGCAAATGGCTGTTTCGCAAGTCGCGCATCCTCTTCTTCGACGAGCCGACGCGCGGGATCGATGTCGGGGCGAAATACGCGATCTACAAGATCATGGATGAACTCGCCCGCGACGGCATCGGCGTCATCCTGATCAGTTCGGAACTGCCGGAAATTCTCGGCATGACCGACCGCGTCGCGGTTTTCCATAACGGCACCATCACCGGCATCCTGGAGACGGCAATGACCAGCCAGGAAGAAATCATGCGTTACGCCTCCGGCTACGGGCACAGCCCGAAGGCCAGAACGGCGAATTGAGGAAAATGATGAGCACACCGAGCGAACCCAAAAGCCGCCGCCTCAGCGACCGGCAAAAGGATGTGATCCAGAAGTTTGCAGCCCTTGGCAGCCTCTTCGTGCTGATCGCTGTGTTTTCCAGCACCAGCAACGCCTTCTTCACCGTCAACAACGGCATGACGATCGCGCTTCAGGTCACCTCGATTGCGCTGCTCGGCATCGGGGCAACCTGCGTCATCATCACCGGCGGCATCGATCTTTCGGTCGGCTCCGTGCTGGCGCTTGCCGGCGTGGTGGCTGCTCTTGCGGTGAAGGAACTGGGCATGCCCGTGCCCATCGGCATGCTGATCGGCATCCTCACCGGGTCGCTCTGCGGCCTCATCAACGGCATTCTCGTCACCCGCATGAAGTTGCCGCCGTTCATTGCAACGCTTGGCATGATGCTGATTGCCCGCGGCGTGGCGCTGCAGATCACCGGCGCGCGCGCCGTCTCCGGCCTTGGCGAAAGCTTTGGCGAACTGGGCAACGGCTCGCTGTTTCGCATTGTCACCATCGGCGACGACGGCTTTCCGAACGTGGTCTTTCCCGGTATTCCCTATCCGGTCATCCTGATGATCGTCATCGCGCTTGCCGTGTCCTTCATGCTGAACCGCTCGGTGCTGGGCCGCCACATCTATGCGGTCGGATCGAACGTCGATGCAGCGCGCCTTTCCGGCGTCAATGTCACCCGCGTCACCAATTTCACCTATGTGCTCTCAGGCACGCTGGCCGGCCTTACCGGCTGCGTGCTGATGTCCCGCCTCGTCACGGCCCAGCCGAACGAAGGCGTCATGTACGAACTGGATGCTATCGCGAGCGCCGTTATCGGCGGCACCTCGCTGATCGGCGGCGTCGGCACGATTTCCGGCACGGCCATTGGCGCCTTCGTCATCGGCATCCTGCGCAACGGCCTCAACATGAACGGCGTTTCCGCCTTCACACAGCAGATCATCATCGGCCTCGTCATTCTGGTCACTGTCTGGATCGACCAGTTGCGCAACCGCCGATGAGAGAGGGTGCGGACCCTTATCCGCAAGAAACATGAGAGTGGGAGCTCTCGGGAGGAGGCCATGGCGGCCGCTTCACTTCAGGAGGATGGAAATGAAAAAGCTTGCAACAGCATTGCTGACATCGGTGATCATGCTTTCGGCCGCATCCGTGCAGGCCGCCGAGATCGCCGTTATCGTCAAAACGGTTAACTCGACCTTCTGGCAGAACGTCCAGAAGGGCGCCGATGCCGCCATGAAGGAGGTTGGTTCCGGCAACACGATGACCTTCCAGGGTCCGGCCTCGGAATCGGCCATCGCAGACCAGGTCAACATGGTGGAAAATGCCGTCAACCGCGGCGTGGCCGGCATCGTGCTTGCACCGTCCGATCCGGATGCCCTGGTGCCTGCCGTGAAGAAGGCCTGGGAAGCCCGCATTCCGGTCGTCATCGTTGACTCGATGCTGGCCAAGGGTGCCGAGCAATATTACCAGTCGTTCCTGGCGACCGATAACCGCAAGGCCGGCGAACTTGCCGCCCAGGCGCTGATCGACAAGGTCGGCAAGGACGGCAAGATCGCCGTCATGTCCTATGTGGCGGGCGCCGGTTCGGAAATCGGTCGCGTCGGCGGCTTTACCGATTACATCAAGGCCAATTCCAAACTTCAGATTGTCGGCCCGTATTATTCGCAGTCGCAGATGGCAACGGCGCTCAACCAGACGACCGACGTGCTGGCCGCCAATGCGGACCTGAAGGGCATGTTCGGCGCCAATGAACCAACCGCCATCGGCATGGGCCGTGCGATCAAGCAGGCCGGCAAGGCCGGCAAGGTCGTGGCCGTTGGTTTTGACGGAAACCAGGACCTGCAGGAATTCGTCAAGGACGGTACGCTCTCGGCGATTGCCGTGCAGGGTTCGTTCCAGATGGGCGAACTCGGCGTGAAAACCGTGTCCAAGCTGATGAAGAAGGAAAAGGTCGAGAAGTTCGTCGATACCGGCGTCGTCGTCGTCACCAAGGACAATATCGACAAGCCGGAAGCCAAGAACGTTCTTTACTGAACGACATTCGCAAAAACCGGACGCGCTGCCTTGGCGCGTTCGTTCTCCCAGGCAAAAGGCAGGATGTTTCATGAAGGTTACCGATCAGCGCACGCACGCCCGCACGGGCGTTTCCTTGACCGGCATGGGCCTTGGCTGCGCCCAGATGGGCAATCTTTACCGCGTGACGCCCTATGAGGAATCCGCTGGCGCCTTCAAGGCTGCCTGGGATGCCGGCATCCGCTATTTCGATACCGCGCCCTTTTATGGTTTTACCCGCTCGGAGCGGCGGCTGGGCACCATGCTCACGGATTTTGCCCGCGACCAGTATGTGGTCAGCACCAAGGTCGGCCGCGTCATGACGCCCGACCCAACGGTTGGCGCCGAAGAAGACGGCTATGTGCAGCCCCTGCCCTTCCGCCCGGTCTATGACTACAGCTATGACGGCGTGATGCGCTCCTTCGAGGCAAGCCAGCAGCGGCTCGGCGTGCTTGCGCCTGATATTCTCTACATCCACGACATCGGCAGCGTCACGCATGGCGACAAACACCTGCACTACTGGAGCCAGCTGACGGACGGCGGCGGTTTTCGGGCGCTCGCCAAGCTGCGCGAGGAAGGCTCGACCAAGGCCATCGGCCTTGGCGTCAACGAGTGGGAAATCATCCGCGATGCCATGGAGGTCGCCGAGATCGACATCTGCATGCTGGCCGGCCGCTACACGCTGCTGGAGCAGCAGAGCCTCGATTTCATGGATGCCTGCGCGCAAAAAGGCGTCGGCATCGTCATTGCCGGGGCCTTCAATTCCGGCATTCTCGCCGGCAACCGGAAATTCAACTATGCCGACGCACCCGCCGAGATGCTGGCCCGCGTTGATGCGCTGCATGAGGCCTGTGCTGCCGAAGGTGTCACCTTGCAGGCAGCAGCGCTACAGTTTCCGCTGGCGCATCCGGCCGCCCTTACGATTGTTTCAGGCGCGCGAAACCACGACCAGTTGACCGCCAATGCCGCCTGGTTCGAGGAGGAAATTCCCGGCTCCTTCTGGTCACGCCTCAAGGAACGCGGCCTGATTTCCGAAGGCGCCCCTGTCCCCGGTCAAGGGGTCTGATTTCATGCGGATCGACGCCCATCAGCATTTCTGGCGGTTGGCGGAGCGGGTTGGCGAATGGCCGCCGGCAGAGCTTGAGGCCATTTACCGTGATTTTGCGCCGGATGATCTGGAGCCGCTGCTGACCGAGGCCGGCATCGACGGCACGGTGCTGGTACAGACCATGGAAAGGGACGCTGACACCGCCTTCATGCTGGATCTGGCCGACCGGCACGACTTCATCTTCGGCGTCGTCGGCTGGACAGACCTGAAAGCGCCGGACGCACCGGATGCCATCGCCCGGCTTGCGCGCCACAAGAAGCTGAAGGGCCTGCGCCCGATGCTGCAGGGCCTTTCCGACGACCGGTGGATCACCGATCCGGCGCTTAATCCAGCTGTCGCCGCCATGATTTCGGCCGATCTTGCCTTCGAAGCGCTGGTGTTTCCCAAACACCTGCCGCATCTCCTCGTCTTTGCTGCGCGCCATCCGGATCTGCGCATCGTCATCGATCACGGCGCCAAACCGGAGATCGCCGAAGGACGCTTTGTTGAATGGCGCGCGGCGATGGCTGATCTTGCTGCCCTGCCCAATGTGTCGTGCAAGCTGTCAGGGCTTCTCACCGAAGCGGGAGACCAGAGGCCGCAGGCCGTGCGTCCCTATGGCGAGACGATCCTTGATCTGTTTGGCGCCGATGGCGTGATCTGGGGCAGCGACTGGCCGGTTGTGCGCCTTGCCGGCGACTACAAAAGCTGGTTCGATCAATGCCGGGACATGGTTTCAAAAGATCACCACACCGCCGTCTTCGGCGGCAACGCCATTGATTTCTACCGGCTAACTAGGTAAGCACATGCTGACGATTATCTGTGACACTCCCGGACAATTGAGCGCCATCGAGCGGGAAAAACCCGTTCCTGCCAAGGGTGAAGCGCTGGTGAAAATCCGCCGCGTCGGCGTCTGCGGCACCGACCTGCATATTTTTACCGGCAACCAGCCCTATCTTTCCTATCCGCGCGTGATGGGACATGAGCTGGCGGCAACGGTGGAGGAAGCACCGGGGGGCAGCGCTCTTTCCGCTGGCGATACGGTTGCCATCATCCCCTACATGTCCTGCGGCCATTGTGATGCCTGCCTGAAGGGGCGCACGAATTGCTGCCGCAATATCGGCGTTCTCGGCGTGCACCGCGATGGCGGCATGACGGAATATCTCTGCCTTCCGGCCGAATTCCTGCTGAAGGCAGACGGGCTGTCGCTGGATCAGGCGGCCATGGTGGAGTTTTTGGCGATCGGCGCCCACGCCGTTGCGCGGGCAAAGACCCGCGCCGGCGAAAAAGTGCTGATTGCTGGCGCCGGCCCCATCGGTCTTGCGGTTGCCGTCTTTGCCAAAATGGAGGGTGCGGATGTCACCCTGATCGACAGCCGGCGCGACCGGCTGGACTTTGCCGAAAAACATCTCGGCATCACCTCCACCGTCATGCTGGGCGAAGGCGACGTGGATCAACTGTCCAAGATCACTGACGGCAATTTCTTCGAGACGGTGTTTGACGCGACAGGTAATCCCAAGGCCATCGAGCGCGGTTTCGGCTTTGTCGCGCATGCCGGCACCTATGTGCTGGTGTCGATCGTCGCCTCCAGCATCAGCTTTTCCGATCCGGAATTCCACAAGCGCGAAACGACGCTTCTCGGCAGCCGCAACGCCACCGCTGCCGATTTCCATCATGTGATGGCGGCGATGCGCGCCGGCCATGTGCCGGATGCGCTGATCACCCACCGCATGTCGCTGTCGCAGGTGCCGGAGCAGTTTGCCGGTCTTACCGATCCGGCAGCCGGCGTGGTCAAGGCCATGGTGGAGGTCGCGTGAGGCCGGAACCCGCCATCCTGCAGTTCGGCACCAGCCGTTTCCTGCTCGCCCATGCCGACCTCTTCGTCTCCGAAGCCATGGAGACGCACGAGGCGTTGGGCACGATTGCCGTGGTGCAGACCACGTCGAGCCCGGAAAGTGCAGCGCGCATTACTGCGCTTGGACATACTCCCCGCTATCCGGTGCGCATTCGCGGACAGGTAAACGGAGAGATTATTGACGAGGAGCGCGTCGGCACTGCCATTGCCGAAGCGCTGACGGCCGCAACCGACTGGGAGCGGATCCGCGCGCTGG
This sequence comes from Rhizobiaceae bacterium, assembly GCA_027483885.1. GTDB lineage: Bacteria > Pseudomonadota > Alphaproteobacteria > Rhizobiales > Rhizobiaceae > Neorhizobium. The sequence goes on from JAIXTO010000168.1 coordinate 30,815, forward strand.
CTGTCCATGTTCCGGTCATCATCTCCAACACCGGCGACCGCGGTTATGACCTCGACCCTTCCGACGATGCCACACTGCTGACCGATATAGAACGGCTGCCGAAAAGCTTTCCGGCAAAGCTTGCCGTTCTGCTGGCGCATCGTTTTGAGCAGAATCCGGAGGCGCCGCTGTCGCTCTACCCGTGCGAACTCGTGCCGCAGAACGGCTCGCGACTGCGCACGCTGATCGAGCAGCTGGCCATGGAATGGGAACTGCCGGCCGAATTCCGCATCTGGCTGAACGAGACCTGCCATTTTGCCAATAGCCTGGTCGACCGGATCGTCGCCGAACCGATTGCCCCGGTGGGTGCCGTGGCCGAACCCTATGCGCTCTGGGCCATCGAACAGCAGGAGGGCCTCGTTCTGCCCTGCCGGCATCCGGCCATCACGCTGACGGAGGATCTCGACCGGTTCGAGATGCTGAAGCTGCATCTCCTCAACCTTGGCCATTCGGTGCTTGCCGAACGCTGGCTGAAGGATAAGCGCCGCGCCGACGAGACCGTGCGCGAGGCAATGGACGATCCGGCAATGCGCAACGCGTTGGAAACGGTCTGGACGCAGGAAGTTCTGCCGGTGTTTGAGGCGGACGGCAGGGGCGAGGAAGCACGCGCCTATCTCGACACCGTGCGCGACCGGTTTCTCAACCCGTTCTTGAAGCATAAGCTTTCAGATATTGCCGCCAACCACGCGGAAAAGAAACGTCGCAGGTTTTTGCCGATGGTGACGCGCGCGGCCGATCTTGGCCTTGCAATTGCCCAGCCGAAACTCAAGGCTGCGCTGGCGAGCGACGATTGAGCCGGTCGCCGAGGAACATAGAATGAGCGCTAAGGAAAGGAACAGGAATGGCTAACCTTGAGGGCAAGACGGTGCTGATCACCGCCGCCGGCCAGGGCATCGGGCGGGCAAGTGCGCTGGCCTTTGCCGAGGCGGGCGCTGTCGTCCATGCAACCGATATCAATGACAAGGCGCTTTCCGAACTGCCGGCGCTGGCCAACCTGCACGCGCAGAAACTCGATGTTCTGGATGAGGCAGCCGTCAAGGCCTGCATCGCCGGCATCGGTCAGGTCGATATTCTCTTCAACTGCGCCGGCGTCGTGCATGGCGGCTCGGTGCTGGAGATGAAGGACAGCGATCTGGATTTCGCCATCGACCTCAACGTGAAGGCGATGATCCGCACCATCCGCGCCGTGCTGCCGGGCATGATGGAGCGCCGTGACGGCGCCATCATCAACATGGCCTCGGTTGCCTCTTCCATCAAGGGCGTGCCGAACCGCTTTGCCTATGGTGTCACGAAGGCTGCCGTCATCGGGCTCACCAAGGCGGTGGCGGCCGATTATGTCGGGCATAACATTCGCTGCAACGCCATCTGCCCGGGAACGGTGGAAAGCCCGTCGCTGCAGGACCGCCTGCGCGCGCAGGGCGATTACGAGGCCGCCCGCGCCGCCTTCATCGCCCGCCAGCCTATCGGACGCCTGGGCGCTCCGGAAGAAATTGCAGACCTTGCCGTCTATCTTGCCGGCGCAACCTATACATCCGGCCAGGCCATCGCCATCGATGGCGGCTGGACCATCTGACATCAGACTTTAGGAAGGAATACCCCATGAAACTGCTTCGTTACGGCGCTGCCGGCGCAGAACGCCCGGCCCTCGTTGACGCCAACGGCACGATCCGCGATATTTCCGCTCATGTCAGCGACCTCTCTGGCGCTGCACTCAACCCGGAAAACCTTGCCAAGCTTGCCGCGCTCGACGTTACCTCGCTGCCGGAAGTCTCCGCCGACGAGCGCCTCGGCGCCTGCGTTGCCGGCACCGGCAAGTTCATCTGCATCGGCCTCAACTATTCCGACCACGCCGCCGAAACCGGTGCGACCGTTCCGCCGGAGCCGGTCATCTTCATGAAGGCAACCTCTGCCATCGTCGGCCCGAATGACGACGTGCTGATCCCGCGCGGCTCTGAAAAGACCGACTGGGAAGTCGAGCTTGGTGTCGTCATCGGCAAGACGGCGAAATATGTCTCGGAAGCCGATGCGATGGATTATGTTGCGGGTTACTGCGTCTCCCACGACGTCTCCGAGCGCGCCTTCCAGACCGAGCGTTCCGGCCAGTGGACCAAGGGCAAATCCTGCGACACGTTTGGCCCCATCGGCCCTTGGCTGGTGACGACGGATGAGATCGCCGATCCGCAGAACCTCAAGATGTGGCTGACGGTGAACGGCGAGACCATGCAGAACGGCTCCACCCAGACCATGGTCTACGGCGTTGCCTTCCTCGTTTCCTATCTCAGCCAGTTCATGTCGCTGCATCCCGGCGATGTCATCTCCACCGGCACGCCCCCCGGCGTCGGCCTTGGCCTGAAGCCGCCGCGGTTCCTCAAAGCCGGCGACGTGGTGGAACTTGGCATCGAAGGCCTTGGCACGCAGAAGCAGACCTTTCGCGCCGACGCCTGACTGATCCCCCTGACCTTCGTCTGACAGACCTGCCGGAGAAACGAACATGGCCATCATCACCGACATGCGGATCATCGATCTGCGGTTTCCGACGTCCCAGAGCCTCGACGGCTCGGATGCGATGAACCCGGACCCGGATTATTCGGCAGCCTATGTCATTCTGGAAACCGACGTGCCCGGCCTTGCCGGGCACGGCCTCACCTTCACCATCGGGCGCGGCAACGACATCTGCTGCATGGCAATCGATGCCATGCGCCATCTCGTCGTCGGCACCGACCTTGCGGTGGTGAAGGCGCATCCGGGCAAATTCTGGCGCCATCTGACCAGCGACAGCCAGTTGCGCTGGATCGGCCCGGAAAAAGGCGCCATGCATCTGGCAACCGGCGCTGTCGTCAACGCCTTCTGGGATCTCTTGGCCAAGGAAGCCCAAAAGCCGGTCTGGCGTCTGGTGGCGGACATGTCGGCGGAAGAGATCGCCGATATCGTCGATTACCGTTACCTGACCGACGTGCTGACCCGCGACGAAGCCGTTGCCATCTTGAAAAAGGCGGAAGTCGGCAAGGCCGAGCGTATCGCGATCCTCGAGAAGGAGGGATATGCCTGCTACACCACATCGGCCGGCTGGCTCGGTTACGATGACGAAAAGCTGCGCCGTCTCTGCCAGGAAGCGATCGATGCCGGCTTCAACCATGTGAAGATGAAGGTCGGCCGTGACCTCGAAGACGATATCCGCCGCCTCACCATTGCCCGCGAGGTGATCGGCCCGGATCGTTACCTGATGATCGATGCCAATCAGGTCTGGGAAGTGGACCAGGCCATCGACTGGGTCAAAAAGCTCTCCTTCTGCAATCCCTTCTTCATCGAGGAGCCGACAAGCCCCGATGATGTCGCTGGCCATCGCAAGATCCGTCAGGCGATTGGCCCGGTCAAGGTGGCAACCGGCGAAATGTGCCAGAACCGCATCATGTTCAAGCAGTTCATCGCCGAAGGCGCCATCGACGTCGTGCAGATCGATTCATGCCGCATGGGCGGACTGAACGAAGTGCTATCGGTGCTGCTGATTGCCGCAAAATACAACCTCCCCGTCTGGCCGCATGCCGGCGGCGTCGGGCTCTGCGAATATGTCCAGCATCTGTCGATGATCGATTATGTCGCGGTATCCGGCACCAAGGACGGTCGTGTGATCGAATATGTGGATCATCTGCACGAGCATTTCCTTGACCCTTGCGTGATCAGGGATGCAGCCTATATGCCACCTGTGCTGCCCGGATTTTCCATTGAAATGCGGGCGGAAACGCTGGAAGCCTTTGCCTTTGCACCTGTCAAGGGAAGCACCGGCCAATCGCGCCCGATGAAGGCGGTGGATGCAGCCTGAGACAAGGGCTGCATTACCAAGGTTTAATATGCCAGCCATTGACCCGGGCCTACCGATAGGATTATCGGAACCGTAGAGTTCCCATAATATAGAAAGATCGGCATATCCCGTCATGGCCATCAAGCGCAGCCACATCCTCCTTGCCATCGCCGTCGCGGCGGCGGCTGCTTACGGCTGGATGCGGTTTTCCGAAAAGCCCGCCACCAGCACGTTTCTGACGGCGCCGGTCAGGCGGGGCAATGTCGAGGAAACGGTGCTCGCCACGGGCACGCTGAAGCCGGTGCGGCTGGTCGCCGTCGGCTCGCAGGCGTCGGGGCGGATTACTTCGATCAAGTTCAAGCTTGGCGATACGGTGCGCAAGGGCGAGCTGATCGCCGAGATCGATTCCACCACGCAGAACAACGACCTGCGTACATCCGATGCCGCGCTGTCCAACATGAAGGCGCAGAAGCAGGAAAAGGAAGCCACGCTCGAAGGTTACCAGAAGACGCTCGCCCGCCAGCAGGCCATCTACAGCAAGCAGGCGGGTTCGGAAGCGGATCTGCAGACGGCGGAAACCAACGTCAACACCACAAAGGCGCAGATCGCCGCTCTCGATGCCCAGATCATCTCGGCCGAGATCGCCGTGGAAACGGCCAAGGCCGAACTGGGCTATACCCGCATCACGGCGCCGATGGATGGCACGGTGCTGGCCATCGTCAACCAGGAAGGCCGCACGGTCAACGCCACGCAGTCCATCCCGACGATCGTCATCCTCGGCGATCTCTCCACCATGACGGTGCGCGCGGAAATCTCCGAAGCCGACATTACAAAGGTGAAACCGGGACAGGCCGTGCGTTTCAACCTCATTGGCGAGCGCACGCAGAGCTATGACGCCACTCTGGCCTCGATAGAGCCAGCGCCGGAATCGATCACCAGCGACAGCAGCGTTTCCAGTTCCACCACCAGCAGCTCGACCTCGTCGTCATCCTCCTCCTCGGCCATCTATTATATCGGCGTGTTCGATGTGCCGAACGAAGACGGACGCTTTCGCACCTATATGTCGGCCGAGGTCAACATCGTGCTCGGCGCCGCAAAGGATGTGCTGACCATCCCCTCGGCTGCCCTTGGCAAGTCCCTTGCCGATGGAAAGACCGCTGTGCGCGTTATGGCGGCCGACGGCACGGTTGCTGAGCGTGCTGTGGAAACCGGGCTCAACAATAAGATCAACGTCGAGGTCAAAAGCGGCCTTGAAGAAGGCGCCAAAGTGGTGATCAGCGAGGCGAGTACGGGTTCGAAATCCGACAGCCGCCGCGGTGGCCCGATGGGCTTCTGACGTGATGACCAAGACCGACCATGCCCCCCTCATCGTGATCGAAAAGCTGCGCCGCGAGTATCCCGCCGGCGAAGGCACGATCACGGTTCTGAAGGATGTCGACCTCACCATCGAGCGCGGCGAAATGGTTGCCATCATCGGCGCCTCCGGCTCGGGCAAATCGACGCTGATGAACCTTCTCGGCCTGCTCGACAGCCCGACCTCAGGCACCTACCGCGTCTCCGGCAAGGACACGTCATCGCTCGACAGCGACGAACTCTCGGCGCTCCGGCGTGAGCATTTCGGCTTTATCTTCCAGCGTTATCACCTGCTCGCCGAATTGTCGGCGCTCGGCAATGTGGAAATTCCGGCCATCTATGCGGGACGTTCGCGCAGCGACCGGCGCGAGCGCGCGGCTTCCATTCTCGGGCGGCTCGGCATGGGGGACCGCACGCATCACCGACCCGGGCAATTGTCAGGCGGCCAGCAGCAGCGCGTCTCCATTGCCCGCGCGCTGATGAACGATGCCGAGGTGATCCTTGCCGATGAGCCGACCGGCGCTCTCGACAGCAAGAGCGGCGAGGACGTGCTGCGCATTCTCGAAGACCTCAACCGCGACGGCAAAACGATCATCATCGTGACCCATGACCCGAGCGTTGCCGCCCGCGCCAAACGCATCATCGAAATCTCCGACGGCCGGATTATCGCAGACCGGCAGACGCAACCCACGCAGCCATCACCCGCCACAGAGGAAAGTTCGCCGCGAAAGGTCGCCAGCGGCCTGACGGTGGCCGTGGACCGGTTTCGCGAGGCCTTCGTGATGGCGCTGAAGGCATTGCAATCACACCGGCTGCGCAGCTTTCTCACCATGCTCGGCATCATCATCGGCATTGCCTCGGTCATGCTGGTGGTGGCGCTCGGCACCGGCAGCCAGCAGCAGATCCTTGCCAATATCAGCAGCCTTGGCACCAACACGCTCGAAGTCTTCCCCGGCAAGGGGTTTGGCGATACCCGCTCCGGACGCGTGAAGACGCTCGTCGTGTCGGATGCGGAAAGCCTGGCACAATTGACCTATGTGGGTGCCGTGACGCCGACCGTTTCCACCAGCACCACCGCAAGGTTCGGTGCAACGGTTGCCAATGCGCTGATCAATGGCGTCGGCAGCCAGTATTTCACCGTCAAGGGATCGACGCTCATTTCCGGCCGCTTTTTCGAGGAGGACAGCGTGGATGGTCTCTCGCAGGATGCCGTGATCGACGACAACACCGCCAAGGCCCTGTTTACCACAAATGGCGTGGAACCCGTCGGGCAGATCATTCTGGCCGGCACCGTGCCGGTGCGGGTCGTCGGTGTCATTTCCTCCCAGCAGGGCGGCTTCGGTTCCAGCGACAACCTGTCGATCTACCTGCCCTATACCAGCGTGCAGACGCGATTTCTGGGCAGCACGTCGCTTCGCAGCATCACCGTTCGCGTCGCCGACAATGCCGACATGGCCGCCGCCGAACAGGCCGTCACCGACTTCCTCACCCGTCGCCACGGCACCAAGGATTTCTTCATTCTCAACACCGACGACATCCGCAAGACAATCACCAGCACGACGCAGACCATGACGCTTCTCGTCTCGGCGATTGCCGTCATCTCTCTCGTCGTCGGTGGAATCGGCGTGATGAACATCATGCTGGTTTCAGTGTCGGAGCGCGTGGGTGAAATCGGGGTGCGCATGGCGGTGGGCGCGCGGCGGCAGGATATCCTGCAGCAGTTCCTCATCGAGGCCGTGCTCGTCTGCCTCATCGGCGGCGTTCTCGGCATCACGCTGGCGCTCTCGGTCGGCCTTGCGACAAACCTGTCCGGCGCGGGCATCAGCCTCATCTTTTCCGCCACGCCCATGGTTCTCGCCTTCGTCTGCTCCTGCCTCATCGGCATCGTCTTCGGCTTCCTGCCGGCGCGCAATGCCTCAAGGCTGGACCCGGTTGCAGCACTTTCGTGAGGCCTGCACGGCAAAAATTAGCGATGGCGCATTAGTACTAATCAGTACGGCAATTTAGGTTACCGTTAATTCAAGGCGTTTAACCCTGTATTCGTCCGGCATGGGCCGGGCATGGCCCTTTACAGGATTTTCGATCATGGTCGATTCCATCTCCAGTACTGCCTCGACACTTCTCTCCTCCACCAGCACCAGTTCCTCGACATCCAGCACCGTCGATGTCGCCACGCTTGAAGCGCAGCTTGCCGCAAAGCAGGCAAAGCTTGCCGAGACGGACGACGAGGCGGAAAAGGAAGAGTTGCAGGACGCCATTGCCGCGCTTGAAAAGCAGATCGAGCAGGCAAAGGCTGCCAAGGCCAGTGAGGATACGTCATCCGCAACAGCTCCTAAGGAAACGGAAGAGCCCACCCAGCTTTCAGGTGAAAGCGACCGGATCGGCACCACCAATTTCGACGACAAGACGGAGTTTGGTGAACGCGAGGCCTATCTCTGATCACATCGGCCTGCAACGTGTTGCCCGCCAGGCGTAACTGCCAGACTGCGGGTCGCGTCGGATGCCAGAATAGCTGCGATCCAGACTATGCGACATTCCGCTGGAGCCATCGGCAAACCGCTTTGCCCCTGCCGGGTGATGTTTTCCAGCGGGAAGTGCGCTATGCCTCCAGAACAAAAGTGCGCCATGCATGGCATAGGTTGATCGCAACGAGTTCAGGACGCGGATGGACGACAGCAGCAGCGAGCAAGGCAGAACGCCGGATGACGTGACGACCAAGCGGGGACGCGGCCGGCCGAAGAGCCTCAGCGACAATGACCGCCGGCAGATGATCATCGATACAGCGCGTCGCACCTTCACGGAACTCGGCCTCGCCGGGACCACGACAGATATCGTGGCAAGCCGCTGCCGCATTTCCAAGCAGACGCTGTACCGCCTGTTTCCCAGCAAGGTCGACCTGTTCGTCGCCGTCGTCGCCTCGCACAGGCAGATGATGCTGAGACTGCCCCGGCCCGACAACGAGGACCTGCCCTTGGCCGAGGCGATCGGCCGCATCTTCATGATCGACATTGACGAAGACACCGAACGAGAGCGCGAAGCCTTCATCCACATCGTCATACGCCAGTCGCATCAGGTGCCCGACCTTGCTGAAGTGCTGTTTCGCGAGGGGCCGGAAACGTCACGCAGACAGCTGGCGGAATGGCTTGAAAAACAGATGGCCGCTGGCAAACTGGTGCTGAGCGATCCCCTGTTCGGTGCCCGCATCCTCATGGACATGTTGTTTGGCGGCGTTGGGCCAGGCCCGCGCGGCTGGCCGGATCTTGCCGCGCGCAAACGCCATATGGAGCAGGCAATCGCACTTTTCGTGCGCGGAACACGCCCCGACTGAATTCCCGCCGCACTCCAGTTTCTGCAGAAAAAATCGCAACCTTTCTGGAACTTTTTCGTTTGGCCCACGGCATACGCACGCATCAGCGGGCGAATTATGCCGTTTTTTGCCCCATCCCGGGGCCGGATCGCGGAAAGATCGGAAAGGATTAAATCAGCACAGTGTGTGGGATTTGCGGAGAAATACGGTTCGACGGCGCACAGCCTTCCCCCCTGGTTCAGGCCCGGATGATGGAGGCCATCGCGCCTCGCGGGCCGGATGGTTCCGGAATGGTCATCCACGGATCGACAGCGCTTTCCCATAGGCGGCTCTCGATCATCGACCTCTCCCAGAAGGCCCGCCAGCCGATGGTGGACGGCGAACTGGGCCTGACGATCGCCTTCAACGGCTGCATCTACAACTATCCGGAACTGCGCGCTGAACTGGAAGCCAAGGGCTACCGCTTCTTTTCCCATGGCGATACCGAAGTCATCCTGAAGGCCTGGCACGCCTGGGGCACGGAATGCGTCACCCGCTTCCACGGCATGTTCGCCTTCGTCATCCATGAGCGCGACACCAACCGCGTAGTGATGGCGCGCGACCGTTTTGGCATCAAGCCGCTTTACCTTGCCAAAGTGGGCAAGGCCGTGCGGTTTGCCTCGTCGCTACCGGCCCTCGTTCAAGGTGGTGATATGGACACCTCGATCGACCGCGACGCGCTGCATCATTACATGAGTTTTCACGCGGTCGTTCCGCCGCCGCGCACCATCATCAACGGTGTGAAGAAGCTGCCGCCGGCGACCATTCGCGTCATCGAGGCAGACGGGCGCGAAACGGACACGCGCTACTGGAACCCGCCGCACACCCGCGATCCCGCCATGGCCGGCCTGTCGCGCGAGGACTGGCGCGACATGGTGCTCGATGCGCTCAGGCTTGCCGTCAAGCGCCGCACGGTGGCCGATGTACCTGTTGGCGTGCTGCTCTCCGGCGGTGTCGATTCCAGCATCATCACCGGGCTGCTGGCCGAGCAGGGTCAGAACGATCTCATGACCTTCTCCGTCGGCTTTGAAGAAGCCAATGGCGAAAAGGGCGACGAGTTTGTGTATTCCGACCTCATCGCAAAACATTTCGGCACCGATCACCACAAGATCTTCGTGCCCTCGGCGCAGCTGATGGATGCGCTTCCCGGCGTCATCTCCTCGATGTCGGAACCGATGGTCTCCTATGACAATGTCGGCTTCTATTTGCTCGCCAAGGAAGTTTCCAAGCACATCCGCGTCGTGCAGTCCGGCCAGGGCGCCGACGAGGTGTTTGGCGGTTATCACTGGTATCCGCCGCTCGGGTCTTCCACCGATGTCGTCAACGATTATGCCCGCGTGTTCTTCGAACGCAGCCATGACGTGATGAAGACGCAAGTGAGCCCCGAGTGGATGGCGGCAAGCGATGTGAGCCGCGAGCTTGTGGCACGTCACCTCCTGCAGGGCGACGCCGACACGCCCGTCGATGCCGCTCTTCGCCTCGACAGCCAGGTGATGCTGGTGGACGATCCGGTCAAGCGCGTCGACAACATGACCATGGCCTGGGGCCTTGAGGCGCGCGTGCCCTTCCTCGACCACGAACTGGTGGAGCTTGCCGCCAAAATCCCGCCGGAATTCAAGCTGAACGACGGCGGCAAGGGCGTTCTGAAGGATGCCGCCCGCCTTGTGGTGCCGCATGAGGTGATCGACCGCAAGAAGGGCTATTTCCCGGTGCCGCAGCTCAAATATGTCGATGGTCCCTATCTCGACATGGTGCGCGATGCGCTGACCTCGCAGGCCGCAAGGGAACGCGGCATTTTTCAGGACAGCTACCTGCAACAGCTGTTCGACAAGCCATCGGAGCACATCACGCCGCTGCAGGGCTCGGAGCTTTGGCAGGCGGGACTCTTGGAAATGTGGCTGCAGGCGCAGGGGATCTGAGGCATGGCGAACAACAAGACCGGAGAGCGCCTGCAAAAGGTGCGCAGCGACAAGGCCGTGGCCCACCGCCTGAGGCGAAAGCGTGTCGAATCCCTGCAGCGCACCGGCCGGGCGGGACACCCCGATGAGGCGTCTGCCGATGCATCCGCCGTTCTCGACTGCGGCTGGGGCAGGCTGATTTTCGCACAAACCTTCGACGATGCCGGCGAACTCGTCTCCGCACTGCGCGAAGAGGCGCCGGAACACCGTGATATCGCCATCTACGTGCATGATCCGCATGTGCTGCTGGCTGAAGCGCCGCAGGAGATCTTTCTCGACCCGTCGCACACCTTCCGCCTCGACCTTGCGACCTATCGCTCGGGACGCCGCCAGCCACGTGGCTTTTCCGTGCGTCGCCTGTCGTCCGAAGCGGATGCGCGGGCCGTCAACCGCATCTATTCGGCCCGCGGAATGGTGGAGGTGCGCCCAGATTTCTTCTGGTCGAACCGTGACAACCGGGCGATCACCTACCTGGTTGCCGAGGACGAGACGACCGGCGAGGTGATCGGCACCGTCACCGGCATCGACCATACGCGCGCCTTTGCCGATCCCGAACAGGGCGCCTCGCTCTGGTGCCTGGCAGTCGATCCCCAGGCGCGCCATGCGGGCATCGGCGAAACGCTGGTGCGCCGGCTCGCCGAGCATTTCAAGGCGCGCGGCGCGGGCTTCATGGATCTGTCCGTGCTGCATGACAACGAGCAGGCGATAGCGCTTTACGAAAAGCTCGGTTTTCGCCGTATCCCCGCCTTTTCCGTCAAGCGCAAGAACTCCATCAACGAGCGGCTTTATGCCCGCCCGCTTGAGGCCTATGACGCGCTGAACCCCTATGCGCGGCTGATCGTGGACGAGGCGCGCCGGCGTGGCGTGCATGTGGAAATCACCGATGCGGAAGGTGGCTTCTTCCGGCTCTCGAATGGCGGGCGCTCCGTCCATTGCCGCGAAAGCCTGTCGGAGATGACGTCAGGCGTTGCCATGTCGATCTGCGATGACAAGGCGGTAACGCGCCGTGTGGTGGAACGGGCAGGCCTTGTCGTTCCGGAGCAGATGACCGCCGATGGCGATGAGGAGGCTCTTGCCGGTTTTCTGACAAAGCATGGCCGGGTGGTGGTAAAGCCCGCACGCGGCGAACAGGGCCGTGGTGTCGCGGTCGGCCTCGATACGATCGAGGACATCAAGGCTGCAATCGCCGTTGCCCGCGAGGTCTGCGACCGGGTGCTGATCGAGGCCTGTTTTGAGGGTGAGGACCTGCGCCTCGTGGTCATCGATTTCAAGCTGGTGGCCGCTGCCATCCGCCGGCCGCCGCATGTGATCGGCGATGGCCGCCAGACCGTGCGCCAGCTCATCGAAACCCTGTCCCGGCGAAGGGCCGCAGCGACGGGCGGCGAAAGCACCATTCCGATCGATGGCGAAACCGAACGTTGCCTGCAGATGTCCGACCTCACGTTTGATGACGTGCTGGAAGAGGGTCGCGACGTGGTGGTGCGCAAGGCTGCAAACCTGCACACCGGCGGCTCCATTCATGACGTGACGTCCATCGTGCATCCACGGCTGGTGGAAGCGGCGGTCAAGGCGGCGCGCGCCATCGATATCCCCGTCGTCGGCATCGATTTCATGGTGAAGGCACCGACCGAACCGGATTACGTGTTCATCGAAGCCAATGAGCGTCCGGGGCTTGCCAATCACGAGCCGCAGCCGACCGCTGCACGCTTTCTCGACCTGCTCTTCCCGCTCTCGGGCCAGCGGTCAGCCCGGAACGCCCTGGGGAAAATGTAATCGCATGACCATCGATATCGACGAAAATTACTTGCTCGGCCAGCTGAAGGCGCTGCTTTCGATCGACAGCCCCACGGGCTACACCGACCAGGTGGTGCGTTATTGTTCGCAGGAACTGGAACGGCTGGGTCTCACGCCGGAACTGACGCGTCGCGGCGCCATCCGCGCCGTGCGCCAGGGCAGCCGCCGCAAGGGCGCGCGCGCCATCGTCTCCCATGTCGATACGCTCGGCGCGCAGGTGAAGGCGATCAAGGAGAACGGCCGGCTGGAACTGGTGCCCATCGGCCATTGGTCCGCCCGTTTTGCAGAGGGCGCGCGGGTGACGATCTACAGCTACCACGGCACTTTTCGCGGCACGATCCTGCCGCTGAAGGCCTCCGGCCACACGTTCAACGACGAGGTGGATACCGCGCCTGTGGGCTGGGCGCATGTGGAACTGCGCATCGATGCTATCACCGCGTCCGCTGCGCAGACACGCGGTCTCGGCATTGATGTCGGCGATACGGTGGCCATCGATACCGGCACCGAATTCCTCGACAACGGCTTCATCAACTCCCGCCATCTGGATGACAAGGCAGGTGTGGCCATTGCCCTTGCCGCCATCGAGGCGCTGGAGCGGACGGGGGCCTGCACGCCCGTCGATACGCACTGGCTGTTCACCATTGCCGAGGAAGTCGGCGTCGGGGCCTCATCCGTTCTGACGGCCGAAATCGCCTCGATGCTGACCATCGACAACGGCACCACGGCACCGGGCCAGAATTCCTCGGAATTCGGCGTGACCATTGCCATGGCCGACCAGACAGGGCCCTTCGATTATCACCTGACGCGCAAACTGGTGGATCTCTGCATCGAAAACGACATTCCCTACCAGAAGGATGTCTTTCGTTATTATCGCTCCGACTCCGCCTCAGCGCTGGAGGCAGGCCACGATATCCGCACGGCGCTTGCCACCTTCGGGGTGGATGCCTCGCATGGTTATGAGCGCATCCACGCCCATGCGCTCACCAGCGTTGCAAAGCTGGTCTCGGCCTTTGCCGTCAGCCCCGTCAACATCGACCGCGACGCCGAGGAAATTTCGAGCCCCAAGGGTTTTACCACTCAGCCGACCGAAGAGGCGGAACAGCCACTGGAGGTGCCCTCCGATGGTGGCAGAACGCCGGAAACTCAGCGACCACTGGCTGGCTGGTCCCGGTCAAAGCCCTCCTGACGGCGGGGCGGACGGGCTCAGGGGAAGGCGGCGTTGTAAAGCGTGTGCAGGAACAGGATGCCGTTTGCCAGAAGCAGGCAAAACACAGCAAAGGAGCCGAGATCCTTGGCGTGGCGCGCCGCCAGCGAAAATTCGGGCGAGACACGGTCGACGATTTCTTCGATGGCCGTGTTCAGCGCCTCCACCGCCACCAGAACCAGGAACAGCACAAGTGCTGCCAGATAGGTGGTGAGCGAAACGCCGATCAGCGCATAGATACAGCTGATGGCCAGAAATACCACGCATTCATGCCGAAACGCCGTTTCGCCAAACAGGCGACGCGCACCGCCCAGCGAATAGCGCGCAGCCGCCAGAACATGGCCAAGGCCCCGTTGTCTTTGATGCCGAAGAGGTTCGGACATGTTTGCGCTCCCCACACAATCTCCTGCACATAACAAGGCTGCATGCATCACGCAAAGGCAAAGCTCTAAAGCACCTCGCGGTCAGCCCGCAGCGCTTGCGTCCCTGCCCTTGCCTGCCACAAGGTGCCGCTTGTCCTTCGCAGATTTGGTGTATACATTGCTTGCTGCGGCTCGAGGAGGAGACTTGAATGCCGCAGCGAAAACATGCGCATAGCATTCATCGGGTTCATGGGAGTGGGCCTGTCGCGGGATTTGAACTCTGGGAGGAGTATACATGGCATCCGTATTGAGACGCCTTTTCATGACAGGCGCTGCCCTGTGCAGCCTGTTGTTTTCGCATGCCCAAGCCGCAGAAACCGTCAAGATCGGCCTCGTATTGCCGATGACGGGCCCCTTCGCCTCGACCGGGCGTCAGGTGGAAGCCGGCGTAAAGGCCTATATGGCGCTGAATGGCGACACGGTGGCGGGCAAGAAGGTGGAAGTGGTGCTGCGCGACGACGCCGGAACGGCGGACCAGACGCGGCGCATCGCGCAGGAACTGGTGGTCAAGGACGGCGCCTCGATGCTGATGGGCTTTGGCCTGACGCCGCTGGCGCTGTCGGTTGCTCCGGTGCTGAGCCAGGCCAAGGTTCCCGCCATCATCACCTCGGCCACCACCTCGATCATCACCCAGAAATCCGATTATTTCGTGCGCACCAGCATGGCCGGCCCGCAATCGGCCGTGCCTGTCGCCACCTGGGCGGCCAAGAACGGGCTGAAGCGCGTCGTCACGCTCGTCTCCGATTACGGCCCCGGCATCGATATCGAAAAGGGCTTTACCGATCAGTTCAAGAAGGACGGTGGCGAGATTCTGGAAGCGGTGCGTGTGCCCCTGCAGAACCCGGATTTCGCCCCCTTCCTGCAGCGGGTGCGCGATACCAAGCCGGATGCCGTCTTCGTCTTCGTACCCTCGGGCGTCGGCTCCATCTTCATGAAACAGTTCGTCGAACGTGGCCTTCGCGATGCCGGCATCAAGCTGATCGCAACCGGTGACGTGACCGACGATGACCTGCTGAACGGCATGGGCGATGCGGCACTTGGCGTCATCACCGGCCACTTCTATTCCGCAAACCATGACAGCCCGGAAAACAAGGCGTTCGTGGCAGAGGTCCGCAAGGCCAACAAGAACATGCGGCCGAACTTCATGTCTGTCGGCGGCTATGATGCCATGGCGCTGGCCTATGCGGCGCTCAAAAAAACCAATGGCGATACCGACGGCACCAAGCTGGTCGACGCCATGAAGGGCATGACGTGGGTCAGCCCCCGCGGGCCGATCACCATCGACGCGAAAACCCGCGACATCGTGCAGGACATCTACATGCGCGAGGTGAAGAAGGTGGATGGCGAGCTTTATAACGTCGAATTCGCCACCTTCCCGAAGGTGCGGGACCCGAACACGCCCTGATCGGCAGGATGCGCCGGCAAGGCTCACGCCTTTCGGCGCATCCGTCTGCCGCATCAGATCCCTGGTGGCGCGGAACGGGACGGCTCTTCGGCAGCTTCGCCGCCCTCTTTCACCAGCCAGACACTGGATGCAGCGATAGTCGCCGGCATCCGGAGCGATGATGCAGCCATCAAAGCGCGTGCCGGGGCCTCAGCGTTCCGGCAGCAGACACACCCTGCGCCTGATCCGCGTCTTATCATGTCCCGCCATATCCGGGAGGAACGATGCTGACAATCCTGTTCGATGGCATTGCCTATGGCATGCTGCTCTTCGTTCTTGCCTGCGGGCTGGCCGTGACGCTTGGCCTGATGAACTTCGTCAACCTTGCCCACGGCGCCTTTGCCATGGCCGGCGGTTACGTGACCGTGGTGCTGATGAACCGCTACGGCATTTCCTTTTACTGGTGCCTGCCGGCGGCATTTCTCCTCTCCGGCGCGCTTGGCGCATTGCTCGAGGTCACCCTCTATCGCCGCCTCTACAGCGCCTCGCATCTGGATCAAGTGCTGTTTTCCATCGGCCTCGTTTTCATGGCCGTGGCGGGCGTGGATTATGTGATGGGCGGCCAGCAGCAGCTGATTTCGCTGCCAAGCGCCCTGTCGGGCCGGTTCAGCCTGATGGGCGTCGATATCGGCCGCTACCGGCTGTTCATTATCGTCCTCTGTGCAGCGCTCACCATCGCGCTTCAAACGACGCTTGCCAGAACCCGTATCGGCAGCCAGCTGCGGGCCGCCGTTGATGATGGACGGGTGGCGCGCGGGCTTGGCATCAATGTCTCGCTGATCTTCATCCTGACATTTGCACTCGGATCGGGCCTTGCCGGCCTCGGCGGTGCGCTCGGGGTGGAACTGCTGGGGCTCGATCCGAATTTTCCGCTGAAATACCTCATCTATTTCATGATCGTTGTGACGATCGGCGGCACATCCTCCATTACCGGGCCGTTTCTGGCCGCCCTGCTGCTGGGTATTGCCGATGTGGCGGGTAAATATTACCTGCCGTCGCTTGGGGCCTTCATCATCTATGCGGTGATGATCGCCTTCCTGATCCTGCGCCCCAACGGGCTGTTTTCCAGGGAGGGAGGACGATGAGCCGACTGCCCCGACAGGCGCTCGCCAGCGCCTTCCTTCACCGCAAGGCCCGCTGGAAACCGCTGGAATTTGCCTTCTGGATAACAGCACTTGGAGCAGCCTTTGCATTTCCCTCGCAGCAATTGCTGCTGAGCGAGATCGCCATCCTGGCGCTCTTTGCCCTGTCGCTCGATCTGATCGTCGGTTATGCCGGCATCCTGTCGCTGGGTCACGCCGCCTTCTTTGGGATCGGCGCCTATGCCGCCGGGCTTATCAGCCTGCATGCTGTGGCAGAACCGGTCACGGGGCTGATCCTGTCCGGCGCGATTGCCGGCCTTGCCGGTCTTGCCACCAGCTTTCTCGTCTTGCGCGGCAGCGATCTCACCAAGCTGATGACAACGTTCGGCGTCAGCATGCTTCTGGCGGAAGCGGCAAACCAGGCCGCCTGGCTGACAGGCGGTGCCGACGGCTTGAGCGGCATCGTGATCGATCCCATCGTTGGCCTGTTCGAATTCGATCTCTTCGGGCGCACCGGCTATCTCTACTGCCTGGGGGTGCTGTTTGCCGCGATGTTCATCGCGCGCCGCATCGTCAATTCGCCCTTCGGCCTGTCGCTGAAGGCGATCAAGCGCAACAGCCGGCGGGCGGCGATGCTGGGCATTTCGCCCAATCGCCGGATCGTTGCCATCTACACTTTATCTGCACTCTATGCCGGCTTTTCCGGCGCGCTTCTGACCCAGACAACCAGCTTTGTTTCGCCCGATGTGCTGGCCTTTCACCGCTCTGCCGACGTGCTGCTCGTTCTCGTGCTGGGTGGCGTCGGTTATCTCTACGGGGGCGTGATCGGGGCTGTGATATTCACCGTGCTGCGCGCCTGGCTGTCGGTCGTCACCCCGCAATACTGGATGTTCTGGATCGGGCTGATCCTGGTGGCGCTTGTGCTTGTCGGACGTGATCGCATCAGCCCTGCCCGGCTTCTGGCCGGGCTACGGGCGCGAACCGGCCGCCCTGCCTCCAGTCCCGCACAACATCAAAAGGAGGAGGCATGACACCCGCACTCGAAACGCGCGCACTGGTCAAACGCTTCGGCGGCCTTGTCGTGACCAATGATGTTTCGCTGTCCGTCGCCCCCGGTGCCCGCCATGCGCTGATCGGCCCGAACGGCGCCGGCAAGACCACGATCATCAACCTCCTCACCGGCGCGCTCACCCCCAGCAGCGGGCGCATCCTGATCGGCGGCGAGGACATGACCGATGCGACACCCTTTGCCCGCGTGAAAAAGGGCATGGCCCGCACCTTCCAGATCAACCAGCTGTTTGACGACCTGACGCCGCTGGAATCGATGGTGCTGGCGGTGAGTGAACGGCTGGGACACGGCACCCGCTTCTGGCGGCCTCTCGCCTCTGACAGGCAAGCGGCCGCAGAAGCCGCCGATATCCTTGAGCGCTTCCGCCTTGCCGACGTGATGTGCCTGCCGACGCGCGGTCTTCCCTATGGCAAGCAACGCCTGCTTGAAATCGCCCTTGCCATCGCGCTGAAGCCGAAGGTGCTTCTGCTCGACGAACCGGCCGCCGGCGTGCCGGAGGAGGATCGCCACGAGGTGCTGACCATCGTGCGCGACCTGCCGACGGATGTGACGGTGGTGCTGATCGAGCATGACATGGACCTGGTGTTTTCCTTTGCCGACCGCATTTCGGTTCTGGCGGCCGGCCGGCTGTTTGCCGAAGGCAGCGTCGCCGACATTTCCCGCAATCCCGACGTGAAGGCCATCTATCTCGGAGATGCCGCATGACCCAATTGCTGCGCATCGAACAATTGGTCTGCGGTTATGACGACGCCCAGGTGCTGAACCGCATCGACCTTTCGCTTGGCGAAGGGCAATCGCTGGCCCTGCTCGGGCGCAACGGTGCCGGCAAGACGACGCTGATCAACAGCATTGTCGGGGTGACCACCCATCATGCCGGCCGCATTCACCTCAACGGCGAAGACATCACGCGGCTCCGCCCGGAACAGCGCGCCGCGCGCGGCATCGGCTGGGTGCCGCAGGAGCGCAACATCTTCCGATCGCTGACGGTGGAGGAAAACCTCACCGCCTCCGCCCGCGCCGGCCGCTGGGACCTTTCCACCATCTATGCCATGTTTCCGCGATTGAAGGAGCGCCGCCGAAACCTTGGCAACCAGCTTTCCGGCGGTGAACAGCAGATGCTGGCCGTGGGCCGCGCCCTGATGCTCAATCCCAAACTCCTGCTTCTCGATGAGCCCCTGGAAGGGCTGGCACCGATCATCGTGGACGAACTTCTGGCAGCGCTGCGCCGCATCGTCACCGAAGAAGGCCTGGCAGCGATCATCGTGGAGCAGAAGGCCCGCAAGATCCTGCCGCTGACGGACGAGGCCATCGTCCTCAACCGCGGCAGTATCGCCCTTGCCGCAGCCTCGGGAGACCTCTTGGACAATCCTCACCAGATGGACGCGCTGCTGGCGATCTGAGCCGCAGCCATTCTCCCCCCACCGTGACCAGGCCTGCCCGCAGCCGCGCATAAAAAAGGCACGGCGCTGAAGAACGCCGTGCCGAAGTGTCCACTTGCAATCGTCAGCCTAGAACTTGATGCTCAATTTGCTGCCGAAGATCTGCGACGTGGTCGTCGAACCGAAAGCACCGTCATAATAGAGACGCAGCGTTGCGGCTTCGCCGGCAAACACATCCGCGCCGACCGAAGCGCGCCACAGCGTGCGGTCGGTGGACGAGGATACGTTGAACGGCGACACACCACCGGTATCGGATGAGAACGTGCCGGCCAGCATGACGCTGTCATCCGAATAGACGCTGACGCCACCGCTCACATAAGGACGGATCAGCATGTCGTCACCCAGCGCAAACTGGGTGCCGGCCTCCAGCGAGGGCGTGATGCTGAACACCGTCTGGTCGCTCGACTGCATGCTGAGGGCTGCAATGCCGCCGGTTTCGGTTTCGGCCCCCTGGCGCGAATAGATCATGTCCAGATCGAGGATCGGACGAAGATAGGCATCCTCGTTCTGGAACGTATAGGCGGCGCGCAGGCGGGCGTTGATGGTGGCAACCTCGGGGCTTCCGGTCAGCGTATCGGAAATGCTGCCGAAGCTGACCTGGCGTGTGGTGTCGTACCAGCCGTAGCTGCCGGAAACAGAGGCGGCAAACAGGGCAGCGCCCGGCGTGTATTTCAGCACCGCACCGGCATAGGCCGTGCTGCCATCGCTGCTGCCATAGGTGCTGTCGGTGTTTTCGGTGGAACCACCAAGGCCGAAGCCGAGGCGCCAGTCCGGCGCAATCGCCATCTGGGCACCGCCGGTAAAGCTCCAGCTGTCGGTGTCGGAGCCAACCGTATCGGCAGTATCGTCGCGAGTGACACGACGGCGCTCCACCTTCACCCAGCCGCATTCGCCTTCAGCACCGAAGAAGCTGGCGCCTTCCGTGACACGGCAGCTCATCAGGTTGTTGGTAAAGCCGATATTGGCCACGCGGGCAGCATCCGTGTCAGCCAGAAGCACTTCCGGAGACAGCTGCTCAAGAGCCGCATTGTACTCCTCGATCGAGCCGAGATTGGCAAGGCTGAGCAGGATGGGTTGGAGGCTGTTTGAGGCTGCGAACGAGCGGTTGAAATAATCGCCAAGCGGCTGGCTGTTGCGGGTCTGGCCGGCTGGCGAGAAGTTGATGCCGTTGACCGTCACCGTCGCATTGGTGCCGTCATCGGTGACAGAACCGTCGATAACAGGGTTCGACAGAGACATTGTCTGCTCGGTGATCCCCGTTCCGCTTGTCAGGAAGACATAGCTGCTGGCGGTGTTGGCAAGCGAGATGAAGTTCAGATTAAGGCTGCCGTTGAGCTTTGCCGCGCCCGAGACGGCCAGTGTATCGGAGGTGGCATTGGCGCCGTCGATATCGATCCGCAAGGTGCCGGTGGAGGTGTTTTCGAACGAGCCGATCACGCTCGTGCTCGCCACCGTGCCGAATCCGCCCGGCGAGATCGTGCCGGCATTGGTCAGCCAGTTGCCGCTTCCGAGGTCGACGAGCGACCCGGTCTCGAACAATGCGTTTGTGCGGTTGGTGAAGCTGTTTGGCCCGGTATCTGCCAGATCGACATTGCCACGGATCGTTCCATAGTTGTCGACAGACGTGTTGGCATTGTCGCCGGCGATGGCAAGGCCATTGATGCCGGCGCTGTTGGTGAGCGTACCGTAGTTGACGAGCGAGCTGTTGGAACCGTTGACGAAGGTGACAGCAGCACCCGTAGTGCCGCCGGTCACCGTGCCGGCATTGACAGTCGCAGACAACGAACCCCAACCTTCGAGATAGATGCCGTTCACGCTGCCGGTGAGGTTGCCGGAACTGGTCACCGAAACATTGGCATTGATGGAGGAGGCAAAGATCGCATCTCTCGTCGTGGAGCTTATATTGCCCGTATTCGTAACGCTGACATCGTTGGTGTCGCTGAGGTTCGTCGCATTGATACCATAGAGGCTGGCGGTGATATTGCCCGTATTGGTAACCTCTACCGCTGCCCGAGCCGAAGACGCCACGATGCCGCTTGCTGCGGTAATGTTGCCCTGCTGCTCAACCTTAACGGTCCGATCATCGCTGAGGTTCGATGCATTGATACCGGCAAGCTTTGCCGTGATGTCACCCGTCTGGTTGACGTTCACGCCAGCCTGAGCCGAGGACGCGGTAATGCCAGCGCCGTTGGCGGCGGTGATCGCGCCCTGCCACGTGACAGCAACGGCATTCGAGTTGCTGGTGTTCGACGCATTGATGCCGGCATCATCTGCCACGATGGCACCGCTGCCGTTTACAGTGACCGCGCCCGTGGCGGACGACGCCAGGATACCGTCCCGATTATAGGCGGTGAGGTCGCCGGTCTGCGTAACGCTGACCGTGCCATTGCCGGTGTTGGAGGCATTGATGCCGTAGAGATCGGCAAGAACCGTGCCGGTGGATGTCACTGTGACATTGCCGCCATCGGACGAGGCCAGGATGCCGCTGCCGCTGTAGGAGGTCAGGCTGCCATCTGTGTGGGTGACGGTGACGGACTGGTTGCTAACGTTGCTGGCATCGATACCGTTGGTCTTGGAAAGCAGCCGTCCCGACTGCGTGACCGACACGGCCCCGTTCGGTGAATAGGCAATGATGCCCGCGCCATCATAGGATTCCACGCCGCCGGTTGCATTGACCGTAACGGCCGAACTGCTGGCATTGCGAACGGTAATGGCGTCGGTCTTTGCCGTAACCGCGCCGTTGGCGGCAACCGAGGCCGCGCCGTTGGCCGCATAGGCAAGGATACCCTTGCCGTCCCAGGCATAGACGAGACCGGTCTGGTTGACCGTGACGCCTGACCCGTTTGTATAGGCGTAGATGCCGTAGGTCTTGGCGGAAAGGTCTCCTGTCGCGATCACGTTGATCGTGCCGTTCGGGGCATTGGACCAGATGGCCGCCCCGGTATCCGAGGTTACGTTGCCCCTCTGGGTGATTGCGATATTGCCATTGGTGGCATCGACAATGATACCGTCGCTATTGGCCTGCACGGCACCGGTGTTGTCGACGGTCACGTTCCCATCGGTCGAATTGGCCAGAATGCCTTTGCCGCTGACCGACCAGATGCCGCCCGATGTCGTGATGTCGAGAGCGCCGCTGCCAGCTTTGATCGCATGGATCGCATCGGCATCGGAAATGATCATGCCGGCGGACTCAACCTTCAGCGCGCCGTTTGCCGCATAGGCGTCGATGCCGGCGCCGGCAGACACGTTAACCGAACCGGTCTGCTTAACGGTGACATCGCCATTCTGCGAATTTGCATAAACGCCATAGGTCTTGGCAGACAGATTGCCGTTAGACGTCACCGTAATGGCGCCGTTCGGGGCGGACGCAAAGAGTGCAGCATCGTTGTTAGAGGTGACATTGCCGGTCTGATTGATATCAACGGTGGAGTTGGTGGCAACGCCCTTGATGCCGGCGCCGCTCGACTGGATGACACCCTGGTTGGTGATCGTCACCGTGCCGTTCGATGAGTTCGCATCAATACCGATGCCGCTCGTGGAGGTGATGTTGCCACTGCGGTTGATGGACGAGGAACCGGTGCCGCGGCTGGACACGACGATTGCCGAGCCCGTGGCCGTAACGGCTCCGGAACCCGTCAGGGTGGCATTGTCGACACGGGAATCAATGCTGATGCCGATGGCACCGGATGTGATGTCACCTGACTGGACAACCGATGCCGCACCATTGTTGGCCAAGGCATCGACACCATTGCCTGCGGACGTGATGGTGCCTGTTCCGAGGACGGAAACCGTTCCCGTTGTGGAACGGGCCACGATGCCTCGACCCACGCTGGAATTGATCGTGCCGGACTGGTTGACCGTGACGTTGCCACCTGCGGCATAGGCGTTGATCGCATCATTCGTGGAGGTGATGGAACCGTTGTTGGTGACGATCACGCCGCCGTTCAGGCCTATTGCCTCGATGCCATATCCATCGCGCGCGATCAGCGAGCCGGTGTGGCTAACATTGACGACGGTCGTTGCCGTCTCTTCCGCCGAACTGGCATGAATGCCTGTGCCGCCGGCATCGATATCGCCGGTGACCGTCAGAGACACAGCGCCCCGCGCTTCGGCCCACAGACCATCGTCTGTTGTCGTGGTGATGTTGCCGACATGGGTGGCCAGAACCGTGCCCGCCGCACCATGGCTCTCCAGGTGCAGGCCCTGCGTGCCGGAGACGATATTGCCTGTGGTGGCAGAGGCGATGGAACCGTTGCTGAAGCCATAGATGCCATAACCGGTTGTGGCATTGATAGCGGCATCGCTCTTGATATCGAGAAGGCCGTTTCCGTTCGAGGCAAGGTTGATGCCATCGACGGACGCGTTGATCGTTGCCGTGTTGACCAGCTTGATAGCGCCCGCCTGCGCGGGGTCGATGCCGGTATCGGCAACGATGCCGGAGCCGGCATTCGAGGTGAGGCTGCCGGCCACATTGAGGTCGATCGTGCCCGTCGACTGGCCATGCACCTTTATGGCGTCGAGCTGGGCCTGAACGACACCGCCTATGGTGACATCGATATCACCTTCCGTATCCACATAGATGCCGTGGGCAGCGTCCGAACTGAGATTGCCGGTCAGATTAAGGCTGATCGCCTCACCACCAAGGCTTCGTGCTTCAATCGCATCGGCATCCGCCCCGCTGGCAGAAAGTGTCTGGGTGGTATTGAGATTGATGATGATCGGCCCGTTGGTCGAGACGAAGTTGATGACGTCTTCTCCGGAAACGCCATTGACATCACCGGTCAGGTTCGTGACGCCGAGTGTCGTGATCGGATCGGTGACGGGCGAAAAGCTGCTGATTGCGCCATCGCAACTGCGGATGCTGCCAACGTCAAGGCATGCAGCCTCCGCGGTGCTGCCGGTCGCGGCCCATAACAGCCCAATCGCCGTTCCCGCCATCAGCCCCGTCAGCGAACAGCTTGAAGCGCGCCGACGAAGGAGGCCGTTTGCAGATCCGTTCTGTCCTTTGGATGAAACACTCTTTTGTTTCGGGCTCATCATGTACCCTCCCCGTATCTTATTGATTGGTCGAAACTTTACTGCGTTATGTTCTGCAAGATCGGCCGCTTCAGCGACCCGTCTGTGGCTGCCGGCTCATCGATCGGCAATTTCGTTGATCTCTGCCGGCCTCTTCTCATCCAGTATCGATGGCCCTGCGGCCTGCTTGGAGCCGGCCACAGCCTGCCCACTGGGCGGCCAGGTGAAAAACTTCGAAGGCCCGAGCGCAACGGCAAGGAATGCGATGACCGCTGCCATGTTGCGCAGCACAATTGCCGACCTGCCTGCCGGCAGCACACGAGGCCGCCTTGCAACAATGCCAGGCCAGCGCAATGCGAGTGCAGACACAACAGCGGCGCTTCTTTCGCGCATCGACAGCGCGATGTCGGCAAGGCCATCGCGGATGCCGACAAAACGGTAAAGGCCGTAACCGTAGAGCGTTGTGTTGAGAGCCGGAATGAGCGTGCCGAGATACTCGTGCGACAGAAGGCCCTGCACGACGTAAAATGCCATCAGCAGCAACATCAGACAGTTGAAGATGAAGCTGTAGGGCGGAATGAACGTGCGATCGGCGACCTTCGGCGTTCTGGTGAAGCTTGCCTTGCGCCCTGTGATCATCTGCCGGACCGACGAGACGATACCGGCAAAGCTGACCGGCAACAGCATGAGGTTCAGCGCGCAGACGTGAAACAGGTCGGTGAAGCGATAGCCCAAGCGCTTGAGATCGCTCGCATACAGGATGAAGTAGGGAGCAATAGCCACCGGCGTCCACATCAGCGCCTTGCTGTCCGTGGGGGACCAGACCATCAGCAAGAAGACAGCAATGTTTCCGAGAAGCGGCGACAACAGGTAGTTGGTCCTGAGCACCAGTTCCGGCAACCGGCGCAATCGCCCCGGCGTGCGCAGATAATTGCGCAGCAATGTCGGGAAAATGATCAGGCCACCATTGCTCCAGCGCTTGCGCTGAATGGCAAGCGCACCGAAATCAGCCGGCGTTGCACTATAGGCAAGCGGCGTCAGATAGTTGTGAACGTGCCAGCCCGCATCCAGCAGATCGATCGTGGATCCGGTATCCTCGATGACCGTCTCGTCCTGGATAAAGACAAGACAGGTCTTGCCCCCGTCCGTCTGCTCGCGCGCGATCATCTTCAAGGCGTCGAAGCGGATGAGAGCATTGGCGCCCACCCAATAGGCCGCGTGGAAGAATGTGCTTCCCTGGTGCGCCAGATATTGAATGTCGGTGGTGGCGCCTGCAATGCGCTCCACCAGAGACGTGCTGTTGGGAAAACTGAGATAGGGCGTCTGCGCGACGGCGACCGACGGTTGGTCGCGCAGCAGATGCGTGAGCCGGAGCATGTAGTCGCCGAGGATGAGGCTATCGGCATCCAGCGTCAGCACAAAATCCGGCTGCTCGACGGTCAGATCGGCTGTCGCACCGGAGGCCGGCACCAGAACGCGACCGGCGCCCGTCGTTTCGACATTGAACCGCTTGCCCATCAGGCCAATGTAGGAATTGAGGTTCATCGCCTTGTTGGGCGCATGCGACAGGTTGGCAAAGCTCTTGCGCTCGAACACGCTGATGTTGGTGCAGAACAGCGACGCAAGGACCCGGTAGTGGTGATCGATCTGGCCTTCGCAGAGGTTCGTATCTGCCAGCGACGTTCCGACTTCCCGATAAAATCGCGCCAGATCCCGCAGCACGCGCTCCACGAAGAAGGTATCGACATGGCGAAACTCGGCCGATGTCTGCGCCACGAATTCCAGCGAAAGCCTTTCCAGCCAAGCACTCGCATCCGCATACAGCAGGGCGATGCGCGCAGTTTCCCAGGACAAGGCGCGCACGCCGACTGCCTTGCGATTTTGCCAGTCCGCCGCCGCCTCGCGCATCGGCTTCATCACCGTTTCGATCGCCTCGACGACGTCTGCGGCGGCAGCGCGTGAACGCTCGAGCGATGCGGCGTCTGCGGCGGGATCATCGATCAGCAGCACGATGCGCCGATTGCGGTAGCGCGCAACCGCCGCAGACAGCAGCGTCATGGCGATGACCCGTCGTTCTTCCCGATAGGAGGGAATGAGAACGGTAATCGACGGCGCCTTCTCTTCGAAAAGATAGGCGGCTTCGCCGTCATCCAGACTGTTGCCACGGCCACCACGCCGGGCAAGCCCATAACGGCTGAGTTCGTATGAGAAACAGCAAAAGAGCAGACAGAGCAGGATCGACGCATACAAAAAGCGGTGGAGAAGCGGAATGTCTGCGATGAAAAGCACGAAATAGATAAAAGAAAAGCACAGAACAACAGAGGCAACAGAAACAGCGGCCGAAAACGCCGTTTCCTTCCAGCCGAAACCTCCAAGATGGAGAGACCTGTATATTAGTTTATTCAAAACCAAGAAATTATTCCTG
Source organism: Rhizobiaceae bacterium (assembly GCA_027483885.1). Lineage (GTDB taxonomy): Bacteria > Pseudomonadota > Alphaproteobacteria > Rhizobiales > Rhizobiaceae > Neorhizobium. The sequence continues at coordinate 57,205 of JAIXTO010000168.1, forward strand.
CATCGATTCCCCATCAACGGACGATGTATTACAGGAAAAATTCCATTTGCAAATTCATTGTGGCAATTGACTTACATTTTATGTACTTTTTCGCTGTCGGATAAAATCATGATTACTTGTAATAATAAAAACTGGAGCCTTCGCGCTGTGCTGTTTGAGAATTGCGACCAGAGACCCGTTCCATTTGCCGGATGGCGCACGCTTGCTTGCCATCTGCGCCGCTTTTTGCGCCTGCGCTTCCTGGTCGTGACGGCGGTTTCGCTTGCGGCCTGTGGCTGCGTCACGGCCCAGTCGACCTATCCTGACATGGTCAACGCCGGTGATGCGGCAATGGCCAACCGGCAATACGCATCCGCACTGCGCTCCTACATGAAGGCGGCGCAACGGGACGATTCCTGGGGGGAACTCAATGTCGCCAAGATCCATGAAAACGGCCAGGGCGTTCCAAAGGATGATGCCGTTGCTGCCGAATGGTATGCCAAATCCGCCAACCACGGAAATCCCTGGGCGATGAACGGCCTCGGCTCGCTTTATGAAGAAGGACGCGGCGTGCCAAAGGACCTGGCAAAGGCTGCCGATCTCTATGCGCGCTCGGCAAGCCAGGGAAACCCCTGGGGCCTTTACAATCAGGCCCGGGCGCTTGAAAACGGCTTCGCTGGCCAGAAGGATCCCGCCAAGAGCCTTGCCCTTTACCAGAAGGCCGCAACGCTTGGAAATTCCTGGGCGCAATACACGTTGGGCGACAAGTATGCCGCAGGCGAAGGCGTGCCGGCCAGCAACAAGATTGCGGTTGATTGGTATCGGAAATCGGCAGATCAGGGCAATGCCTGGAGCCAGTACAAGCTCGGCGTGCTGCTGGAAGGCACAGCCGACGTTCCCGCCGACCTGCCCACCGCATTCGGTTATTACAAGAAGGCAGCCGCTCAGGGCAATGCGCTGGCGCAGGCCAATATGGCCCGAATGCTGGAAAACGGCCAGGGCACCACAGCCAATACCGAAGAGGCCCTGCGCGCCTACAAGCAGTCAGCCGCAAACGGCGGCCCGGCCTGGATTTCAGCACGGATAAAGGCACTCCAGAAATAACCAAGCAGACCGGCGGAGATAGCGAGGGCCAGCAGGGCGCCGGTTGGGAAACCGATTTGCCCCGCGGCTCGCATGCCATTCTTTCCGATCACCGGTCGGCCCGCTCACTGCGAACCAAGGCGTGACGACCAAGGGTGCGCGCTGCGGACAAGCAGAAGCGCCGGTATGTGGCAAAAACGAAGGCGCTCTTTTTCCCGGCGCTCAGGATCTTCTGCTGTGCAGCAGCAAGGGCTGCGCTGCAAGGCAGGCACCGTTGACGCAGCGGCTTCCGGCGCGCGCCAGATCTGGAGCGCCCGGATAAACGGGCGCTCCAGTCCTTCAGCATAGGCTTGGCAGCTCAGAGCCTCCGCTTCACCTGCCCCTCTTACGGGGCAAGCGAGGCCTTCAGCTTCGACACATCATCCGCTTCCATCTGGCCGATCGTGGTGACTTCGCCATCCTTGATCTTCCAGAGGCGGAAGGGGCCGGTGATATCGCCGTATTTGTCGAAGGAGACGGGGCCGATCACGCCTTCATACTTGATCGGCTTGCCGTCCTTGATCAGCTTCAGCGCCTTTTCGAATTCCGCCTTGCCGGCATGGATCGGCGTGCCGCCTTCGGCCACCACTTCGGAAATCGCGGTCTTGATCGCGGCCTTGTCCGCCTTGCCGGCCTTGGCGATGGCAAGTGCCACGATGGCACCGGCATCATAGGAACGGTCGGCGGCAGGAGCACCCGGCGAGATGCCGCCGGAGAACTTTTCGTAATTGGCGTTGAAGTAATCGGTCGATGCCGTCGGGCTGGTGCCGGACGAGGTGCCATAGGCATCATTCAGATATTGCGCGCCGACGCTTTCGATGAAGTCCTTGGAATTCATGCCGTCATTCAGCAGGAACTTTGCCGCCCCGCCGCCGGAGAGCCAGGCGCGGGCAATCGTTGCACCATCCACCGGCGTGCTGACGAGGTAGAGCGCATCCGGCTCGTCCTTCATCGCAGCACTTGCTTCGGACGAATAACTCGCCTGCTTTTCGTTGTAAGGCGTGGTGGACGTAATCTTGCCGCCGAGCTTGGCATAGGCAGCCGTGAATTCCTTCACCATGTTGACGCCGAAATCATTGTTGACGTGGATGATGGCGATCTTCTTCAGGCCCTGATCAAGCGCGTATTTCGCAGATGCCGTGCCCTGCAGCGCATCCGACGTGATGGTGCGGAAGAAGACACCGTTCGTCTTGCCGTCGCGGCCGAGCACCGTCAGTGTCGGCGAGGACGAGGCGGGCGAGACCTGCACCACGCCGGCGGGTGCCGTCACGGAGGTGAGGATCGGGATCGAAACCGACGAGATGATGCCGCCGATGATAACGGGCACCTTCTTGATGTTGACGAGCTGGGTGGCCTGATCGACCGCCACAGTGCCCTGGCTCTGGCTGTCGCGGGTATCCATGACAAGCTTGCAGCCACCGACGCCGCCGGCATCGTTGAAATCCCTGAAGGCCATTTCGACGGATTTGGCGCCCGCCTTGCCGTATTCGCCGGCAGGACCGGTGAGTTCCATGACGACGCCGACCGTGATGTCACAATCAGCGGAAAAGGCCGGAAGGGCGGATACGGCAAGCCCTGCCAGCATGGTGGATGCAAGAACCAGTTTTTTCATCTTATTCCCCTTTGTTGAGATTGTATTTCATGATGCTGCCGTGACGTCCGTTGCGGTCGCGCTCGAGCGTATAGACGTCACCCTCCAGTTCCTTCGCCTCGGCCATCACGGCCTCGATGTCGGAGAGATCCTCAGCCGACAGGGTGATGTCGGAAATGGCGAGGTTGGATGCCAGATGATCGCGGTTGCGGGCGCCGACGATGACGGCGGCCACACCGGGACGCCGCAGCATGGCAGCACTTGCAACCGTCGCGATATCCGTTTGGTGCCGGTCAGCGATGCGCCGCAGCGTGGCAAGCAGCGCCTGGAATAGATCCCACCCGCCGATATCATCGATGATCAGCTTGTATTTGGTGAGCGAGCGGTTTTCGAGCGGATGCGCGGGTTCGGCCACACCCAGCCACTTGTCGCTGAGAAAACCGCCTGCCACCGTGCCGTAACAGAACAGCGCAAAGCTGTTTTCTGCCGCGAGCGACACCATGCGCTTTTCCGGCCGGCGGTCGAGCAGCGAATATTGCAGCTGCAGCGAGGCCAGCGGAATGCCGGCGGCAATCATCGCCGCGATATGGTCGCTGTCGAAATTGGTGCCGCTGACCTTGTCGATCTTGCCGGCCTGCTGAAGTTCTTTCAGCCAACCGGCCGTTTCCAGCCAGCCACCGATGTCATAGGCCCACCAGTGGAACTGTACGAGATCAAGCCGTTCGAGGTTGAGCCGCTTCAGCGAGGTGTCGATGACGCTTTCCACATAAACCTTGCTGATCGTGGGCAGCACCGTGAGATCAGGCACGAACTTGGTGTGAACGCGGATACGGCCGAGCGCCTCCTGCCCGCGCAGGTCGCGGTAGCGCAGGCGGAACTGGCCGATCAGTTCCTCCACGCCCGTATAGATGTCGGCGCAGTCGAAGGTGGTGATGCCGGCATCGGCAAAGGCCACCATGTCGTCCACGGCAGCGGCCGGATCGACGGCGCCGTGCCCGCCGGCAAGCTGCCAGCCGCCGCGGATGACGCGGGAGATTTCATAGCCGGGGACGAGCGTGATGCGTTGCATGGGATCAGTCTTCTTCTAAGGGAACGGCAGTGGTTTCGGCATGGCTGAAGCGGCGAAGCCCCGTGCGGCGGATGCGCAGCCGCGTCGCGCAGTTCGGATCGGGACAGGCAATGTCGGCATCCGTCGTCATCCAGTCATTTGGATGGGTGGGGCGCTGCTTGGCGGCCAGAAGCGGCAGCACGGAGGCAAGCGAATAGATCGAAATGCCCTGCCCCGGCGGCAGATGCAGCATCTCGCCCTTCAGTTCGAAATAATCGCCGGGCCTGGCGCCACAATAGACCGGCCCATTTTCCGGAACCACGACTTCCACATGCAGGTCGAAGAGGTCGAAGCCGTCATTCTTGCTCATCGGGTTCTCCTCACGCTGCCTGTTCGCCGGCATCAAGCCGTGCGCGGACCAGATCGAAGGAGCGGCCGATATCGTTGGCGAGCGCCTGCATGGCAGCGTCCGCATCACCCGTCTCGATTGCCTCGATCATCGCCCAGTGATGGTCGGTGGCGGCAAGGCCGCCCTGCTCGTCATGGATTTGGGCTGCCGCACGCACCACCGGGCCGGATTGTAGCCAGAGGCTTTCGACGATCGGGATCAGCACATGGGAGCCGGCGGCGCGATAAATGTGAAAATGGAAGCGCTGGTTGAACTGCGAGGTGACGGGACCGATGTCCTGGCCATGCTCCTCGAAGGCGTGGTCGCAGTCGTGGTTGACCTGCTTCAGAAACGCGATGTCCTCGGCGCTGAGGTTCTCCAGCGCCATCTGCACGAGACGCCCCTCGATCAGAACGCGGGCGCGCTCCAGATCGTCGAGCCGTTGGCGGGTGATCAGCGGCACGCGCACCGTGCGGTTGGCCATTGCCTCCAGCGCCTGTTCGGAGACAAGCCGCCCCAGCGCTTCGCGAACCGGCATCGTGCTGGTCTGCAGCCGTTCGGCGAGATCCACGATCCGCAGCGGATCGCCGGCGGCAAAACCGCCATTGATCAAGGTCTGGCGCAACTGGGCGTAGACACGGTCCTGCACGGTTTCCCGCCCGACCGGCGTCAACGCCTCGACGCTGTTGATCTGTGTGTCCATCATCCTTGCCTCATGTATCAGCCGTTCAATTTTACGGTTGATTTTCGGATAGGCTTAAAGTTTGATCAAACATCACACATCAAATCAAGATCCAATTTTCATGATGATCGCACGTGTAGCTTCAGACAGTCCCGCCCAGCCTCCGCCTGTTATCGAGGCCAGAGGGCTGACGAAGCGGTTTTTCGGCATGACGGCGGTGGACGGGATGTCGCTGACGGTGGCGCGTCAGGAAATGGTGGGGCTGATCGGCCCGAATGGCGCCGGTAAAACCACGATGTTCAGCCTGATTGCCGGAAGTCTGCAGCCGACATCCGGCGAATTGTGGATTTCCGGCCGCGAGGTATCGCGGGAGACGCCGGACAGGCGCATCGGCCATGGGCTCGCCCGAACCTTTCAGATCCCAAAACCGTTTGCCGAGATGAGCGTGCTGGAAAACCTGCTGGTCGGCGGCCAGAACCAGCAGGGCGAAGGCCTGCTGGCGAACTTCCTGAAGCCCGCTGCCGTGCGGGCACAGGAAAAGGCCCTGATCGAAAAGGCGCGCGGGCTTCTCGACTTCGTGACCCTCTCCCATCTCGAACATCAGCCGGCGCGGGTTCTGTCCGGCGGGCAGCGCAAGCTTCTCGAACTTGCGCGCGTGTTGATGGCCGATCCGGACGTGATCCTGCTCGATGAGCCGGCGGCGGGCGTTAACCCGGCGCTGCTGGAAGTCATCATCGAGCGCGTCATCACGCTGAACAACCAGGGCAAGTCGATCCTCTTGATCGAACACAACATGGATATGGTCTCGCGGCTCTGCACGCGCGTGGTCGCCATGGCGCTTGGCAAGCTTCTGGCAGAAGGCACGCCTTCGGAAGTGGCCTCCAACCCGACCGTGATCGAAGCCTATCTCGGAGGCGGCGCATGACAGGCTCCATTCTTTCGACAAGCGGACTGGTGGCCGGTTACGAACCCGACCTTCCCATTGTCCACGGCATCGATTTTTCGGTGGCAAGCGGCGAACTCGTCGTGCTGCTCGGTCCGAACGGGGCCGGCAAGTCCACCTTCGTCAAGGCAATCGCCGGCCTTGTGCCGATCCATGCCGGTACGATGCTGCTGAACGGGCGTGACATCACCCATGTCGCACCTCACCGCAAGGTGGCGGAGGGTCTCGCCTTCGTTCCGCAGACGGAAAACGTCTTTGCGACCATGACCATTCTGGAAAATCTGCAGATCGCCGTGGCGCATCTGGCGAAGGCAAAGCGCGCTGCTGCCATCGAGGCGCTGTTTGCCCGTTTCCCGGATCTGGCAGCCCGCCCCTCGCGTCTTGCCGGTGCGCTCTCCGGCGGGCAGCGGCAGATGCTGGCTGTGGCCCGCGCGCTGGCACTTGATCCGCCCGTGATCATCCTCGACGAGCCCTCGGCCGGCCTTTCGCCCAAAATCGTCAGCGAGGTTTTTGAGATGCTGAAGGCGATCAATGCAAGCGGCGTGACCGTGCTGCTGGTGGAGCAGAACGTGAAAGCGGCACTCGCCATTGCCAGCCGCGCCGTCATCCTTGCCGAAGGGCGCATTGCCCATGAAGGCCTGCCACAGGACCTGGCAAGCGACCCGCTGGTCGGAAAAATCTATCTCGGCACCGCGCACGATCATCAGAAGGCGCCCGCATGAACCCGCAATTCATCATGGACGGCCTGATTGCCGGCGCGATTATCGGTCTTGGCGCTGTCGGCGTCACCCTCACCTATTCGATCCTGCGATTTTCCAATTTCGCCCATGGCGAACTTCTGTCCTGGGGCGCCTATCTGGCGCTTGCCGTTGCCGGAGCGCTCGGCACCCTGTCTGCCGGTCTGACCAAACCGATTGCCCCCTTCTCCTTCGGCTGGGCGCTGCCGCTGGCGGCGGTGATCGCCATCGGCCTTACCGGGCTTCTGGCGCTGGCGGTCGATGCGCTGCTGTTTTCCAGTTTCCGCCGGCGCGGCAGCGCGATCATCATCATGGTCATGGCAAGCTTCGGCGCTTCTCTCGCTCTGCGCAGCCTGCTCGAATTCCTCTTCACCTCGCGCCCGGCCTATTTCACCAAGGCGCTGCAGATCGCCATGAAGCTCGGCGGGGGGCTTCGCGCAACGCCGGATCAATTGCTGATGCTCGGCGTGACCTTGGTTTCCGTCGTCACCGTCCATCTCCTGATGACACGCACCGATATCGGCCGCGCCATGCGGGCGGTCAGCGAAAACCCGGCGCTCGCCAGCATTGCCGGCATCGATGTGCGCCGCGTGATCCGCACCACCTGGTTCTTGGGCGCCGCCTTGGCTTGCGTCGCCGGCATCATGAGCGGGCTTTTGATCCAGATCCGCCCCTATATCGGCCATGACCTACTGCTGCCGCTGTTTGCCGCCGCCATCCTCGGCGGCATCGGCTCCGTGCCGGGGGCCATGCTGGCCGGTCTTATCATCGGGCTCTGCGAGGCACTCGCGGTTCAGGCCGTCGGTGCGGAATGGCGCGCCGCCGTCTCCTTCGTCATCCTCATCGCCGTCCTCCTCGTGCGTCCGCGCGGCCTGTTCGGGAAAGCGTCATGACCCTCGATATCCTCGCCTATGCCGCCTTTTTCCTGTCGATGGCGCTGACCTATGCGATCATCTGCCTTGGCCTTAATGTGCAATGGGGCATGACTGGCCTGTTCAATGTCGGCATTGCAGCCTTCGTCGCGGTCGGGGCCTATACCTCGGCACTTTTGACCACGCCGCCGAGCCCGGACCGCTTTGGCGGGTTTGACCTGCCGATCTTCGTCGGCTGGCTGGGAGCGGCGATCACCTCCGGCCTGCTCTCTTGGGCGGTTGGGGCGCTCACCATCCGGCTCCGGTCCGATTATCTGGCCATTGCCACCTTCGGCATCGCCGTCACGGTACAGCTTTGCATGCTGAACCTGCAGCCGATTACGGGCGGCGCCTTCGGCATCGGCTTCATCCCCCGGCCGTTCGCCGGTTTACAGGAGAATGCGCTTCTGTTCAGCCTCGCCAATTTCGGCGTCATGGCGCTGGTGGTGCTGGCCCTTTATCTCGGGCTCGAGCATCTGGCAAAAAGCCCCTGGGGGCGCGTGCTGCGGGCGATCCGCGAGGATGAGATGGCAGCGCAGGCGCTCGGAAAACGGCCGATCCGCTTTCGCCTGCAGGCTTTTTCGCTGGGCGGCGCCATCATGGGGCTTGCGGGAGCAGCACAGGCTCATTTCATCGGCTTCATCGCGCCTGACAATTACATGCCGATCCTCACCTTCCAGGTCTGGGCCATGCTGATCGTCGGCGGATCCGGCAACAATCGCGGCGCAATTGCCGGCGCCGTCCTCGTCTGGGGGCTCTGGGCGCTGTCAGCCGCTGCCGTCTCCAGCTTCGTCCCGGCAGAACAGCAGGCGCGTGCCGCCTCGCTGCAGATCGTCGCCATCGGCGTCGGCCTCTGCCTCATGCTTCTCTGGCGCCCGCGCGGCCTGTTCGGCGAGGTCAGTCCGCTGACCCGCCTGAAGTCGCTGCGTCGCGCCCCATCCAAGGAATGACTTTCATGCACACCCGTCCCGAACGCACCCTTCTTGCGCCCGATCTGGAGATCAGCCGCCTCGTCTGTGGCCTCTGGCAGGTGGCCGATATCGAGAAGGATGGCACGACCATCGATCCCGAACAGGGCGCCGATGCCCTGGAAGCCTATGCCCGCGCCGGTTTCGATACCTTCGACATGGCCGACCATTACGGCTCGGCGGAAATCATCACCGGCCATCTGCTGAAGCGTTTTGCAGAGGGTAGCGCAAAGCCGCGCGCCTTCACCAAATGGTGCCCGGAACCGGGGCCGATGACGCGCGATATCGTGCGGCGCGGCGTGGAAGACCGACTCCAGCGCCTCGGCGTCGATAAGATCGATCTTCTTCAGTTCCACTGGTGGACGTTTGAGCATCCGGCCTGGCTGGATGCCCTGCACGAAATGCAGGCGATGAAGACGGAAGGCCTGATCGGGGCGCTCGGCCTCACCAATGTCGATGCGGCGCATCTGGCGCTGGCGCTCGCCGACGGCGTCGAGATTGCCAGCAACCAGGTGTCCTTCTCGCTCATTGACCGTCGTGCTGCCGGTGCGCTGTCGGATCTCTGCGCCCGCAGTGGCGTGAAGCTTCTGGCCTATGGCACGCTCTGCGGTGGCTTCCTGTCGCAAAAGTGGCTCGGACAGCCGGAACCGGCCTCCATTCCCGACTGGAGCCGCTCGAAATACAAGCGCTTCATCGATACGGCCGGCGGTTGGGAGCCCTATCAGGCCATTTTGCGCGTGGCGTCCGATATTGCAAAGAAGCACGGCGTCTCGTTGTCGAATGTCGCAAGTCGCTGGGTGCTGGAGCATGAGGCGGTGGCAGCGACCATCATCGGCGCGCGGCTTGGCGAAAGCGAACACCGCGACGACAACCTCAACGTTTTCCGCTTTGCGCTCGATGCGGAAGACCACGCCTTGCTCGATGCAGCCTTTGCACAGACAAAGCGCATCCCCGGCGATTGCGGCGATGAATACCGCAAGCCGCCTTTCCTCACCGCGTCTGGCGACCTCAGCCATCATCTCGATGCCATCCCTTCGGTCTACAGCGCCGAGCCGGTGCCGGGCCGGCCTGGCCGGATGCGCGTTTCCTCCGGCAGCATCTGGGAGCCGATTGCCGGCTACAGCCGTGCTGTCCGGGTGGGCAACCGGGTTCTGGTGTCGGGCACCACGGCGACGCACGGCACCGACCGTTGCGTGGCACCGGGCGATGCCGGCGCCCAGGCAACCTACATCCTCGACAAGATCGCCGCCTCCCTCAATCCACTCGGGGCGAAGATGGAAGACGTCGTGCGCAGCCGGATCTACCTGAAGGACGCCTCCCAGTGGGAACCAGTGTCGCGCGCGCATGGCCGCGTGTTCGGCGAAATTCTTCCGGCCAATACACTGATCGAGGCCGGTAACCTGATCGGTGACTATGAGGTGGAAATCGAGGTGGAAGCGATTGTAGAAGAATGAGCCCGGCTGCCCTCAGTTTCTGATCAGGTGCAGCGATCGTCGAATACGCGGGTATGATCTCGATATCCGCGTCGACGTGGCCCATAACCTGCGGGCTCAGTGTATGTGGCCTTTCCCTCAACTTTTGGACGTGAGGTCCCGCGATGCAAATTCTGTCTTAGCCCTGGGCTATTTTTCTCCGAACAGCGCCACATATGGATGCTTACACTCCTATGGACGCCGACCGACCTTGGAGAACTTGCATCCTTTTTGAAGGGAAAACCCAACTGTGCGCATCAACACACTCTTTATCGCCAGCGCCTTTGCCGCGCTGATGTCGGCAGCGGCCGCCAATGCTGAAGTCACCGTTTCATCGAAGATCGACACGGAGGGCGGCGTCCTCGGCAACATCATCCTGGCGGTCCTCAAGGCCAACAATATCGAGACGACGGATCGCGTGCAGCTTGGGGCGACACCGGTGGTGCGCAAGGCAATCACCGCCGGCGAGATCGATATCTATCCGGAATATACCGGCAATGCCGCCTTCTTCTTCGAAAAGGCCGACGATCCCGTCTGGAAGGATGCCGCCAAGGGTTACGAGGCAGCAAAAAAGCTTGACTACGACGCCAACAAGATCGTCTGGCTGACGCCCTCGCCGGCCAACAACACCTGGGCGGTTGCCGTGCGCAAGGATCTCGCCGAGGCCAAGGGCCTGAAGACATTCAGCGATTTCGGAAAATACGTAGCTGGCGGCGGCACGGTCGTGCTGGCGGCTTCTTCCGAGTTCGTCAATTCTGCGGCCGCCTTGCCGGCATTCCAGACCACTTACGGCTTCACGCTGAAGCCGGACCAGCTGATCACGCTGTCCGGCGGCGATACGGCCGCGACCATCGGCGCTGCAGCAAACCAGACCAACGGCGCCAATGCCGCCATGGTCTACGGCACGGATGGCGGCATCGCGCCGTCGGGTCTGGTCGTCCTGGAAGATGACAAGGCCGTGCAGCCGGTCTACCAGCCGGCAGCGATCATCCGCGAAGCCGTTCTCAAGGAACATCCGGAAATCGAGACGCTGCTGAAACCCGTGTTCGAAAAGCTCGACCTTGAGACGTTGCAGGACCTCAACGGCCGCGTCCAGGTCGGCGGCGAACCTGCCAAGGCGGTTGCCGAAGACTTTCTGAAGAAGAATGGCTTTCTGAAATAAGCTTTCCGCAAGACGGCCGGTTTCCTGTTGGAGGCCGGCCTTTTCAACACGGTCAGGGACGCGGGTTTGACGGGTCGATTGGATAAGCTGGGCGTCGTCATCACGCTCCTGATTGCCTATGGCGTGGGCGTTGCGCCGTTTGCGACAGTCCGTGCCAACCGCATCGTTCCAGGCGTCGCAAAATCGATCCTCGATGCCCTGCCGAGCGGGATCGGCCTCATTCTTCTCGGGCTGATGTTTACCGCCGCCATCATCGTTCTCCTGAAGACGCCACCATCGATCAGGCTCGTAACGTCGGCCGTTGCGCTTGTTTCGATCAGCCTTTTCATCGGGATGGCGGCATGGCATCTGACGCCGCCGGAAAACACCTATGCCCGCGTCTCGCCGGCATCCGGCTTCTGGGTCCTGCTCTTTGCCTATGCACTGCTCGCAGCCGACGCGATCACGCGGCTGGGGCCACGGCCGATCATGCGGATCGTGCTGCTTTTGCTGACGCTCGCCGGTGCGGCGGCGATCGTGATGTCGGGGCAGTGGGACGGGCTGTCGATCCTCAAAGAATATATGGGCCGCGCCGACGTGTTCTGGAGAGAAGCCCGCCAGCATGTGGCCTTGGCGCTCGGGTCGCTGCTGGCCTCGGCTGTCATCGGGCTTCCGCTCGGTGTCCTCTGTCATCGGGTGGCGCCGCTTCGTGACAGTGTGCTGAACACGCTCAACCTGATCCAGACAATCCCCTCGATTGCGCTGTTTGGCATCCTCATCGCACCGCTCGGCTGGATCGCGATCCATGTGCCGGGAGCGGCAGCCATCGGCATACGCGGCATCGGGGCGGCGCCCGCCTTCGTTGCGCTGTTTCTCTACTCGCTGCTGCCAATCGTTGCCAATACAGTGGTGGGGCTAGCCGGCGTGCCCCGCGAAACAAACGAGGCGGCGCGGGGCACCGGGATGACGAACCGACAGAGGCTGTTTCGGATCGAACTGCCGCTGGCGCTGCCGGTCATCCTCACCGGCATCCGCATCGTTCTCGTCCAGAACATCGGCCTTGCAACGATTGCGGCGCTGATCGGCGGCGGTGGTTTCGGCGTCTTCGTGTTTCAGGGTATCGGCCAGACGGCGATGGATCTGGTGCTGCTTGGGGCCGTACCGACCGTGGTGCTGGCCTTTACGGCGGCCATCGTTCTCGACGCCCTCATTGAAATGAATGCTCCGTCGCAACATCGAGGCAGGACCGCATGATCGAAATCGACGGCATCACCAAGCGTTATGACGGCAACACGGTCGTCAACACTGTGACCATGACAATCGAGCCCCGCACGGTGACGGTCATCGTCGGCACATCGGGATCCGGCAAGACGACGCTCCTGCGGATGATCAACCGGCTTGTCGAACCGTCGGAAGGGGTGATCCGGATCGACGGCGAAGACAATCGCGCCATGCCGGGTTACGTCTTGCGCCGCCGCATTGGCTACGCCATCCAGGGTCACGGTCTTTTCCCGCATCGCACGGTGGCGCAGAATATCGCGACGGTGCCGACTTTGCTCGGCTGGGACAAACTGCGGATCGATGCCAAGGTCGAGGAACTGCTGACCCTGTTCCAGCTCGACCCCGCCGTCTTCGCAGCACGGTTGCCCCATGAACTGTCCGGCGGCCAGCAGCAGCGCGTCGGCGTGGCGCGGGCGCTGGCGGCGGAGCCAAATATCCTTTTGATGGACGAACCGTTCGGAGCGCTCGATCCGATCATCCGGGCAAAGGCGCAGGCCGATCTGCTCGACATTCAGAAGGTGACGAAGACCACGATTGTTCTTGTGACCCACGACATGGACGAGGCCTTCCATCTTGCCGACCGGATTGCCGTCATGGACAAGGGAGCGCTGGTTCAATACGGCAGCCCCGCCGAACTGGTCAAAAACCCGGCGACGGATTTCGTCCAGACCATGATCGGCGCCAGTGAACGGCCATTCCGGCTTTTGTCGATCGGGACGGCAGGAGATGCGGTCGAACCGGGCCTTGCGAGCGGAAAGCCGGTCGCAGCAATGACGAGCCAGCGAGAGGCCTTTTCCGAAATGCTCTGGAGTGGCCGCAGCGCCTTGCCGGTCATCGATGCCGATGGAACGATCCTTGGGCAGGTGACGCTGGACGCGCTCACCCGGCGCGCGGCGAAACCGCAATGAGGGCGTGGATCCCTTCTCTTCTGCGAGGCCTGTTGCTGGCGGTGTTGGTCACCTTCCTGGTCTCACCCCAATGGTTCGAGCCGCTTCTGAGGCCGCTGGTGCAGGACAACGCTCCCGCGATCTACAATCAGGGCAGCCTGCTGACATTGACCATCCTGCATCTGCGCACGGTCGCAATCGCAACAATCGGCGCGACCGTTGTTGCCCTTTCGCTCGCCATTCTGGTGACCCGGCCCTTCGGGGCAGAATTCCTGCCGCTGTCGCGCAGCCTGGTCAACATCGGCCAGACATTTCCGCCCGTGGCCGTGCTGGCGCTTGCCGTCCCGATCCTCGGGTTTGGCGAAAAACCGACGCTGGTGGCGTTGTTTCTTTATGGCCTGCTGCCAATCTTCGAAAATACGCTGACGGGGCTCACCACTGTCCCCGCGTCGGTGATGGAAGCAGCACGTGGCTCCGGCATGACGGAGCGGCAGCGCCTGTTCAAGGTTGAGCTGCCGCTGGCAATGCCGGTCATTGTCGCGGGCATCCGGTTATCGGTGGTGATCAGCCTTGCCACCGCAACCATCGGCTCCACCGTTGCGGCCAAAACGCTGGGCGAGGTGATCATCGCAGGGCTACAATCCAACAACCTTGCCTTCGTGTTGCAGGGCGGCCTCATCGTCGGCGCGCTGGCCGTGCTGATCTATAACGGCCTCACGGCCATCGAACGCATGTTGGCGCGCTCCCGGGGGGTGTCGGCAAAAAACGAGGCGGGTGACAAAGGATCCTTGAAACATCGATCCTAGGGCCGCCAATCCATGGCCCGGCTGAGCTGGAAGGCGGCTTCCCGCACCATCAGGATCAGCAGTTCCCGCCGTTCCAGGAAGCGGGATGTCAGTGTGCCCAGGTTGAGCGCAGCAATCACCTCACCCTTGCTGTTCCAAACCGGCGCGGCGATGCCGGTGGAGCCGGTGACGAATTCCTGATCGTTCAGCGCATAGCCGTCGCGGCGCACCTTGACGAGCAGCCGGCGCAATTCGTCCGGGTCGGTGACGGTATAGCGGGTGTAGGTGAGGAACTGCACCCGGGACATATAGCTTTCCAGAACGTCAGGGCGGGCATGGGCCAGCAGAAGCCGCCCGGTGGCCGTACAATAGGGCGTGATCGCGGCATCCAGATTGACGTCGTAACGGAGTGGATGATGGCTCACGCATTTGGCAAGCCTGCGGATGTCGCAATTTGCGTTCATGGTCGAAAGCAGCACTGTTTCTCCCGATTCGTCACGCAGCTTTTCCATGTGAGGGCGCGCAGTAACGACCAGCGGCTCCTCGTGCGGGCGAAAGGGAAAACCGTGGCTGGATTCAATCAGCGTATAGCGCCCGGCTTCATCCTGGGTGAGATGGCCGCGGGCCGTCAGGGTCTGGAGCAGGCCATGGGCGCTGGACTTGGGAAAGCCCAGGTCACGGATGATCTGCGACAGCGATACCGCTTCCCGACGCTGCGAGAGGTATTCGAGCAGATCGAGGATACGCCCGGCGCTTTTTACCTCGGAGTTCATATCCGTGAACAAACCCTAGATTGCTGATTAATTCTTAGGCTTGTAACACTTTTGAAGCAGAGGCGAAACGCGGATTGCGAAGCGCCACAGGATGAAGGTGACCGATGAGCGCCACGCAAGATCATGATCGGCAGAAGCCCTGGCTGTGGCCCGAGGAAATCTGGCGCCAGAAGATCGGCAAGGCGAGAGCCGGACGGTCTCTGAAACCGGCAGCCTGGAAGAACGGCGCGCGCATGGCTGTCGCCATCTCGTTTGACAGCGACCACGAGACGTTCGAACTCCGAAACGGCGGTGAATCCATCAGCCGGTTGAGCCAGGGCCAGTACGGCGCCCGCCGCGGCATGCCGCGCATTCTGGCGCTCTTGGAAAAATACGGCGTGCCTGCATCCTTCTTCATGCCGGCTGTTTCGGCGATGATCAATTCGGACGAGGTCAAGGCCGTCATTGCCGGTGGCCACGAGCTTGGGATGCACAGCTGGATCCATGAATTCAACTCGCGTCTCGACTTTGAGACCGAACGGGATCTGGCGCTGCGGGCTGCCGACATGCTGGCAAAGCTTTCCGGCGTCCATCCGGTCGGCATGCGCACCGCATCCTGGGATTTCAGTCCCTACACGCTGGCGATCGCCCGCGAGATGGGCCTGCTCTACGATTCCTCCCTGATGGCCGACGACGACCCTTACGAACTTCTGGAAGACGGTGAGCCCACAGGCATGGTCGAGATCCCCGTCGAATGGATCCGCGACGATGCGCCTTATGTGGCGATGGACCGGATGACCGGCGCGCGCCCCTATGGCGGACCCGCCATGGTGGCGGACATCCTGCGGCGCGAGATGGACGTTGCGTGGGACGAAGGCGGCCTCTTCCAGGTGACGCTTCATCCGCATCACGTCGGCCATCGCTCACGAATCTTCATTCTTGAGGAAACTATTCGCCATGCGAAGGCAAAGGGCGAAGTCTGGTTCTGTACGCATGCGGAACTGGCCCGATACTGTGCGCAGGAATGCGGCCTGGCCGCTGCCGTGCATGCCGGCTGAAACCGGTTCGACCACAAAAAATCAATGAGGAAGAGGGTGAACGACATGAAAACAGGACTGGCCTCCATCGCCGCCGCCGTCATGATGCTGATGGCATCGACCGCCGTCGCGCAGACCAAGGACACGCTGACGATCGATCTGCCCAACGATGCGGCAACGCTCGACCCGCACCTCCAGTGGAACACCGACAGCTACACGGTCTATCGCAACATCTTCGACAATCTCCTGACACGCGATACGTCCGGCAAGATCGTGCCGCAGATCGCAACCGCCTGGACCTATGACAACGACACAACCCTCACCTTCAAGATCCGCGATGACGTGACCTTTCAGGATGGCTCCAAGCTGACAGCCGACGATGTCGTCTTTTCGATCAACCGCATCATCAATCCGGCCCTGAAGAGCCCGCAGCTGTCGCAGTTCGATCAGATCAAGACCGCGCAAGCTGTCGATGCGACGACGGTGAAAGTGACGACCAAATCGGCCTACCCGGCCCTTCTCGCCCAGCTCGTGAAACTGTCGATCGTGCCAAAAGCCTATGTCGAGAAGGTCGGCGACCAGGAATTCAACCTGAAGCCGCTCGGCAGCGGACCCTATAAGCTGGTGGAATGGCAAAAGGGCATCGCGACCAACCTTGAGGCCTACGGCAACTACTGGCGCGGCCAGCCGCCCTTCCAGAAGGTCGTCTTCCGGGCCGTGCCCGATGTATCCACCCGCATCGCCGACCTGAAGACCGGCAAGGCCGACCTCATCCGCGACGTGCCTCCGGATCAGGCGTCCTCGCTTGAGAACGATAGCGGCACGAAGCTTCTGTCGGGAGAGACCGAGCGCGTCGGTTATCTCTACATCAATGCCGAGGCAGGCCCGACGAAGGACCTGCGCGTGCGTCAAGCCATCGCCTATGCCATCGACAAGCAGGGCCTGGTCGATGCCCTTCTCGAGGGTTATGGCAAGGCAGTGGATATCGTCGGTGCCGAGCCGATTTTCGGTTATACCGCCGACGTGAAAGGCTACCCCTACGATCCGGCAAAGGCAGCTCAACTGGTCAAGGAAGCCGGCGCCGAAGGGGCAACCGTCGAATTCCTGACCTCGCCGTCCTATCCGCGTGCGCTCGTCGAAGCCATTCAGCAGATGGTCAACGAGGCTGGCCTCAACGTGACGATCTCCTCGAGCGATCAGGCGACCTTCCTGAAGCGTCGCCAGGGCGGTGCCGACAATGCCGGCGGCATGGCCTTCGGCGCATGGTCCTGCGCCTGCCAGGATGCCGACGGCATCATCTTTCCGCTGTTCCGCAGCGGCAGCATCTGGGCAAAGTACAAGAACGAGAAATACGACGCGCTGGTTGATGAGGCCCGCACCATTCTCGACGAGCAGAAGCGCAAGGCGCTTTATGCGCAAGCCTACGAGATCCTGCGTGAAGACGTGCCGGGTCTTGGCCTCTACCAGGTCTATGCGCTCTATGGGGCAGCCAAGAACCTGCAGTGGACGCCGACCGCCAACGAAGCCCTGTTCGTCATGGACATGAGCTGGCAGCAGTAAGGCAAGGAAGCGATCGTGTTGAATTACGCCGTCCAGCGGTTGATACAGGCCATTGTCGCCATCTTCGGCGTGCTCACGATCGTCTTTGTTGTCATGCATCTCTCGGGGGATCCGACGCTCCTTCTGGTCCCCCAGGATGCCTCTGCCGAAATGATCGCCCAACTGCGCCACCAGCTCGGCTTCGACCGGCCGATCCATATCCAGTATCTCGATTATCTCTATGGGCTGACCCGGCTGGACTTCGGCATTTCCGTCGTCCAGCGGGTGCCCGCGCTCGATATCGTTGCTTCGCGGCTGCCCTATACGATCCAGCTTGCCGCCGGCGCCCTGCTGGTGGCGATCGGTATCGGTATTCCCGCCGGCATCATCATGGCCACCCTGCGCGATACCGCCATCGCGCGGATCCTTGCAGCCATCGTCGTCACCGGCCAGAGCGTGCCGACCTTCCTTTCGGCCATTCTGCTGATCTTCATCTTTGGCGTCACGCTGCGCTGGCTGCCAACATCAGGGGCCGGCGAGCTGTCCGCGATGATCATGCCGTCGATTGCGCTCGGCGCACTTTCGATGTCGACCTTTGCGCGCATGACGCGGATCGCGATCATCGACGAACTCGGCAAGGACTATGTCCGCGCTGGCCGCGCTCGTGGATTGTCGCTTCGTGAGATCGTTTTTCGCCACGTGCTGCGCAATGCCTCCATTCCTGTGATCACCATCGCCGCGCTGGAGATCGGCAACCTGCTTGCCGGCGCCGTCATCATCGAGACCGTCTTTGCCTGGCCGGGCATCGGGCAGCTTGCCATCCAGTCCATCCAGTCGCGCGACTTCCTGGTCGTCCAGGTCATCGTGCTCTTGATTTCATTCGTTTATGTGCTGACCAGCGTGGCGGCCGATCTCGTCTATGTGGTCGTTGATCCGCGCATCCGGCTGGTGAGGTGAGGAAATGTCCGTGATTGCAAGCGCCCATGCCGTGCGCCAGCGCCTCCGCCGCGTTCCGCTGTCGGTCATCATCGTCTCCCTCCTCCTGGTGATCATCATCCTTCTGGCCGTCTTTGCGCCCTTTTTCGCGCCAGCCGATCCCAACAGCCAGGCGCTTCTGGCCCGCCTGAAGGCACCCGGCTTTTCCTATCGCGGCATCACCTACTGGATGGGCACGGATGATCTCGGCCGCGACCTGATTTCCCGCACGCTCTACGGTGCCAGGATTTCGCTCGGCGTCGCCGTGCTCTCGGTGGTCGTCTCCACCCTTGTCGGCGTTTCGCTCGGCATGCTGGCCGGCTGGTTCCGGGGATGGACCGAAACGATCATCATGCGCCTTGTCGACATCATGATGTCGATCCCGGCCATTCTGCTGGCGGTGCTCACGGTTGCCGTGCTCGGCCCGGGCTTCCTGAAACTCGTCCTCGTTCTCGGCTTGACCCGCTGGCCGCGCTACACCCGCGTTGCCTATGCCCAGACGCTGCAGGTGTCGAACCTGCCGTTCATCAAGGCGTCCGAGCTTGCCGGTGCCGGTGCCGTGCGCATCCTCCTTCACCATATCCTCCCCAATATTGCCGGTCCGCTCCTCATCGTCGCAACGGCGGAGTTCGGTCTGATGATCCTGATGGAATCGGGCCTTTCCTTCCTCGGGCTCGGCATACAGCCTCCATCGGCCAGCTGGGGCTCGATCATGAGCGTCGGACGCCAATATCTCGAACGTGCATGGTGGATCGTCGCCGTTCCCGGCGCCTGCCTTTTCCTCCTCGTCTTTTCCGTCAACGTGCTCGGTGACTGGCTGCGCGACCAGCTCGACCCGCGCTCCCGTTCCCGCTGAGGTGACATTTATGGACTTCCACGACAAGACAATGGTCATCACGGGCGCTGCCGGCATTTTCGGTGGCTGGACCGCCGCCTATTTTGCCAAGCGCGGTGCAAAGCTCTGCCTCAGCGATATCCGCATGGAGGCGCTGGAAAAGGTCGCGGCAGATCTCAACCTTGATCCGGCCACCACGCTCCTGCATGCGACGGAACTGACGAGCGATGCTTCCATGCTCGATCTGGTGGATCTGGTGCGCCGGGAATGGAAGGCGCCGGATATTCTCGTCAACAATGCCGGCATCTACACCCGCTTCAGCCTGCTGGAGATGGAATTTGCCGATTGGGACCGCGTCTTCGGTGTCAATTTGCGGGCACCCTTCGTGCTGACGCGCGAGATGGCAAAGCTGATGATTGCCGATGGCCGCAAGGGATCGGTCATCAATATTTCCTCCGGCGCCGCGCGCAAGATGAACCAGAATTCGGTGCCCTATTGCACCTCGAAGACTGCGCTCGAGCGCCTGTCCAAGGGTTTTGCCATGGAACTTGCCCACCATGGCATTCGCGTCAATATCGTGGAACCCGGTTTTGCCCCGGGAAGCGAGGTCTCGGCGCTGGACGACGACTACGTCAAAAACATGCTCAAAAACATACCCCTCGGGCGCGCCAGCGGCCCGGAGGATGCACCTGGCGCGATTGCCTATCTCTGTTCCGAGCAGGCGTCCTTCATCACCGGTGCCGTTTTCAGTGTCGACGGTGGCAATTCCATCGGCAATTACAAACGACCTGAACCGGCCTCGCCGGCAGCCGCAGGTTAAGGGATTACCGTATGGAGACGCACCCACGCCCGCTGCTGTCGGTTGACGACCTGACCATCGAGATCGGCGGCGCCAACGTTGTCGACGGCATATCGTTTACCGTTGCACCGGGAAAGGTGATGGCGCTGGTCGGTGAATCCGGCTGCGGCAAGTCACTCACGTCCTATGCCATGCTCGGCCTGCTGCCGCCGGCAGCACGCCGGTCCGGCGGAACCATACACCTCGGCGACCAGGAGCTTACTGCCCTGTCGGAGCGTGCGTTCCGCAAGGCGCGCGGCAAGGATATCTCGATCATCTTCCAGGAGCCGAGCGCATCGCTCGATCCGCTGACGACGGTCGGCGCCCAGATCGCTGCCGCCTACCGGACGCATCACAAGGTGTCGCGCGCAGAAGCCTACGCCAAGGCGCGCCAGATGCTTGAAGATGTCGGCATTCCCGATCCCGACCGACGGCTGCACCAATATCCGTTCGAGCTGTCGGGTGGTATGTGCCAGCGCATCATGATCTCGATTGCGCTGATCTGCAGCCCGCGCGTGCTGGTGGCCGACGAGCCAACGACGGCGCTCGACGTCACCATCCAGGCCCAGATCCTGGACCTCATGAAGAAACTCGTGACTGAGCGCGACACGGCAATCGTCATCATCACCCACGACATGGGCGTCGTCGCCGATATCGCAGACGACGTGGCGGTGATGTATGCCGGGCGCATCGCCGAGATCGCACCGGTCCATGCCTTGTTCGAAAAACCAAGGCATCCTTACACGGCGCTGCTTCTCGCCAGCGTCCCGAAACTGAGCGATGCGCCGAAGGCGGATCTCGCGACGATCGAGGGCCGGGTACCGACGCCGAACGAATTTAATGCCGGCTGTCGCTTTGCAGACCGCTGTCCGCTGGCAACCGAACGCTGCCGTGCAGAACAGCCGCCGCTGTTCGATTGCGGTGGCGGTCATCGCTCCGCCTGTTGGCACATCGACCGCATGGCCGAGATCCATGGGAGGGCCGCATGACCGAAAACCTGCACAATGTTCTGGAACTGCGGGATGTCGCCGTTCATTTCGGTGGCCGCGGCGGGTTGTTCGGCTCGTCCGGCACCGTCGTCAAGGCTGTCAATGGCGTCGATCTCGAGATCAGGAGGGCCGAGACGGTTGCCCTTGTCGGGGAATCAGGCTGTGGAAAGTCGACGCTCTCCAACACCATTGTCGGCTTGCAGGCGCCGGTGTCGGGAAGCGTCAAGATCAGCGGCGAGGAAGTGGTCGGCGCCGACCGTCGCAAGCTCAACGATATCAGGCGCAAGGTGCAGATGATCTTCCAGGATCCGGCGCTGTCGCTCGACCCGCGCTCGACCATTGGCGCCACCATCGGCGAACCGCTGATCGTTCGCGGCATTGCACGCGGCAAGGCGCTGAAAGAGCGCGTGGCGGACCTGTTGACGCAGGTCGGTCTGAGGCCTGAACATGCCGACCGCTATCCCCACCAGTTCTCCGGCGGCCAGCGCCAGCGCGTGGTGATCGCGCGGGCTTTGGCGCTGGAGCCGGATCTGCTGATCTGCGACGAGCCGGTCTCGGCGCTTGATGTTTCCGTGCGCGCGCAGATCCTCAACCTGCTCGTGGCGCTGCAGCAGCGCATGGGCGTCTCCTACCTCTTCGTCTCCCACGATTTGAGCGTCGTGCGCCATATCTGCGACCGGGTGGTGGTCATGTATCTCGGCCGATTTGTGGAAATTGCCGACCGCGACATCTTCTTTGCCGATCCCAAACATCCCTATACCCGCGCGCTGATGTCGGCGGTGCCGGAGGCCGATCCGACGGTGCAGCGGAGCAGACAGCGCTTCATCCTGCAGGGCGAACTGCCGAGCCCGGCGAATATTCCCTCCGGCTGCGCCTTTCATACGCGCTGTCCGCTCGCAACGGAGATCTGTTCGAAGGTGCGCCCTGAACTGACGCCGCGTCCGGACGGCGCCCGCGTTGCCTGCCATCACGCCTGAAAGACAGACATACTATGACCGATACAGTCACTGAGGAAACCATCAGGCTTTGCGGGCTGCAGGACGAGGCCGAGATCCGCGTTGACCGCTGGGGCATCCCGCACATCCGTGCGGCGAGCGAGGCCGACCTCTTTTTCCTGCAGGGCTTCAACGCGGCGCGGGACCGGCTGTGGCAGCTCGATCTCTGGCGCAAGCGCGGCCTTGGCCTGCTCGCTGCCGATTTCGGCCCGGGCTATCTCGCGCAGGATCATGCCGCGAGGCATTTTCTCTATCGCGGCGACATGACAACCGAATGGCTGGCCTATGCCGAAGACACGCAGGCGATCTGCACCGCCTTTGCCGATGGGGTGAACGCCTATATCGCCCTCTGCAACCACGAGCGGGAGCGCTTGCCGCCGGAATTTGCCGTGTTCGGTACCCGGCCCGCCCGCTGGCAGCCGGAGGATGTGGTGCGGATTCGTTCACATGCCCTCACCCGCAATGGCGTCTCAGAAATCCTGCGCGCCAATGTCATGGCGATGGCGGATGCCTCGACCGATCTTTTGCGCTTCGAACTGGACCCGCCGGTCGCTCAGACGCTCGCAGAAGGGCTTTCCTTTGCGGATGTGCCGCTGGAAGCGGTGCGGCTGTTCAAGCTTGCCACCGCGCCGGTCACCTTTGAAAAAGAGCGGCTGTCGGCCAGCCTTGCGGATGCCTGGACGTGGACGGAGGTGACGGACCTGGGTGAAGTCGTGCAGCGCAGCGCCGAGGAAGGGTCCAACAACTGGGCCGTCCATGGCTCGCGCACCGAAAGCGGCCGGCCGATCCTCGCCAGCGATCCGCACCGCGCCCATGCGGTGCCCTCGCTCCGCTATCTCGTTCACCTGGAAGCGCCTGATCTCAACGTCATCGGAACTGGCGAACCGAATGCGCCGGGCGTCTCGATTGGCCACAACGACCGCACCGCTTTCGGCCTGACGATTTTCGGCGCCGACCAGGAAGATATCTACGTGTACGAGACACGGGAAGGCGAACCGGATCTTTACCGGTACGGCAATGGCTGGGAGACGATCGAGCGGATCGAACAGGCCTTTGCGGTCAAGGGACATGACGCGCAAGTGCTGACGCTCTCGTTTACCCGTCACGGACCCGTGTTGCATGAAGATCGAAACCGCTGTCGTGCCGTTGCCATGCGCACCGTCTGGCATTCGCCGGGGGCGGCCGCCTATCTCGGCAGCCTGTCCTATATGCGCAGCGCCTCGACGGAGGCCTTTGCGAATAACCTTGGCCATTGGGGCACGCCGTCGGTCAACCATGTCAGCGCCGATGTCGAGGGCACTATCGGCTGGTTCACCGCCGGCTTCACGCCGGTGCGGCATAACTGGCAGGGTCTGCTGCCCGTGCCCGGCGACGGAAGCTATGAGTGGGACGGTTTTCTGGCGCCGAAGGAACTGCCGCGCAGTGTCAACCCCGCCGCCGGTTACGTCGCCTCTGCCAACGAGATGAACCTGCCCGTAGATCGTGATCCGGCGGCCCCCTCGATCGGGCATGAATGGGCCGAAGGCAGCCGGGCAAGGCGTATCAAAGCCGTGCTCGCCGCCGACCGCAGCCATACGCTGGCGGCGTCGATGGCGCTCCAGACCGACGTCTATTCGCGCCCCGCCGAGGTCATCGTTACCCTTCTGAAAGAATTCGCGCCCTCGGCGTTACTCGATACCGGGCAGATCCGTAGCCTTCAGCTGTTCGACGACTGGGACTATCGTCTCGAAGCCGACAGCGCTGCGGCCGCACTCTTCGAGGTCTGGTGGATGAAGCACCTGCGGCCCAACCTCCTCGCCCGTTTTGCGCCGGATCAGGCCGTACGCCAGCTTCTGCTTCCCGGGGATTTCGACCGGCTTCTCACGCTGCTCGAGACGCCGCAAAACGTCTGGAGCAGGGATGAGCGGGATGCGCTCATGCTCTCGACGCTTGCAAAAGGCTTCGAGGATTGCGCCACGCGTCTCGGTCCTGACGCTTCCGCATGGCGCTGGGGCGACCTCCACCGGGCGCTCTTCGAACATGCCGCGAGCCGCGTAAAGCCTGCGGCCGAAGCCGAATGGAATGTCGGACCGCTCGCCGTCGGCGGCAGCCGCTCGACCCCCATGCACGCGGCCTATCGCTTAAGCGATTTCGGCGTAAATGCCGGGGCCTCCGTACGGCTCGTCATGGACGTCGGGTCCTGGGACAACAGCATCTGCGTCAACACACCCGGACAGTCCGGCGATCCGCGCTCGCCCCATTATGCCGATCTCTCCGGGCCATGGTCGCGCGGAGACTATGTGCCGTTGCTTTACAGCCGTGAAAGGGTGGATGCGGAGACGACCCATCTGATCCGGCTTTTCCCTGCCGCAGACAAGGAGTGATACTTGGATGACCCTTTCCATCAAGACGGATGACATTGATCTCGCCGCGCTCCTTCAAGAACTTCGCCTCTGGGTGGAGATGGAAACGCCGAGCAATGATGCCGCAGCCGTCAACCGTCTGGCCGATCGCGTCGAACTTCTGGCACGCGACGCACACTTTTCGGTCGAACGGACAACCGGCACGCTCGGCTTCGGCGACATTCTTGGTGTCGGCACACCGAGGCCGGAGGGCTACAACGGCCGGAGCATTCTGGTCCTTGCGCATATCGACACCGTTCACGCGACCGGCACCATCAGCGGCAAACTGCCGTTTCGCCAGGACGGCGACCGGCTGTATGGCCCCGGCATCTACGACATGAAGGCCGGCGTTCTGATGGCGTTGGAGGCGATGAAACTTGCGACGAAGAGGGGCCACGCCCTGCCGGTCGACCTGCTGATCGTCCCGGACGAGGAAGTGGGCTCGAAAAGTTCTCGCCCGATGATCGAGGAATTTGCCCGCAATGCGGCTTATGCGCTGGTTGTCGAGCCGGCGCGCGACGGCGGCAAGATCGTCACCGCCCGCAAGGGCGTTGCCATGTTCGACATCACGGTTCGTGGTCGCGCCGCGCATGCCGGCGTGCGCCCGCTCGACGGACGTTCCGCCATCCGCGCGGCAGCCCGCCTGGTTCTGGCGCTTGAAGCACTGAACGATCCGTCGCGCGGCATCACGGTTACCACCGGCACCATTCAAGGTGGTACGGGCCGCAACACCATTCCGGCCGAATGCCGCCTGCAACTGGATCTGCGGCTTCCCGATACTGCAACGGCTGTCGAGATCATGGACAAGATCCGGGCGATGACCCCGGTTGATCCCGATATCACCTTCGAGATTACAGGCGACCTCAACCGGCCGCCCTTTGCCCAAAGCGAGGCAGGTGCCCGGCTTTTCGACGAGGCGGCGAAGATCGCAGCCGAACTCGGCATCATGCTGGAGGGTATGGCGACAGGGGGTGGTTCGGACGGCAATTTTACCGCCGCGCTCGGCGTGCCGACCCTTGACGGGCTTGGAGCCGATGGTGCGGGAGCCCATACGTACGACGAACACATCCTGGTCAGCAGTCTCGCGCCACGCACGGCTCTGCTCGCCAACCTGATCTCTTCACTGGACAGCAGGGCATGAGCCGCGGACAATGGTCAATGCTTCAAGACCATCCGCGTCGCCGGACAAGGGCACGCTGAACTTCTCCCGTTAAGCCTATGCAAAATGAAGCATGCTCTGGCCGCTTGAGAGGGCATGCGTGCTTTGGGTATAGTGGACTGTTTGCCATTCGGGCTCGTACCAACGTAAGCCCCCGGCGAGGGCCGTCTTGCGAGGTTGATGCGAACATCGGAAGTCCTAGTGCAAACACTAGGAGTAGTCCTATGACGAAGCATCCAATTGAAGTCATCACGTCTGTCGAGCGCCGGCGGCGCTGGTCTCGCGAGGACAAAGAGCGGCTCGTCGCAGCCTGCCTTGAGCCTGGTGCGGTCCTTTCCGAGATTGCGCGTTCGGCCGGCATCCACGTGAGCCAGCTCTTCCGGTGGCGCAAGGAACTCTGCCGGATCGAAGAACCGTCGACACCGGTATCGAGCACCTTGGTGCCTGTGATCGTGTCGGAGGCTGCGCCGGCAGCCCAGCCTGCTGCCTCGGAAGCGCCGGCCCCACCGCAACCCCGCCGGAAGCGTAGCGATGTGATGATTGAGCTTGGCCGCGGTCGCCGTGTCCGTGTGGACAGCGACATAGACACGGAGGCGCTTGGCCGCATTCTTGATTGTGTGCTGGGTCGGCGATGATCCCGGTTCCTGCTGGTGTGAAGGTCTGGTTGGCGACCGGCCATACGGACATGCGCAAAGGCTTTCCCGGTCTGTCGCTGATGGTGCAGGAGACGTTGAAGCGTGACCCGATGTGCGGACACCTGTTCGTCTTCCGCGGTCGTGGCGGTGGCCTGATCAAGGTCATCTGGCATGATGGCCAAGGAGCCTGCCTGTTCACGAAGAAGCTGGAACGGGGACGCTTCATATGGCCGTCGGCGGCCGATGGGACGGTGGTAATTACCCCTGGGCAACTCGGCTATTTGCTGGAAGGTATCGACTGGCGGATGCCACAAAAAACCTGGCGACCGACCTCGGCCGGATAAGCAAAAATGCTGGAAACGCTGGATAGAATATGATTCCATCAGCCCATGAACGATGCGGCTGAACAGCTTCCTGATGACCTTGCCAGCGCACTTGCGGCCCTAGCGGCGGAGCGTGCCCGGCGCATCACGGCCGAGGCCGAGGCTGTGACCGCCAAGGCGGAAGCTGCCAGCGCGAAGGCGCTCGTGTCGCATTCCGAGGCGCTGATCGCGCGGTTGAAGGTGGAGATAGAGAAGGTTCGCCGCGACCTCTACGGCAGTCGCTCCGAGCGCAAGGCGCGGCTTCTCGAACAGATGGAATTGCAACTCGAGGAGCTGGAGGCTGATGCCGGCGAGGACGAGCTCACGGCGGAGATGGTTGCCAAAAATTCGACCGTCAGGGCCTTCGAGCGCAAGCGTCCGTCACGCAAACCCTTTCCTGACCATCTGCCGCGCGAACGTGTCGTTATCTCCGCCCCAGCCAGTTGCCCCTGCTGTGGATCGGCCAAACTGTCGAAGCTTGGTGAGGACATTACCGAGACCCTGGAGGTCATCCCGCGTCAATGGAAGGTCATCCAGACGGTGCGGGAGAAGTTTACCTGCCGCGAGTGCGAGAAGATCACGCAGCCGCCAGCACCCTTCCA
>JAIXTO010000215.1 GCA_027483885.1 Rhizobiaceae bacterium
AACGCCGGTTGCCCATCGCGGTTATCACGACCTGAACAAGGCCGTCTGGGAAAACACGCTGTCGGCCTTTTCCCGCGCCATCGAGGCGGGCTTTGCCATCGAATGCGATATCCAGCTTTCGGCCGACAGCGTGCCGATGGTGTTTCACGATCATGACCTGCAGCGCCTCTGCGGCATCACGGGCGAAGTGCGTGAGCGCATGGCCAACGAGCTGCAGGCGCTTTCCGTCGGCGGCACGAAAGACCGTATCCCGACGCTGAAGCAGATGCTGGCTCTGGTAAAGGGCCAGGTCCCGCTGGTCATCGAACTGAAGGGCATCGATGCCGAGCAGGACGACGGTTTTATCGAAAGCGTGCTGGAAGTGCTGGAAGGTTATGAGGGGCCGCTGGCGCTGATGAGCTTCGACTATCACCTTTTGCGCGCGCTGAAGGCAGCACATTGCCCCTACCCGGTCGGCCTCACCGCCATGGGCAGCAAGCCGGATGAATTCTTCGCCCATGACGAGGCGATGCAGCTCGGGCTCGATTTCATCTCCTATCATTATGCCGACCTGCCCAACAGTTTTATCACCGGCCAGCGCGCCCGGGGCATCACCGTGATTACCTGGACGGTCAGGGATGAAAATGCCCGCGCCCATACCTATACTCATGCAGACCAGATGACCTTCGAGGGTTTTGACCCGCGAGAAAGCAAAGCTTCTGCCGCATGAGCCAAACCGTCACTCTCCGCGTCGAACAATCTTTTGCCGCGATCAGCCCGGAACGCTGGTCGCAACTTTCAGGCACACGACGCGGGGGTGAGACGCCCTACAACCCCTTCCTCTCGCATGCGTATCTGTCATCGCTGGAGGAATCGGGCTCGGCGACGGCAAAGACCGGCTGGCTTGGCCATCACCTGCTGATGGAAGATGGCGACGGCCAGTTGATCGGCGCCGTCCCCGGTTACCTCAAGAACCACAGCCAGGGCGAATATGTCTTCGATCACGGCTGGGCGGATGCGTTCGAGCGGGCCGGCGGGCAATATTATCCAAAACTGCAATGCGCCATCCCGTTTACCCCCGCCACCGGCCAGCGGCTGCTGGTGCGCGATGGCGACGGCGCCGATGACGTGCGCCTGACGCTTGCGGCCGGCCTTGCCGAAGTCACCCGCCAGCTTGGCATTTCGTCAGCCCATGTCACCTTTCTGCGGGAAGTGGAACTGCCGGCCTTCGAAGAGGCGGGTTTCCTGCACCGCATGGACCAGCAGTTCCATTTCATCAATGACGGCTATGAGAACCACGAGGCGTTTCTCGCCAAGCTCTCCTCCTCCAAGCGCAAAAACCTGCGCAAGGAACGCCGGGCGGCGCTCGAAAACGGCATCGAGATCGACTGGCTGACGGGCAAGGACCTGACCGAAGAGATCTGGGACCAGTTTTTCACCTTCTACATGGATACCGGCAGCCGCAAATGGGGAAAGCCTTACCTCACGCGGGCGTTCTATTCGCTGATCGGCGAGCGCATGGCCGACGACATCCTGCTCGTGATGGCGCGGCGCGACGGGCGTTATGTGGCGGGTGCCATCAATTTCATCGGCGAGGAGGCCCTGTTCGGACGGCACTGGGGCTGCATCGAGGATCATCCCTTCCTGCATTTCGAGGTCTGTTATCATCAGGCCATCGATTTTGCGCTGGCAAACGGCCTGAAGCGCGTCGAGGCTGGCGCGCAAGGGGAACACAAGCTGGCGCGTGGCTACCTGCCCGTCACCACCCATTCCGCCCATTACATCGCCCATCCCGGTCTTCGCCGCGCCATTGGCGACTACTTGAATCGCGAACGGCAAGAGGTGGAATATGCCGGCGAATACTTGACCGAGCACAGCCCTTTCCGCAAGGGAGAGCGGCAAGAGGACGATTGATAAAAGACACTCAGGGAGCGCCCGCATGACCGGCCAGATCTATGACGAAAACAACATCTTTGCCAAAATCCTGAAGGGCGAGATCCCCGCGCACAAGGTCTACGAAGACGACGATACGCTGGCCTTCATGGATGTGATGCCGCAGGCGCCCGGCCATCTCCTCGTCATCCCCAAGCGCGGCTCGCGCAACCTCCTGGATGCCGATCCGGCCGTGCTGTCGACGCTTCTTCCGGTGGTGCAGAAACTCGCCGTTGCGGCAAAGGAGGCTTTCGAAGCCGATGGTGTCTTCATCGCCCAGTTCAACGAAGCCGCCGCCGGCCAGACCGTATTCCACCTGCATTTTCACGTGATCCCGCGTCACGAGGGACAGGCGTTGAAGCCGCATACGGGCAAGATGGAAGACGGCGCGGTTCTCGCCGAAAACGCCCGGAAGATTCGCGAGGCGCTTTAACCGGCTTCGGTAAAGCCCTGCAGGCAGACCGATATTAGCGGTTTGCGCTGCGCACGCCTGCCTCATAGGCAAGCCGTGCCCAGCGGGTCATTTCATCGGGATCGTCAAGCGCTGCATCGGGAATGGACCAGTAGGGCATCAGCACCGGCTTGCCGGTCTTTCCCTCGTAGGCCCACTGTCTTGCCCCAGCCTCTTCGAATTGCGGTGCGCTTTCGGCATCTGCCTTCAGCATCATCTCACCACGCAGTTCGATGGCAAAAATCACACCGTGGTGGTAGATGCCCTTGCCACCGAACATGCGCCGGATGGTGACGGGGCCGAGCCCGTAAAAAAGGTCTTCGATATCGGCCTTGTCCATGCTCATCCCCGCAAGGTTCCGCCGGCTGCGATCACCGCTTCCGGCGTATCCACATCGATATGGGCGCCCGCCCCGATCTCCACGTCGATGATCGGCAGGCCGCAGGTTTCGATGACGTGACGCGCCCCAACATCGCCTTCCAGCAGCATCAGCTCACCGAAGGTCGCACGCGGCAGAATGACCGGATTGCCGCGCTTTCCGCCCGCGACAGCACGCACGATGGCGCGGCCTTCCGCCTTGCGAAAGGCCGCCTGAAGCGTACGCAAATCCTCGACCGATACGGCTGGCATATCGGCCAGAAGCACCATCACGCCGGCAACCTCCGACAGATCAGCTGCGGCAAGGCCTGCCTTGATCGATCCGGCCATGCCGCTGGCGTAATCCGGATTTTCCACCAGCGTCAGGGGAAGACCGTGAAGCGCCTGCGACACCTCTTCTGCCCGATGTCCGGTGACGGCGACGACCGGCGCGGGCGGGTTCTCCGATGCAACCGCGCCCTCAGATCCACCGGTATCCGGAGCGCCGGCGGCGGCCAGTGCCCGCTCTGCGACCCGCCGCACCAGGGGCACGCCATCGAATTCCGCCAGCAGCTTGTGACCCGCCTCGCCCATCCGGCTTGCCCGGCCTGCGGCTAGCAGAAGAATGCCGATCGAAAGCGCCCTGTTCTTGGCCAAAGGCAGCTCGCGCGGCTGCGGCCGGCTTGGAATTTCCATCAGCAATCCTCCCACACCAAGCCCCGTCAACTCTTGCGCCCGTGGACGCTCACCGGAGAGGATCCGGTTCAGCACCCAGTCAAAGCCGTTCTCTTTCGGTGATCGCGCACAGCCCGGCGCGCCGATCAAGGCGGTATCACCGTGATAACCGAGCACCAGAAGATTGCCGGGATCGACCGGCAGGCCCACCTGCTCCACCATGGCCCCGGCAAGCCGCATCGCCTGCGGCAGCACGTCCTCGCCATCGCAGACGGCAGAGGCGCCGAACAGGATGACCATACGCGGTACGCCGTCCGCCGGTCGGGAGAGGGCTTCGCGCAAGGCATCCGCCACAGCCTCCGCCCGGTGCGCCACGCGGTGCTCGCGGATGATGACACTGCCGGAGGGGGCAAGCCGGCGCGACAAAAGGTTTGCCGTTTTGTCGAGTACGGAGGTTTTTAGCACCGGCAGTTCGGTCTGGATCAACGTCACCGAGAAGGGACGGTAGGGCGCGACGGACACCGCCTCGCCCTCGCGCAGCACGGCCTTTGCGGCATTCACCTTGTCGCCCGCCACCGCCAGCGGAATGATTTTCACCGTCGCCACCATGTCGCCGACAACAACCGGCGCCCGGTCGGCAAGACAGGCCAGTGTAATGGCCGGATCGATCTGGTTGAACCGGTCGATCAGTGCCCGATCGGCGCGGAAAAGCCCGTTCTGCGTCGCGTGGATGTTCACCCGCCCGGTGCTGGCCGGCGACAGCCGAAGCGACTCGTCGCCAAAACAGCCGGCAAGTTCTTCGGCCGCGACATCTTCCGTCAAATCCCCAGGTTGCAGCCGAGCCACAACCACCTCGATAAGACCGGCCGCTGCCAGCCTCTGAAGATCCCCAGCCGACAGGATCGTGCCCTTCGGCATGCGCCCACCAGGATGGCTGACGCGATGTGCCAGAATCGCGCCTTGCGCTTGTTCAAGCGGCACCGACCCAAAAATCATTCTGCACCGCCGGATAGCGAACGGCGCCGAAAGGCCTCGACGATTTGTGCCAGGATCGCCAGCGCAATCTCCTCCGGGCTCGATGCCCCGATATCAAGGCCGATAGGCGCGCGGATTTTTGCGATCTGCTCTTGCGTCACCCCGGCTTCCAGCAGGCGCTCGACGCGGCGCGCGTGCGTCTTGCGGCTGCCGAGCGCGCCGACGTAAAAACAGCCGCGCCGCAGGGCTTCGGCCAGCGCGAAATCGTCGATCTTCGGATCATGGGTGACGGCCGCCAGCGCAGTATAGGGGTCGAGCCCCCGCGCCTTCAGCACGTCCTCCGGCCAGTCGGCGATGAGGTCGACACCCTCGAAACGTTCGGGCGTGGCAAAAGCCGTGCGCGGATCGATGATGGTGAGATCATAGCCGATCACAGGCGCCAGCCGCGCCAGCCCTTGCGTGATATGGACGGCCCCGATGGCAACGATGCGCGGCGGCGGCAGGTGGACGTTGAGAAACAGCAGCCGGCCCTCGATGTCGATCAACCCGGATTTTCCGCTGCGAAACGCCTTCTCCACCGCCTCTGCCAGATGCGCCGGCACCGGCTGCCCCTCCACCAGAACCTGCGTTTCGCCCGACGCCGTATCGGTGATGAGGATGGCGGCCTTGCGCGCGTTTCGGGCGGCATTCAACTCTGCCAGATGATCAAGCCGCATCAGTTGAGTTTCTCCACATAGACCCGGATACGCCCGCCGCAGGAGAGCCCGACACGCCAGGCGGTTTCATCCGCCACGCCGAATTCCAGCATTTTTGGCGCGCCAGAGGTGATCACCTCCAGTGCCTCGGTGATGACGGCGCCTTCGACGCAGCCGCCGGAGACAGAGCCTTCGAAATTGCCCTCGCCGTCGATGACGAGATGGCTGCCGGCCGGGCGCGGGGCCGAGCCCCAGGTTTCCATGACCGTGGCAATGGCAATAGCACGCCCCTCGCGGGCCCAGGTATCTGCGGTGACAAGCGGATCAAGCATCGTCGTCATGCGACAGTCCTTTCCTTGAAGCGGCGGGGATTGGCGCCGGCCGTCGCCTTGCCCGACAGCGCCTGCGCCAGATCCGCCAGCGAATTCAGATTATGCACGGGGCGAAACTCGTCCACATGCGGCAGCATGGCCCGCACGCCCCGCGCGCGCGGCTGGAAACCGTCGAACCGCAGGAGCGGATTAAGCCAGATCAACCGTCGACAGGAGCGGTGAAGCCTGTCGATCTCGGTTTCCAACTCCGCCACCCCGTCGCGCTCCAGCCCGTCTGTAATCAGCAGCACCACCGAGCCGCCGCCCAGCACCCGGCGGCCCCAGATGCGGTTGAACGTTTTCAGCGTCTCGCCGATCCGCGTTCCCCCAGACCAGTCTTCGACCGATCGCGTACAGGCATCAAGCGCCTCGTCCGGATCCCGGTGACGTAAGCTACGCGTCACATTGGTCAAGCGGGTACCGAACAGAAAGACGTGGGTGCGCTGGCGCTTTTCCATCAGCGCATGGGCAAAATGCAGGAAAATGCGGCTATACTGGCTCATCGAGCCAGAGATATCGGCGAGCACCACCAGCGGCGGCTCCTGCTTCTGCAGTCGGCGAAATTTCGGCAGCATGATATCGCCGCCGGTCCGCATCGCATGACGCAGTGTCGCGCGCGGATCGATCCGGCCGGGATGGTTTGCCGCCCGATACCGTCGCGTCACCACAGAATCGAGCGGCATCACGAGCTTTGCCATCTCGATCCGCGCTGCGGCCAATTCCGCCGCCGACATCTGGGCAAAATCCGTCCGGCGCAGCACTTCAGACGCGGACGCCGTAAAGCGCGCATCGGCCTCCACCTCCGGCGGCGCCTCTGGCTTTTGCGGACGCGCCTGTTCAGCCACCAGACTGTCACCGACGCGCGATGCCGCCGGTTTCGGCTTTTCCGCTTCGCGATGGTCAGCAATTTTCGGCGACATCATCTGGATCATCTTTTCCACAAGGTCGCGCTTGCGAAAGAACAGGCGAAACGCCTCGTCGAACACCGCCATGTCCTCGCGTCGCTTGACGAAGACGGAGGCAAGCGCTGCGTGAAACTCTTCGCGCGCACCGATGCCGACGGCTTCGGCAGCGGCGACCGCATCAAGCGTTGCCTGCGGCGAGGTTTTGAGGCCCGCCCGCCGGAGCACGCGGGAAAAATAGAGAATGTTTTCGGCAAGGCGGCCTTCCCCAGCCGCATCCTTGCCTGACCTGATCGCGCCGCCCTCACTTGCCATCATGGCTTTATCCCGCCGCCAGGAGTTCCGCCTTCACCTCGGCCAGAAGGGCGCCGCCCTCGCCGCCGCGGATGCGGGCAATGTCGTCCTGGTATTTGAGGAGCGTGCCAAGCGTGTCGGAAATCGTTTCGGGGTCGAGCGCCAGCCGGTCAAGCTCGGTCAGCGCGGTTGCCCAGTCAATGGTTTCGGCAATGCCGGGGTTCTTGAACAGATCGACCGTGCGCAGTTTTTGGACATAGGCCACGACCTGACGCGACAGTGCAGCACTTGCCTGCGGCACCTTGCGTTTGAGGATCGCCAGTTCCTGGGCGGCATCGGGGTAATCCACCCAGTGATAGAGACAGCGCCGTTTCAGCGCGTCATGGATCTCGCGGGTGCGGTTGGTGGTGATGATGACGATGGGCGGCTCGGAAGCCTTGATCGTGCCAAGCTCGGGGATCGTCACCTGAAATTCGGAGAGAACTTCCAGCAGAAACGCCTCGAACGCTTCGTCGGTACGATCAAGTTCGTCGATCAGAAACACCGGCGCTGCCTCGCCTGCCCGCGAAAGCGCCTGCAGTACCGGACGGCGGATAAGGTGGCGCTCGGAATAAAGGTTGGCCTCCAGCCGGTCGCGGTCTTCCAGGCCGGCGGCCTCCGAAAGCCTGATATCGAGCATCTGCGCCGGGTAATTCCATTCGTAGACGGCAGAGGCGACATCCAGCCCCTCATAACATTGCAGCCGGATCAGCGGACGGTTGAGACCCTTGGCCAGCGCCTTGGCAATCTCCGTTTTGCCAACCCCCGCCTCGCCTTCCAGAAACAGCGGCCGCTGCATGCGAAGCGCCAGAAAAATCACCGTCGCCAGACCCCGCCCGGCCAGATAATCCTGTTCGCCCAGCAGAGTAATGGTTTCATCGATCGACGCCGGAGGCCGGCGCGCATCCTGATCTGTCATGGCAACTCCCCCGATCAACAAAGACTACAGCGCGTGAAAAGCCCGGTCCAGATAAATGAGCGGCGGATTGTGCGGCCCGAAATGCATGGCGACGACCTGCCCGAACAGCACCAGATGGGTGGACATCCGGCGGATTTCCATCAGCCGGCAATCGAAGGAAACCAGCGCATCGGAGAGAACCGGCGCCCCGGTTTCCAGCGTCAGCC
This sequence comes from Rhizobiaceae bacterium, assembly GCA_027483885.1. Taxonomy (GTDB): domain Bacteria; phylum Pseudomonadota; class Alphaproteobacteria; order Rhizobiales; family Rhizobiaceae; genus Neorhizobium. Next base: position 7,796 of record JAIXTO010000215.1, read on the forward strand.
AGTGCGCCAGCGCAAAACGCTCCTCCACCGGCAGCCGGTCAAAACCGGCAAGCGCCTTGGCCAGCGCCTGATGGTGGCCGGCAAGCGAATTCAGCGCAAAGACGCCGCTTTGCTCGAAGATGGCATTGCTGTCGTTCGTCGCGTTGAGGCAGACGAGAACGGTTGCCGGATCGTCGGACACCGAGCAGGCGGCAGTTGCCGTCACCCCGCGCCGAACGCCCTGCCATTCGGTGGTCACGGCCTGCACATGGCCGGCATAACGCGCCATGCCGTTGCGATAGAGGGTGGGATCGACCGGCTGTGGCCGGCCCTGTGCGCCTTTGCGCGTGTCGGAAACAGTCACAAGGTTCCTCCCCCGGTCTCCCGGACCTCGACAGCCCCATCGACCGCCTTGCAATTCTGAATATGGTAAGGGTGCCCGGCATTGTCCACGCCCGCCAGCAATTTGCGCGGGCCACGGCAAAAACCGATGCAATTTCCTTTGACCCACGCCAAAGGCCGGCTAAATGTGCGGCATGAGCGATATTTCGATCCGATCCGCCGCCCGCCGCGGCCTCTTGGCTGCAGGGGCAGCCGCGCTTTTCTTCGCCGCCGTGCCAGTTTCGGCCGCCACCATCGGCGTCGTTGCCCCGCAAAGCGGACCTTACGCGCTGCTTGGCCAGCAGATCCTGCGCGGCGCCCAGGCGGCCGCAACAGATGGCGATAAACTCGTTCCAATTGCCGAAAGCTGCGAACAGGGATCTGGCGGCGCGATTGCCGAGGCGCTGAAACAGGCTGGCGCCACGGCCGCCATTGGATTTCTCTGCGTCGAAACGCTCTCGGAATCGCTGCCGATGCTGAAGGAGGCGGGCATTGCCGCAATCACCATCTCGGTGCGCTCAAAGATCCTGATGGAGGATGCCACGCGCTATGGCTGGCCCTTCTTCCGGCTGGCGCCTGTCGATGGCGAGGAGGCCGAAAAGCTTGCCGACATCGTGCTGTCCAGATTCCAGAACAAATCCATCGCGCTTGTCGATGACGGCACGATCTATGGTCGTGAGCTGACCGGCGCCATCCGCCAGAAGCTGGAAGCCGGCGGCATCAAGCCCGCCTTTGCCGATACGTTCCGCCCCGGACAGGAGCAGCAACTGGCGCTGGTGCGACGGCTGGTCAAGACCGGTGCCTCGCATGTGGTGGTCGGCGGAGACCGGGCAGACGTCGCCATCATGGCGCGCGACGGGGCTGCCGAAAAGGCCGCCCTCACCTTCATCGGCGGCGATGTGATGCGGGCCGCCAACCGCCCGCTAGCGCTTGCCGATGGCGCACTGGCCGTGGCACTTCCCGATTATGCGGCCCTTCCTTCCGCTGCCCCGGCGGTTGCCGCCCTTCGGTCCAAAAACAGCGAGGCTGATGGTTATACGCTGCCGGCCTACGCGGCCGTGGAAATCGCAAGAGCCGCCACCGGCAAGGCCTTGGCGGAGAAAAAAACCGTGGCGCAGGTACTGCCCAACCTGACCGTCAGGACGGTGCTTGGCCTGCTCGCCTTCGGCACCACTCATGAACTGGCCCAAAATCCGTTCCGGCTGCAGGAATGGCGCGCTGGTGCCTTTCATCCGGTGGATGGCGAGACGGAATGACGGTTTGCCGGCCCTCCCGGCGATTGTGCAGCAGAAGACAGAATGTTAAGCGGAGCCGAAATCTGCCGCGCACCGCATGATCTCCTCATTTGAAGGACAGCGTTCTGCGGCATGCCTTTCTGCCCGGCGCTTGCGGCCCCCCGACAAGGAGCACGGTGCCGCCCATAATCTGCCGGAGGAACACCACATGTCCACGCCATTGCACATCCGCATTGCCCCATCCATTTTGGCCGCCGATTTTTCAAAGCTTGGCCAGGAGGTTCGCGACGTCATCGAAGCCGGCGCCGACTGGGTGCATCTCGATGTCATGGACGGCCATTTCGTGCCCAATATTTCCTTCGGCCCCGATGTCATCAAGGCGCTTCGCCCGCACACAACAGCCTGGTTCGATTGCCACCTGATGATTGCGCCCGCCGATCCCTATCTCGAAGCCTTCGCCAAGGCCGGCTGCGACAGCATCACCGTTCACGCCGAATCCGGCGTTCACCTGCACCGTTCGCTGCAGACCATTAGGGCGCTCGGCAAGAAGGTCGGCGTCACGCTCAACCCGGCAACGCCGCTCTCCGTCATCGAAAATGTGCTTGATGATGTCGACCTCATTCTCATCATGAGCGTCAATCCGGGCTTTGGTGGCCAGAAATTCATTCCGGCGATGTTTGATAAGATCCGCGCCACCCGCGCGCTGATCGGCAACCGCCCGATCGATCTGGAAGTGGATGGCGGCATCACGGCGGAGACGATCGGCGATGCGGCCCGCGCCGGCGCCAATGTTTTTGTCGCAGGCTCTGCCATCTACAAGGGCGGCGATATCGCGGCCTATCGCGACAACATCTCCGTTCTGCGCCGCAATGCCGAGGCCGGTGCGGCCTGACCGCATCTCTCTTTCGCCATTGGCCGCTTGTGGCGCCACCCAAACCTTCTTTGCGTCCTGCGTTGAGATTGCGGGTGGTTCTTGCTAAAGCGGGCCAACTCTTGTCGTTCCCAAGGAAATCCGCTGATGATCCCGCGTTATTCCCGGCCTGAAATGGTCGCCATCTGGTCGCCCGAAACAAAATTTCGTATCTGGTTCGAGATCGAGGCGCATGCCTGCGATGCGCTTGCGGAACTCGGCGTGATCCCGAAGGATGCGGCAAAAACGATCTGGGAAAAGGGTGGTGCTGCCGAATTCAATGTTGCGCGCATCGATGAGATCGAAGCCGTCACCAAGCATGACGTCATCGCGTTCCTCACGCATCTCGCGGAATTCGTCGGCCCCGACAGCCGTTTCGTCCACCAGGGCATGACCTCGTCGGACGTGCTCGACACCACGTTCAACATCCAGCTGGTGCGCGCAACCGATATTCTCATCGCCGGCATGGACCGTCTGCTCACAGCTCTGAAGACCCGCGCCTTCGAGCACAAGGATACGGTCCGCATCGGGCGCAGCCACGGCATTCATGCCGAGCCGACCACAATGGGCCTGACCTTTGCCCGTTTCTATGCCGAAATGAGCCGGAACC
>JAIXTO010000068.1 GCA_027483885.1 Rhizobiaceae bacterium
AATACGAGATCAAGGCCGGCGCTTCGATGAAGGACGTGGCGGCATTGCTCGAATCGGGCAAGTCCATCCTCTATTCGGTCTCGATGCCGGAAGGTTTGACCGTGCAGCAGATGTTTGCGCGCCTCTCCGACGATCCGGTGCTGGAGGGCGACCTGCCACAGGAAAAGCCGGTGGAAGGTAGCCTGCGGCCTGATACCTACAAGTTCTCGCGCGGCACCAAGCGTTCCGAAATCCTGTCGCAGATGCGCGCCGCCCAGGAGCGGCTGATCGACCAGATCTGGGAAAAGCGGGATCCGGACCTGCCGATCAAGACGAAGCAGGAATTCATCATCCTCGCCTCCATCGTCGAGAAGGAAACCGGCAAGGACGACGAGCGCGCCCATGTCGCCTCCGTCTTCATCAACCGCCTGAACAAGGGCATGCGCCTGCAGTCGGACCCGACGATCATCTATGGCATTTTCGGCGGCGCCGGAAAGCCGTCCGATCGTCCGATCACCCGCGCCGATCTCGACAAGCAGACACCGTACAACACCTACCAGATCAAGGGCCTGCCGCCGACGCCGATCGCCAATCCGGGTCGGGCAGCGCTTGAGGCCGTTGCCAATCCGTGGCGCACGAAGGATCTCTATTTCGTCGCCGACGGTACCGGCGGCCACGCCTTTGCCGCAACGCTGGATGAGCACAACGCCAATGTGCGCCGCTGGCGCCAGATCGAGGCGCAGCGTCCCGCGGGTGGTGCTGCTGATTCCGAAGTGACCGATGGCCAGCCGGGCGGCGCCGACGCGGAAAAGCCGGCCAACAACAATTAAGATCGCGGCTGCCGTCCGGCAGCCGTCAGCGTTTGAGGAATGTGGCATGAACGTTCAGTCCATGACCGGCTTTGCCCGGCATGAGGGCGTCGTCGGGCGCTATCGCTTTGCCTGGGAACTGCGCTCGGTCAATGGCAAGGGGCTGGACATGCGCCTGCGCCTGCCGCCCGGTCTCGAGCTTCTCGAAAACGACATCCGCAAGCAGGTTGCGGCCCGTCTCAACCGCGGCAACATCCAGGCAAGCCTGTCTTTGTCGGTTGCCGAGGCGCGCGTGGAAGCGGTCGTCAACCGCGATGCGCTGGATGCGGTGCTGGCGCTGCGGCAGCAACTGGGTGACCTCGTGGACCCGGCGCCGCTGAGGCTCGACAGTCTTCTCTCTATCCGCGGCCTGGTGGAGATCAAGGAAGCCGAAGACGGACCCGAGGTGGCCGAGGCGCGCAATGCAGCCGTGATGGCGGGGCTTGAAACAGCGCTCGATGATCTCGTTGCCATGCGGCTTGGCGAGGGCGCAGCCCTTGCCGCTATCCTCGACCAGCAGGTGCGCACCATAGAACAGCTGACGCAGGTGATCGAACAGGATCCCTCGCGCACACCGGAAGAGACGGCGCGGCGGCTTTCCGCGCAGCTTGCGCTCCTCATCGACGGGGCAGGCGGGCTGGACCGCGACCGCCTTTATGCAGAGGCGGCACTTCTTGCCACCAAGGCGGATCTGCGCGAGGAACTGGATCGGCTGAAGGCCCATGTGGCTGCCGCTGACGAGCTTTTGGCCAAGGGCGGGCCGATCGGCCGGCGGCTGGATTTCCTCGCCCAGGAATTTAATCGTGAATCCAACACGATCTGTTCCAAATCCAACTCGGCTCAGGTCACAGCTGCTGGTATAGAGCTGAAAGTGGTCATCGATCAGTTCCGAGAACAGATCCAGAATTTGGAGTAGCGCATGAGCCCGGCGCCGTCATCGCCCGTCAAAATCGCCCGTCGGGGCCTGATGCTGGTCCTGTCCTCGCCCTCAGGCGCGGGCAAATCCACCATTGCCGGCAACCTGCTGCGTGACGATCATAGCCTCGAAATCTCCGTCAGCGTCACCACGCGCGCCAAGCGCTCGAGCGAGATCGGCGGCAAGCACTATCATTTCATCACCATTCCGCAGTTCGAGCGGATGCGTGACAATGGCGAGTTGCTCGAATGGGCGGAAGTCCACGGCAATTTCTACGGCACGCCGCGCGAGCCTGTGGAAGCAGCGATGGCGGACGGTCGCGACATGCTGTTCGATATCGACTGGCAGGGCGCATTGCAGCTGCAGGACAAGATGAAGGCCGACATCGTCTCGATCTTCGTGCTGCCGCCGTCGATGACGGAGCTGCAGTCGCGCCTGCACCGGCGCGCCGAAGATACCGAAGAGGTTATCCGCACCCGCCTTCTCAATTCCCGCTCGGAAATCGCCCACTGGCGCGAATACGACTATGTTATCGTCAACGACAATCTTGACGAAGCCTTTGGCCATGTCAGCTGCATCGTGAACGCCGAGCGCATCCGTCGTGACCGTCGTTACGGCCTGTTCGATTTTGTCGAAAACCTGCTTCAGGAAGAGCCGGAGCTTTCCGCCCGCGCCTGACCCATCATTCGCCACAGTAAAAAGGGCACCGGCATCTTTGGATGCGGTGCCCTTTTTCGTTCTATGTCGGTGCCGTCATATCAGATTGGCGAGCGCCACGAATTCCTCGACCGACAGCGTCTCGGCGCGTCTTGCCGGATCGATGCCGGCGCGGTTGAGAAGCGCTTCACCACCGACCGGTTTCAGGCTCTGGCGCAGCATCTTGCGGCGCTGGCCGAAGGCTGCCTGCGTCACCCGCTCCAGCTTTGCCACATCGCAGGGCATCGGCGTTTCGCGCGGCGTCAGATGCACCACGGTGGAGGTCACCTTCGGCGGCGGGGTAAACGCCTGAGGCGGCACGTCGAAGGCCATGCGAGCCTCCGTGCGCCAGCCGCAGAGCACGCCAAGCCGGCCAAAATGATCGTCATTGCCCTTGGCGACGATACGCTGGCCGACTTCCTTCTGGAACATCAGCGTCAGCGATTGCCAGAAGGGCGGCCATGCCGGCGGCAGCAGCCAGTTGATCAACAGCTGCGTGCCGACATTATAGGGCAGGTTGGCGATGATCTTGACGGGGCCTTCAGGAACAAGCGCGGCAAAATCCGTCTTCAGCGCGTCGCCCTCGATCACCTCGAGGCGACCAGGATAATGATCACCGATTTCTGCGAGCGCCGGCAGGCAGCGGGCATCACGCTCGATGGCGATCAGCTTCTTGGCGCCGAGCGACAGGATGGCGCGCGTGAGGCCGCCGGGGCCGGGGCCGACCTCGATCACGGTCGTCTCCTCCAGCGGCCCCGCGGTGCGGGCAATCTTCTGGGTGAGGTTGAGGTCGAGCAGAAAGTTCTGCCCGAGCGCCTTTTTCGCATCGAGACCAAAGCGATCGATGACGTCGCGCAGCGGCGGAAGACCGTCGAGTGTCGCCATGGTCAGGATGCGTCCCTGGCCGTGTCGGCAAGGCTTGCGGCAAGCTTCAATGCGGCAACGAGACTTGTCTCACGCGCAACACCCTGACCGGCGAGCCCGAAGGCTGTGCCATGATCTGGAGAAGTGCGGATGAAGGGCAGGCCAAGCGTCACATTGACCGAATCATCAAAACCGAGCGCCTTCGCCGGGATCAGCGCCTGATCGTGATACATGCAGATCGCCACGTCATAACGGGCGCGTGCCTCGTCATGGAACATGGTGTCGGCGGGCAGGGGCCCAAACGCGTTGATGCCGTGCTGGCGCAGTGTGCTGATGGCGGGTTCGATGAGGTCGCGGTCCTCAAGGCCGATCGCGCCGTCCTCGCCCGCATGCGGGTTGAGGCCGGCAACGGCGAGACGCGGATGGGCCATGCCAAAGCGCGTGCGCAGGTCATGGTCGGCAATGCGGCAGGTCTCGATAATCAGCTCCTGCGTCAGCGCCGTCGCAACATCCTTCAGCGGAATGTGGATGGTGACGGGTATCGTGCGCAGCTTGGGGCCAGCCAGCATCATGACAGGTGTGAAGGGCGTTCCGGTTGCTTTCGTCGCGAGATCGGCGAGAAATTCCGTATGGCCGGGAAAACCGAAACCGGCCTCGTAGAGCACGGATTTCGCAATCGGGTTGGTCACGACAGCAGAGGCCTTGCCGGCAAGGCAAAGCGCGACGGCCGTTTCGATGGCGGTAATCGTGCTGCGGGCAGAGGCCACATGCGGGCGCCCGGCCTGGATTTCCGCGCCGATGGGAACCGGTAGAACAGGGAAGGCATCGGCAAAGATCGCGGATGCCGTATCCGTATCCGCCTCGCGAAACGCCACGTCGAGGCCGATCAGACGCGCCCGCGCGGCAATGACCGCGGGATCACCGATGTAGAGGAAGGGCCGCAGGCCAAGCTGCCGGCGTTTTGCCCAGGCTGCAAGGGCGATATCCGGGCCAATGCCGGCCGGATCCCCCTGGCTCAGCGCCAGCGGGCGATCATCGCCATGAAGACTGGTCGAGGAGACGTCCCGAAGGCCGCTCAAGGATAGACGATCTGCGCCTTGCTGCGCAGGTCCTCAAGATACTTGGCGTCGTTGGGGTTTGCGCCGTTCTTTTCCTGCTTGCCGATATCTTCGGCGCGGAAGACGACTTCGGCGGCCGTATCGTCAGACACCTGACGCTTGGTGCAGATCGCCAGGAACTCGATGCCGCGTTCGGTCTCGCGGGTCGCGGTCGTGCCGTTCGCAGAAGCCTTGTCGATCAGCGGTTTCCATTCAGGCGGAAGTTCCGGCTCCATCACGCGGCCGAGGCTGCGCACGGACACATCGCGCATGGACTTGGCGAAATCCTTGGCCTGGTCGCAGCCCGGATAACGCGAGCGCGAGGATTCGGCTTCCGCCTTGCGCTTGCCAAGAATTGCCCCGCGCTTGGCCGGCGGCACGACGAAAATGATCTGCTGGAGGAAATATTCGGTGGTAACCGGCTTTTCCTTGTTCTGCATCATGCGCTTCACCAGCTCTTCCGACGACATCTTGCCGCCCGAGCCGTAGCGCGCGTTAACGAGGCGCGGCCAGCTCATCTGAATGGCAATGAAGGCCTTGAAGTGATCGACGCCGACGCCGGCCTTGTCGAGGATCTGTGCCATCTGGTCGGGCGACAACTTGTTGCTTGCCGCAAAGCGGCCAAAAGCCTTGTCCACCTCGTCGGTGCTGACCGACATGCGCACGCGGGCGATTTCCTCCCGCTTCAGGGCTTCCTCGACCAGTTCGTCGCGGGCCATCTTCTCCAGGTTGCCTGTCTTGCGCTGCAATTTGAGGAAGGCGACGCGCTTGGTGATGTCGGTGCTGGTGATCGGCGTCTTGTTGACCACCGCCACCACCTGGCTTGCGGCAAAGGCCTGCTGCGGTGCCGGTGTCACGACGAAGGAGACAGCGAGTGCGGTCGCGGCAAGGGCCGCCCGGCGCAAGGCTATGCTGGCAAACATCATTCGTTCCTCCTGCGGTGGGGCGTCACCTTCAAGGGTCGCCCGCTCATCCGGTAATGTACATCGCGTTCGATTGCATAATTCATGCGGCGAAACAATGACCTTCGCAAGGGCCGGCAAGCCGGAGCGCCTGCGTTTCGCCCGCAGGCTCCGCAAAAGCTCCGGTCAGTGCCCGATCCGGTCAATTGTCGCTGCTGTCTTCCGAACCGATGGCGATTTCGCCGAGCGTGCGGAAGGTGAGGCGGGCCGTCACCGTCCAGTCGTTCGGATCGGTATTGGCCGGCTCGTCGCTGTAGGCCACCGTGAACACCGTGCATTCGTCGGCATAGGTCATGCCGATGCCGCGCCGGATCACTTCCTGCTTGTTCATGTCCCAGGTCGCAGACGTCGCCAGAGACCAGTTTTCGTTGACGCGCAGGTTGTTGCTGGACTTCAGGTATTCGCCCTTGTCCACCGACCCGTATTCCGGCTGCGGCTGGATATTGGTGTAGACCAGAGAGCCGCTGGTGCGCGACAGGTTGTAGTTGAAGCCCACATCGGCGCGGCGAAGGTCGAGCGACTTTTCGTCGAATCGTCCCTGCAGCGAAAGACTGTAGCCCTTGGGCAGATCGATGGCGGCCATGCCGACAAAGTCGGACACATCGGTCTCAAGACCCGATTCCGCTCCGGCATTGACAAGATCCGGCGTCGAGAAGGAATTGAGACCCGCCAGCTGATAGGACTGGCCGACGATGCCGCGAAGGCCGATGCCATTGTCGAAGGAGCCGTTGTAGCGGATGCCGACATTGGCGCGCGTGCCGCCTTCAACGCGGTCGTACCCGGAGAACTTGTCGCGGTCGAAGAGCGAGGTCGCGTCAAAGACGAAGCTTTGCGCATCCTCGTTCGGCAGGCCGCCGGCCATCTGTTCGTCGGGGCGTGCGTAAAGCTGCGCGATCGGCTCGATGACATGCGTGCTGTTGTCGGTGCTGAGGAGGATCGGATAACGCGCCTCCAGACCTGCCGTCAGCATGTAGCGGGTGTCGGCATTGCCACCGCTGAAGTCACCGTCATAGGTCACGCCGTTGAAGCTTGGCGCGTCCGAGCCCGTGGCGCGAAGCGCATCGCCGCGCGCCGCCAGAAGCGGCGTCAGCAGCAGGCCTTCGTCGGTGGTGAAGGTGCGTTCCCACTCGGCCTCGGTGGTGAAGCGGCTGTAGCTGCCTTCCAGGCCGCGGAAGCGGGTGGCGCCGCCTTCGGAGTAGAAATCGTCTTCACGACGCGACAGGTTGGTGAAGTTCGACGTGATCGACAACTGCCCGCCAAACACCGGCTCCGGGGCATAATATTTGTAGTCGATGACCGGATAGACGATCGCCTGCTGCTTTTCGGCCAGCCGCGAAGCGGTGTTGTCCTGCACGTCGAAATAGTAGTTGTGCAGATCGAAGGAATTGCGGTTTCCAAGGCCCGTCAGGTAGATGTCGTTGGTGAAGGGCGTCGAATTGACGCCGGTCAGCCGGTAGGTCTTGGAAAAATTATTGTCCGTCTGGAGCATCACGTTCCAGCCGAAGGTCCATCGCGGATTGATCTGGAAATGCGCCTTGGAGGCAACCATGCCGCGTGTGCTGGCGCGTTCGTCGCTTGTCCCGGCGTCAAACGCACTGCGGCTCTGCTGATCGATGGCGGCAAAGCGCAAAATGTGATCGCCCGTCTCGAAACGGTTGCGGATCTCGCCCTGCAACAGCAGACCCTGCTTGGTATAGTAGGTCGGGCTGATCGTCGCGTCCATGCTGGGCGAGAAGACCTGATAGTAGGGTATGGTCGTGCCGAAGCCGAGCTTGTCGGTCAGGCTCATGCGCGGAAACAGGAAACCCGACTTGCGTTCGACCGTTTCGTCGGGAACCGTGACGAAAGGCACATAGCCGATCGGCATGCCGAACAGTTCAAACTTGGCATGTTCAAGGCGGATCGTGTGGTTCTTGCCGTCGCGGATGACGCGCTGCGCCTTCACCTGCCAGAGCGGTGCCTTGTCGGGTCGCTGGGCACAGGGCAGACAGGCGGTGTATACGCCATTGTTCAGCACCATCTTGTCGTCGGGCAGGCGCTCGGCGCTTTCGGCGGCCAGGCGCGTGTTATCCGTCGTCTCGACGCGCAGCGAATTTACAAACCCTTCGCCGAAATTGTCGGTGACGTCCATCGAATCGGCATAGATGCGCGCCCCGTCGGGCTCGATCAGTTCGATATTACCCGTCGCCATGACGCGACCGGTCTTTTGATCGTATTCCACGCGCTGGGCGACCATACGGTGGCGATTGTAATAGATCTGCACGCCACCGACGGCGGTGACACGCTCGATATCCTGGTTATAGGTCAGTTCATTGGCGCGCAGGAGCATTTTCGCTCCGTCGGCGACTTCAGGCGCCAGAGGCGCGCTCTGGGCCAGAACAGGTGAGGGGCCAACGACAACAAGTGCTACAGCCGTGCTTGTCAGCAGGGCCGCAAAAAGCCGTCTGATATTCCCGCGGTCAATTACCGCCACTAGCCATCCTCCTGATGAAGCAAAATCGTTGCTCCGAGCGCCATGGCGACGACGACTGGAATCCAGACGGCGACGAATGGCGGAACAACTCCGCTGCTCCCGAATGCCCTTACGAGCACGGTTACAACATAAAGCACGAAGCCACAGACGATTCCACCCAGAATCACCGAGCGCGACTGCGCCATACGGCTGAAACGGAGAGAAACGGTTGCGGCGATCAACGTCATTGCCACCAGAAGAAGTGGCATCGACAGAAGCGAGTGAAACTGCGTTTCCAGCGGCTTGGTGGAAATACCAAACGTGCGGGCTACGTCAATTTTTCTTAAAATGTCAAAGAAAGCAACACTATCAGGCTTCGAGAGGGATTCCTGAAGGAACTCTTTTCGAAGGTTGGTCGGCACTTCGGCTTCCGGTTTGCGTGACGGTGGTGCATCGGTGCGCGTTTCCAGAACGTTGTTAAGCTTCCAGTAACCATCCTCCAAGGTCGCACTCGTTGCGTCCTGTCTTAGAATGACGCGACCCTTCTGGTCGAAGTGGAAAAGCACCACGTCGCTCAGCTCGCTGCCGCCATTGGTATAGCCCTTGGCACCGATGATCGTGTCGTCATCCTTGCTGATCTGGCGAAGCCAGGGCAGGAAGTTGGAGCCGCGTTCGGCATTGCTCGCCTTGCGCCAGTCGGTCTCGATATTGGTGGCCTGATTCTGTCCCCAGGCCGCCAGCGGATTGACGGCCATGGTGGCAAACAGGCCGATCATGAAGGCGCCGGCGACGAAGGGCATGATGAACTGCCAGACAGAAAGCCCCGCCGCGCGCGCCACCACCAGTTCGGAGCGGCGGTTGAGCGTGATCAGCGTCGTCATGCCGATGAAGAGGGTGAGCGTCGGGATGGTCTGCTGGAAGATCAGCGGCAGGCGAAGCAGGCTCATCAGCAGGCCGCCCGGCACCGTATAGCCGACGAAGTTCGACATGCGCCGGCTCGTCTCGGAGAAATCGGCGAGAAAGATGATCCCGCAGACGCCGAGGAAGAACCAGCCGGCCGTGACGATGTAGCGCTTGAAGAAGTACCAGCTGAGGGTGCGCGAGATCATGGGCTGTCGCTCCCCTTACCTGCCGTCACCCGTGCCAGGCGCCGTTCGGCGCGGTTCATCCAGTGTCCGGCAAAGTTTGCCACGAAGGAGGGCATCTGCAGTTGCCGGTTGGTGGCCAGCATGAAGATGGCGATGAGGCCCGAGCCGATCGGCACGAGATAGACGAGCGGCACGAAGCTCGCATCGTTTTTCGAACCGTTCGACACATAAAAGCTCAGCCAGCGGATCGCAAAGGCGATAATCAGCGCCGACACCATGGGATGCAGGCGGGCGCGGCGGCTGGAACGGGCACTGCCGGCCACCACCAGGGACACGAGCGCAAATACCACCGGCAGCATCCAGTCCGACAGGCGCCGATGGATTTCCGCCCGGAAGCTGCCGGGCGAGGCGAGGAATGCCTTGTCGGTCGGGTCTGGGTTGAGCAGGAAGCCAAGGCTGCGGTCGCCGGCATAGATCGTGGCATTGCCGGTCGATTCGGTCATGGTCGAGAGATCGAAGGCATAGGAGAGGAACTTGACGACGGAAATGCGCCCGTCCTTTGCCTTGCGGTGCACTTCGCCGTCGCGCATGGTCAGCGTCGTGCCGCTGTCGTCGATGGAGCCTTCGCGGGCGTAATAGATCAGGTCCCAGTTGGGGTCGCGGTAATCGACCAGGAACAGGCCCTTCAGCACACGGCCCGAATGGCGCTCCGAGATCTGCACATAAAGCCCGTCCTCGATGCTGCGGAAGGTCTTTTCCTCGATGACGGAAGAGAGCAGGTCGGCATAGGCTTCCGCCACCATTTCGCGCGCGCTGGTGCGTGACGCAGGCTCGACGAAATTGCTGATGAGGAAGGACAGCGCCGCAAGACCGAGCGCCATCACCATTACCGGCCGGTAGAGCACCATGCGGGGCGAACCTGCGGCGTCGATGACGGCCATTTCCGAATCGTTGTTCATCGCGTTCAGCGTCTGCGTGATGCCGATGACGACAGCAAACGGCAGAACGACCGGGATGATGGTGGGCAGGATGAAGGTGGCAAGCGTCGCGAACGAGCCGATCGACTGGCCCGTGTCGGTCACCAGATTGATGCGGCCGAGCACCTGTATGGTCCAGATGATGGTCAGCACCGGAACGAGGGTGACCAGGAACATCTGGAAGGATCGCCGCAATATGTAGAGTTCGAGGAGCTTCATTCTGATCCGGTACGTCGCTTCACTGCGGCCACGATTGGCGTTCTATGCAATTTGACGCGCCATGGCGACAGTGACTTTTTCACAAAACTGTTTGTGGTCACTGTTTTTTTTCCGGCTGTGTCATTTGGAAGTATGTGGCAACCGCGGCATAAACGACGCAGGACGACAGGAAGCCCAGCATCACATCGGACAGATAGTGTCCGCCGAACGAAATCCTGAGCGCCGGCGGGATGAGGCAGATGGCAAACATCGGCGGCCCGAGGATCGGTCGAAGCGGCGGCGGCAAAAGCACGATCAGGCAGACGAGCCACCCGGCGCCCGCCGCCTCACCCGAAATGAACGAGCAGTTGTTTGTACAGGCGCCGTCCAGCGTGCCGGCGGCGGTAAAGAGATCCGGTCCGCCGAAAAGATCCGTCTGGTAGGGGCGCGGCCTGCCGGAAATCGTCTTGAGCACAAGGTTCACCAGCACATAGGGGCCGGCGACGAAGGAAATGAGTGCAATCGAGTAGCGGCGCGTGGCAGCCGCACTGTAGGTCGCACCATGGTGCTGGAGGTTGCGGATCAGCAGGATCAGGATCACCCCGGCAACGGAGACCGGCAGATAGAAGAAGAACTTGCGGATCATCACCAGCAGCCATTGCTCCGAATAGGGAAACAGGCCGCAGATCCTGCCGGCCGCAAGCTCGGCATCGCAGGCCGTTTCCCGGAAGAAGGTCCGCGCGACATCGATGTCGAGGCCGGGAAAGACATAGAAGATTGCAAGCAGCAACCACCAAGCGCCCATGAGCGTGATCAGCCACGTCGCTGGACGGCGAAAGAGAACCCGGGCGCGGCGCCCGGAAAACTGACCGCGTGACTGGAACGTGTATGCCAAAACAGGTAAGCCTTCGGTGAGCGGTGCAGGTGACTTTAGCCGTTAAGAGTGCTCAATGACAATATTGCGACGCTGGTGTGGAACCTTTGTGCCGCCACCCTTGCCGTTCAAGTGCCATTGTCCCAGATTGGCCCTTACGTATTACCACATCCTCTGCATCCGGAGATAAAATGTCTGTTCAGTACACGATCCGTTTCGCACCATCCGCACCTGCCGATGGTGGTCTTGCCATTGCCCTCCAATTGTCGGGAGATCATGCGCCGGCGGGGCTTTCGGTCGCCGATCCGGCAGGTGTGATTGCGCGTGCCGCCGGGATTTCGGGCTTTTCCGGCAAGCAGATGGGTGTGCTGGAGCTTCTGGCGCCGCATCAGTCTCCGTTCGATCGCGTGGTGGTGATCGGCCTTGGCAAGCCGGACGAACTGAAGGCCTATGACTGGCTGCGCGCCGGCGGCAAGGCATCCAGCGTTATCAAGCGCGCCGAAACCGCAACCGTGTTCCTCGATGCCCCCGGCACAGAGGTGACGCCTGAGAATGCTGTGGATTTTGCCACCGGCCTTCTGCTGCGCGCCTACAGTTTCGATGCCTACAAGACAAAAAAGAAGGACGACGAGGACAAGGCGGCAAAAGCCGTCACGATCACCATCGTCACATCAGCCCATCAGGCGGCAACAGAGCGATTCGTTTCGGCTGAGGCAGTCGCCGGCGGCGTCAATCTTGCCCGCGAACTCGTCAACCTGCCGCCGAACGTGCTCGGTCCGGTCGAATTTGCCGATCGCGCCAAGGCGCTCGAAGCACTCGGCGTCGAGGTGGAAATCCTCACCGAAACCGAAATGACCGCGCTTGGCATGGGCGCGCTGCTCGGCGTGGCTCAAGGCTCGTCGCGTCCGGCCCGCATGGCCATCATGCAGTGGAACGGCGGAACAGCCGGCGAAGCGCCGCTGGCCTTCGTCGGCAAGGGCGTCGTCTTCGATACCGGCGGCATCTCGATCAAGCCGGCTGCCAGCATGGAAGACATGAAGGGCGATATGGGCGGCGCGGCCGCCGTCACCGGTCTCATGCACACGCTTGCCGCCCGCAAGGCCAAGGTCAACGCCATCGGCATCATCGGGCTTGTGGAGAACATGCCCGACGGCAATGCCCAGCGTCCCGGCGATATCGTCACCTCCATGTCCGGCCAGACCATCGAGATCATCAATACCGATGCGGAAGGCCGCCTCGTTCTGGCCGATGCGCTCTGGTATACGAAAGAACGCTTCAAGCCGCGCTTCATGATCAATCTGGCCACGCTCACCGGCGCCATTCTGGTCGCACTCGGCAATCTGCAGGCGGGCCTCTTCTCCAACGATGACGACCTGGCGAACGGCCTTCTTGCCGCCGGCGAGGAAAGCGGCGAAAAGCTGTGGCGCATGCCGCTCGGCAAGGAGTACGACAAGATCATCGATTCGAAGTTTGCCGACATGAAGAACAGCGGCGGGCGTTACGCGGGCTCGATCACGGCTGCCCAGTTCCTGAAGCGCTTCGTTGGGGAAACCCCTTGGGCGCATCTGGATGTCGCGGGCACCGCCATGGCCTCGCCCTTCAACGAGATCAACCAGTCCTGGGGTTCCGGTTACGGCGTGCGCCTGCTCGACCAGTTGGTGCGCGATCGCTACGAGGCGTGACGGCGCAATGACCGAGGTTCTCTTCTACCATCTGACCGAATCGAAGCTTGAGGAGGCGCTGCCGGCGCTTCTTGAAAAAAGCGTCGAGCGGGGCTGGCGCGTCGTGCTGCAGACGGTGGGAGAGGCGCGCCGCGATGCGCTCGACCTTCATTTGTGGACCTATCGGGAGGAAAGTTTCCTCCCGCATGGCACCGACCAGGCCGAAATGGCCGAGCATCAGCCGGTTCTTCTGACAGTCACTGGCGCCAATGCGAACGGTGCGACGGTTCGCTTTATGGTGGATGGCGCCGAGCCGGCCGATCTTGCGCCCTATGAGCGTGTCGTGTTCATGTTCGACGGCTATGATGCTGCCCAGCTGGAGGGCGCGCGGGGCCACTGGAAGCAGCTGAAAACGCAAGGTCACCAGCTCACCTACTGGCAGCAGTCTGAAGAGGGGCGCTGGGTCAAGAAGGCGTGAGCGTCACGCCCTGCATGCCGCCAGCCAGTCTGCTCTCGCTACGGCCACTTGTGCATCGCAGCATGCCTTGCTAGCGGTAGGTATCCTCGAAACTCGGAGTTTGGATGCCATGAACGCGAACGCCCCGGTCAATACCCGCACCGCCGACCATCCGGTTGCAGATGTCTTTCCCGCCCGCTGGTCGCCGCGCGCCTTTACCGATGCGACGATGAGCGAGGAAACGCTGCTTGGCCTTCTGGAAGCCGCCCGCTGGGCACCGTCTGCCTTCAACGCCCAGCCCTGGCGCTTCATCTATGCGCTGCGTGGCGATGCCGGCTGGCAGCCGATCCTTGATGCCATCATGCCGTTCAACCAGTCGTGGGCCAAGAACGCCTCGGCGCTCGTCATCATCGCCAGTGCGACGAAATTTACCGCACCCGGCAAGACGGAAGCCAGCGACAACGGCAGCCACACGTTTGATGCCGGCACCGCCTGGGGTTATCTTGCCCTGCAGGCGCATATGTCCGGCTATGCCGCCCATGCCATGGCCGGTTTTGACAAGGCCGCCATGGCCAAGGCCGTGAACCTGCCCGAAGACCATGTGCTGCACGCAGCCGTTGCCATCGGCACGCAAGGGGAGGCATCGCTCCTGCCGGAAGCGCTTCAGGCCCGCGAAGTGCCAAGCCCGCGCCAGCCGCTCGACACACTGGCCGTCCACGGCGCCTTCAAGGCCTGATCCGGATCGTCAACGAGATCATGGACCGATGAGATTGGGTGGAAAACCGTTTTCCGGTTTTCCATCCGCGTCCGGGCCGGCCGGCACTGCTTCGGTCCGCGCCTGCGCTTCCGGCATTTTCCCTCATTGGAACGTCAGCCGTTCCAAAGCCTTCGACCAACGCCCCTGCCTTGTTCGACCGCCACCCGCGAAGGAAACCGCTTCCCGCAAGGAACGGATCGCTGTCCCAGGGATTACAGTTGCAACTGCACGCGGCAAAAGCCTCCCGTACGGGACAGGCCTTGCTGAATATGGAGAACCCAGATGCAACTTCCCCAGAACACTGTGATTGCGGTCGCCGACGGCGAAAAACTCAGCCTTTTCCAGAACAATGGCGATGCGCAAAATCCGAAGCTGAAGGCCATGGAATCGGACGTCATCGATGACTCGGTCATCTCATCCGGTGCCCGCCATCCCAGCAGTGCTGCCAATCCCGATGACAGCCAGCAGAACGAGGATGCCTTTGGTTCCGGCGTGATTTCCATGCTGAACAGCCATGTCCTGAGCGGCAAGATCAAGAGCCTCGTCATCATCGCATCACCACGCACGCTTGGCGAAATGCGCAAGGGCTACCACAAGTCACTGTCGGAGGTGCTGATCGGCGAACTTGACAAGGACCTGACCGGCCATTCGATCCAGGATATCGAAAAAGCTCTGGCTGCTGCCTAAACGAGAGGCTCGCGACCCCTTCCTCTTTCGAAGACAGAGGGGGCAGGGCCGCGGGCGGAGATGCAAAACTGCGTCAGGCCGGTGGCCTGATGCGCACCTGGCTGTAACCCTCGGCCGAAATTGTGCTGCACAGGTCTGACCATTCGCAGCCTGCGCAGGCTTGACGCGTGCGACCGTCTGCAAACGCGCCCCGCATCTGGTGCAGCCACGCTTCGTCTATACTGAGCTGCAAACCGGCTTCTATCGAACAGTGCAGCAGCTTGCCGACGTCATGCGCTGCCTTGTCATCGCGTTCGCGCACGCTTGTTCGCCTGCAATGCGGATCAGCCTCGCCCAGCAGCGGCGCACAGATGTCATCCGGCCCCTCGACGATCAGAATATCATCACCTTGCGACATGCGCGCAGCGATCCGATCGTAATTGGCGACGAAGGGCGCACTGTATCCCTTGCCTGCATAGGTCAACAGGCAAAGTAGATGGTGGGGCCGCAGGCGGATGGTCATTTCAAAATGGTCTGGCGCAAAAAACTGTAACCCATCGCCGTGCGCCTTGCCATTTCGGCAGAATTCCCGGCGCCGCCGTGGCCGCCGGAGCCATATTCATGAAACAGGGGCGTGTGGCCGGACGCTTGCAGAGCCTTGTCGAAGCGGCGTGCATGCGAGGGATGCACCCGGTCATCATTGCTGGAGCTTTCGATATAGAGCGGCGGGTAAGCCTGTTCTGCCGCCGGTTTGATCTGGTGCAGCGGCGAATAGCTGAGGAGATAGGCGCGGTCGGCCTCATCCTCCGGATTGCCGTATTCGTCCATCCAGGCCTTTCCGGCCGGGAACAGATGGAAGCGCGTCATGTCGATGACGGGCACACGGCACCAGATGGCGCCGAAATCGTCCGGATAACGCGTCAGCATCACGCCCGTCAGCAGGCCGCCATTGCTGCCACCGGTGCAGGCAATGCGCGACGGTTTCGAATAACCGCGCTTGACCAGATCGCGGGAAATGGCGACGAAATCCTCATACGCCTTGTGGCGGCCGTGGCGCTTTGCGGGCGTGTGCCATTGCGGCCCAAGCTCGGCACCACCGCGGATATAGGCCTGCACATAGGCGCCGCCCTGTTCGAGAAACCGGCCGGTGGTGCCGGAATAATGCGGTGCAAGCGAGGCGGAAAAACCACCATAGCCATAGATCAGCACCGGCAACTCGCCCTTCGTCCACTCTTTCGGCAGAACCAGATGATACGGCACCTTGGTGCCATCTTCCGAGGTCGCTTCCAGAAGCTCGCTCGTCATGCCCTCAGCATTGAAATAGGCGGGCGAGGTATCTTCCGACACCAGCACCGGCGGGGTGGAGATCGGACGCCGGTCCTCGTCGGACAAAGACAGCCTATACCGGGTCGGCGGCACCAGGAAACCGGAGCCGATCACCGACAGCGTGTCATCCCCCAGATGCAGGTCGGCATAAACAGGCGTGAAATAAAGCGCTTCGACACCCTCAGGCAGGGCGATACGCTGCGGTTCTGCCTCCGGCCGCGTCAGATCGAGCACGTAGAGGGATGGGGAGAGGCGGTCATCCACCGAATAGACGGCGAAATGGCGCAGCAGCGCGAAATGATGTACGGCCCGGCCGGGCGCCGGCTCCACCAGAATGCGGCGCGTGGGGGAGAGCGGCTCTTCGCCAAAGGGTGTCAACGCCTGCAGCACAAGGCTGCCACTTGCCACCTGCGCGTCATCCTTTGCCAGCCACAGGCAGTGGCTGTGATTGATGTCAAAGCTGATTTCGGTGGGTAGCGGCAGGCGCCGAGGAACACCTTCGCCATCCTCGACATGGATGCTGAGCTTGCCGATTTCGTGGTTTGCGACGAACACGCGGATCTGCCGCGTGTCCGCGCCCTCGTATCCGCCAAGCTCAGGGTCGATGATGAAGCCATAGCCGGTCACATCCGTTTCGGCGGCCGCAAAAATCACCTCGGCCTCTGCCGTCGCTTCGCCACGTCGCAGCCGCCGGCCGACGCGCGGCCAGCCGGATTGCGTGGCAGAAAATGCGTCGATCGAGCCGAAATAGGCGATCTCGTCGCGGCTCAGCCAACTGGCATGGGCGCGCACTGCCGGCGTATCGAAACCGCCCGCAACGATCTCCTTTGCCTCCAGATCGAATTCCAGAAACCGCGTGAGGTCCGAGCCGCCGTCCGACAGGCGCAAAAGCACGCGCGTCGGCTCGAAGGGGCAGGTGACGGAGCCGCCAAAGATCCAGCGCTTGCCTTCGCTTGCGCAGAACTGATCGACGTCGAATACCGTTTCCCAGGGGGCATCGGCGCGCGGGGCACGATCTGCCGGCAGGCGGCGCAGCACGCCGAGCGGATTGTCGCGGGAGCGGTTGAAATCAAACAGCCATCTGCCGCGCCGGGTGGGGATGATCAGCCTGTCCTGGCGCTCCATCATGGCCTGAAGCGCTGCCGCATCGGCCTCCATGGCAGGCGTCGTCAGCGCCTCCTGCGACGCGGCATTGCGCGCGGCGACATAGGCCAGCGTCTGGGGATCGTCGTCCTTTTCGAGAAAGAGATCCATGGCGCTGCTCCTTTTGCAATCTGATGTGTGGTCGTTCAGGCGAGATCGGTGCGGCGAAAATCCTCGCCCACATAAAGGAGGGCGGCACCGGCCGCCCTTGCGCCTGCATAAGAAAAGCAGTCGCCGAAATTGAGGCGGGCCGGATGGCGGCCCTTGCCATAACGGGAGAACGCATCGAGGGCGGTGAGCGCCGTTTCGCGGGTGGCGGGCAGGATGTCGGCGTTCAGTTCGGCCAGAAAATCAGTGATAATCTTTGTCGCATCATCGACGCCAATCTGGCGTTTGCCTGCCAGCACCACTGTCGCCTCGAAAATCACCGTGGGCGACACGAAAAACCGCGACGCCGGATCTGCCAATGCTGCCGATATCCGCTCGTAATCGGGGCCTTCAATAAAATATTCGATGATGGCTGATGTATCGAGAAACATCAGGTATCGCCCCACATCTCGTCGAGAAAGGCCTTCTCGTCGAACTCAGGATTAGCGGTGCCCATGCCCTGGTAACGCTGCTTGATCTTCTCCAGCCGTTCGGCGAGCGGCGGGCGCTGCTCGTCCTCTTTCACCACGCGCTCCAGCGCCTGGCGGATGGCATCGGTCTTGGTCGGGGCTTTCAGGATTTTTTGGGCCTGCTCAGCGAGCTGGTTCACCTTTTCATCGCGCACATAAAGCGGCATGGCGTCACCCGTTTGAATATACACCAAGAAGATAGTGCATATTCAGCCGTGCCACAAGCAAGGCTCAGCCGGCCATTGCCTCTTCATATTCGGCCGAAAGCTCCAGCCACTGCTCTTCCGCCGCAGACAGTTTTGCTGCCGCCTCGCCCCGCTGCTTGACCTTTTCGGCCGCCTTTGCCGGAGATTTTTCGTAGAGCACCGGATCTGCAAGCTCTTGATCAAGAGCCTGAATCAGTTTTTCCAGTTTCGCCGTCAAGGCCTCGGCTTCGTTGATCTTTTTCTTCAAGGGTGCCAGCGACGCGCGCTTTTCGGCATTCGCCTTGCGCTGTTCGGCTTTTTTCCCGGCGTCAGCGGCTAGGTCAACTTTTTCTTCTTTTTTTTTACCTGAGGAGACGATGAGGTCGCGGTATTCCTCCATGTCGCCTTCAAACGTGGTGACGGTGCCGTTGTTGACGAGCCAGAGACGGTCGACGGTTGCCTCGATCAGATGGCGATCATGCGAGATGAGGATGACGGCGCCGTCGTAATCGTTCAACGCCTCGATCAGCGCGCGACGGCTGTCGATGTCGAGATGGTTCGTCGGCTCGTCGAGGATCAACAGGTTCGGCGCGTGGAAGGCGGCAAGGCCCATCAAAAGCCGTGCCTTTTCGCCACCGGAGAGATCCTTGGCGGCAGTGTTCATCTTTTCCGTCGCAAGGCCCATCTGCGCCACGCGGGCACGCACCTTGGCTTCCGGCGCTGCCGGCATCAGGCGGCGCACGTGTTCCACCGGCGTGTCTTCCGGCACGAGATCATCCAGCTGATGCTGGGCGAAAAAGCCGATCTTCAGGCTCGGGGCAAGGCGTAGATCGCCCGTTTCCGGGGGCAGGCGGCCGGAGATGAATTTGGCAAACGTGGACTTGCCGTTGCCGTTCGAGCCTAAAAGCGCGATGCGGTCATCGGCATCGATGCGCAGGTTGAGGTTTTTGAGGATCGGTTTGCCGGGCTCATAACCGACGGCGCCGCCATTGATGGCAATGATCGGCGAGGCCGGCTGCTTTTCCGGTTCCGGAAAGGTGATCGGCTGCACGTGGTCTTCGATGACGGCGGCAACCGTTCCCATGCGCTCCAAGGCTTTCACGCGGCTCTGCGCCTGCTTGGCCTTGGTGGCTTTCGCCTTGAACCGATCGATGAAGCTCTGCAGATGTTTGCGCGCGGCGTCGTTCTTCGCCTTTGACTTCATCTGCAATTCGTCGTTCTCGGCCTTCTGGCGCTCGAACTGGTCGTAGCCGCCGCGATAGAAGGTGAGTTTCTTCTGGTCGAGATGCACGATGGCGTTGACCGCGTTGTTCAAAAGGTCGCGGTCATGGCTGATGATGATGACCGTGTGCGGATAGCGGCGGATATAATCTTCCAGCCACAACGTGCCTTCCAGATCGAGATAGTTGGTGGGCTCGTCAAGCAGCAGAAGATCCGGTTCGGCAAACAGTACGGCAGCCAAGGCGACGCGCATGCGCCAGCCGCCGGAAAAGGCCGATGCCGGGCGAAGCTGGGCTTCGGCGTCGAAGCCAAGGCCGGCCAGAATGCTTGCCGCGCGCGCCTCTGCTGAATGCGCGTCGATATCGACGAGCCGCATCTGGATGTCGGCGATGCGGTTGGGGTCGGTTGCCGTCTCGGCTTCCGCCATCAGGGCGGTGCGTTCCTTGTCGGCGGCAAGCACGATGTTGATCAGCGGATCTTCCGTGCCCGGCGCTTCCTGCGCCACCTGGCCGATGCGGGCGGCCTTCGGCAGCGAGACCGACCCGCTTTCCGAACCGAGATCGCCGGTGATGACGCGAAACAGCGTGGATTTGCCCGCACCATTGCGGCCGACAAGGCCAGCCTTGATGCCCGTCGGCAGGCTGATGCTGGCGTGGTCGAGAAGAAGGCGGCCGGCGATACGCGCGGAAAGGTCTGTGATGGTGATCATGCGGGCGTTTTGGCCGAAGTCCTGCTGCGATGCAAGAGAGACGGGCGCCTATTGCCAGCGCTTGCCGTCTCCAAGCAGGAAATAGACGAGATCCAGCACCTGGGATGGCTGTCCGAGAGATGTCAGGATGGTGTGAACCTGCCCGCGATGATGGGTCTGGTGGTTGAAGACATGAGACAGAACCGGGCCAAGCGGCAGTTCGATTTTTCCCGGCATCGAGACCGGCGAATAGGAAATGATCTTAGAAAAATCCGCTTCGGTCAGGCCGCCGACCCAGTCGATGATACGCTGGTCTTCTGCCTTGCGGGCGGCATGCAGGTCTGAGAAATTCTCGTGAAGAACCGCGCCAAGCGACGTCGGGGCCTCGCCAATGCCGGTGAAGCGCTTGAGCCAGATGCGGTCTGCGGCGAGAAGATGGTTCAACGTGCGCTGTGCCGAGCCAAAGAACGCACCCTTGTCTGCACAAAACTCCTCGTCGCTCAGCAGCGCACAGGCTTCATAGATACGGGCATTGGCCCATCCGTTGTAATCGGCAAACATCTGGAAATGCTTGAGCATGCGTTTCTCTCCATCCGTTGATTGATGTCTGATCTTATGACGGGCGCGGTCAAATAGGGGTGATAGCTTTCATGAAATTTCCTGATTTGATCTTTGGCGGCGCGAAAGGTTCACTGAACCCAGTTTGCAATGAGGGATCCCGATGACCAGAATTCTCTATTCGCTCTGCGGCCGTGATGAGCACCGCCCGTTTTCGCCCCATTGCTGGAAAGTCTCAATGGCACTGGCCCACAAGGGACTGGATTTCATCGAAAAGCCGGTGCCGTTCACGGACGTGCCGAAAATCGAAAACGGTTTTTCGAAAACCGTGCCGATCCTGCGCGATGGCCAGATGCTGGTGCGCGACAGTTTTGACATCGCCCTTTACCTGGAAGACACCTATCCCGACCGTCCGACGCTGTTTGGCGGGGAGGGCGGCAAGGCGCTGTCGCGCTTTGTGGAAGGTGTGTCCCAGACGCTGGTACATCCGGTGCTGACCAAGCTTGCGGTGAAGAACATCCACGACATGCTGGCCGAAACCGATCAGATGTATTTCCGCGAGAGCCGCGAGCCGCGCCTCGGACGCAAGCTGGAGGAATTCGAGGCCGAACGCGAGGCGGAAATCGCTGTTCTCTCGGCGCGGCTGGAGCCGCTGCGCCACATGCTGAAGTTCCAGCCCTTCCTTGGTGGCGAAAGCCCACTGTTTGCAGACTATATCCTGTTCGGCGCGCTGCAATGGCTGCGCATCACCACCGGGCTTGAAGCGCTGGGGGCGGATGATCCGGTCAATGTCTGGTTCGAGCGGTGCCTGGATCTCCACGGCGCCATGGCCCGCGCCGTTGCCTGAGTGAGACGGGGCTTGATCATGACAGCGGCGTGAAATTCGAAAGGGCCCTCTTGTCTTCGTGATTCGGGGCGGCTAAACACCGCCCACTTATCCCTAGAAAACAAGGATTTCTGGCAATGGCGATCGAACGCACCTTCTCCATGATCAAGCCCGACGCAACCAAGCGCAACCTGACCGGCGCCATCACCAAGGTTTTTGAAGAGAATGGCCTGCGCGTCATCGCTTCCAAGCGCGTCTGGATGAGCCAGCGCGAAGCCGAAGGTTTTTACGCCGTTCACAAGGAACGCCCCTTCTTCGGCGAACTGGTTGAAGGCATGACATCCGGCCCGACCGTCGTTCAGGTTCTCGAAGGCGAAAATGCCATTCTGAAGAACCGCGAAATCATGGGCGCCACCAACCCGGCCAACGCTGACGAAGGCACCATCCGCAAGACGTTCGCGCTCTCCATCGGCGAAAATTCGGTTCACGGTTCGGATGCTCCGGAAACCGCTGCCCAGGAAATCGCCTACTGGTTCGCTGAAACCGAAATCGTCGGCTGAATTTTTTGACCTTTGGGCGCCTTCCAAAAGGCGCCTGCAAGGAATTCCAAAATGCCCGTGACACACGTTGTCGCGGGCGTTTTGCGTTTGAGACCTGCCTCTCAGGCCGCCGCATCCGCCTCGCGCGGATCATGCCCTCTTGGCTTGCCGTAAAGCCCGATATGGGCATCGCCCCAGCCCTTCAAAGCCAGAAGTACCGGCTCCATGCTGCGCCCGAGCGGCGACAGGCTGTATTCCACCTTCGGCGGCACCTGCGCATACACCGTGCGGATGATCAGCCCGTCCTCCTCCAGCTCGCGCAACTGGTTCGTCAGCATGCGCGGCGTGACGTTTGCGATGATGCGGCGGATCTCGCTGAAGCGCAGCGTGCCGGAAAGCAGATGGAAAAGGATCACCGATTTCCATTTGCCATCGATGAGGCCGACGGCCGCCTCCACGGCACAGCCGGGGCTGCAATCGAAGCGGGAATGGCGGGCCTTGGCCATGACGGTATCCTTTTCGACACTATAGGCTGATTTTGTGCGTATGGCTTTTTGGAAGCATAGAAACATATGAGGGATGAAACAACGCTTTGAAAAGGAACCGCCCGATGAAATCAGTTGCATATCAGGCCGCAGGTCCGCTTGAGCGGCCGGAGGCACTTGTCGATATCGAACAGGAAAAGCCGGTGGCGACGGGACGGGATCTGCTGGTTGCCGTCCGCGCTATTTCGGTAAACCCCGTCGATACCAAGATCCGCCGCGGCGTGTCCGCAGCTCCCGATGGCTGGAAGGTGCTCGGCTGGGATGCCGTCGGCGAGGTGATCGAGACGGGCGAAGCCGTCACCCGTTTCAAGGCCGGCGATCAGGTGTTTTATGCCGGCGCGCTGGATCGTCCCGGCGCCAACAGCGAATTTCATCTGGTGGATGAGCGGCTGGTGGGCAAGAAGCCGGCGACGCTGTCTGACGCGCAATCGGCTGCCCTGCCGCTGACGGCGATTACTGCATGGGAAATGCTGTTCGAACGGCTGGATGTGCGCCGGCAGGTATCTGGGGCGGCAAACGCTGTTCTCATCATCGGCGGGGCCGGCGGCGTCGGCTCCATCGCCATCCAGCTTTTGCGGGCGCTGACGGATGTGACGGTCATTGCCACGGCTTCGCGGCCGGAAACGCAGGCCTGGGTGCGAGAACTGGGCGCCCATCACGTGGTCGATCACGCACAGCCGCTCGCCCCACAGGTGGAAGCACTCGGGCTCGGTGCGCCCGCTTTCGTGTTTTCCACCACCGAAACGCATCTGCATCTCGCCGATATCGCCGATCTCATCGCGCCTCAGGGTCGCTTCGGCCTGATCGACGATCCCGCCGTGCTGGATGCCATGCCCTTCAAGCGCAAATCCGTCTCGTTGCACTGGGAGTTGATGTTCACCCGCTCGCTCTACCAGACGCCCGACATGGATGCGCAGGGCAAGCTGCTGGATGACGTCTCCGCGCTCATCGATGCCGGCCGCATCCGCACCACCGTCACCGAGGTTCTGCAGCCGATCAATGCGGCAAATCTCAAGGCGGCCCATGCCATCCTCGAAAGCGGCAAGGCGCGCGGCAAGATTGTGCTGGAAGGGTTTTGAGCCTGCTGTGAAACGTGGGCGGCGGGTGAGGGCGGGGCTGCCCTCCCGCCTTCCCGTGCCGTCGTGGATCAGGCGTCGAGAGCCGCCAGCGCTTCAGCCACCCGCAGTTTTGCCTCTTCCGGGATCGGCAGTACCGGCCGGGGTGGGGCGGCGTGGAAGAGGTCGAGTTCGGCGGCGATCGCATACATGACGCGAAAACTGCCGAACTGGCGAAACAGCGCCCAGAGCGGCTGGAAACGCTCGTTCAGCCGGTGCGCCTCGTCACTATCTCCGGCCTGGGCCGCACGGGTCAGCGCCAGCGCCGGGCCGGGCAGGAGGCCGGCGACGACGCTGTACCAGGCATCTGCGCCTGAAAGCAGCGCTTCTGCTGCACCCCAATCGCCGCTGTAGCCGATCGGAAACCTGTTCGGCAGACGCGCGCGCAGCGAGGCCATTTCCGCCTCGAAACTGGCATCCACCGGCAGCGGCATCTTCACGGTCGCAATATTGGGCAGGTCCGCCAGTCGTACGATCAGATCCGGGCTGAAGGTGAATTTCGTGGTACCCGGATTGTTGTAGATGACGAGCGGCAGATCGGTGACGCCGGAGACGGCGGAAAAATGCGCAAACACCTCGTCTTCGGTGAGCGGCGTATAAGAGACCGGCGCCAGAAGCAGGCCATCTGCACCAGCCTCTGCCGCATCGCGTGCCAGAGCCTGCGCCTCATCGGTGCGCAGTGCGCCGATGCCGACGATGAGCGGCGTGCGGCGCTGAAGGGTTTCGGCGGCAATTTCCACCGCGCGGCGTCGTTCGGCGCGCGTCAGGTAGGCATATCCCCCGGTGCTGCCGAGGAGCCCGATGGAATCGACGCCCGCGCTCGTCAGGCGTTCGATCAGCCGGGACAGCGCATCCGCATCAACGGTGCCGTGCATGTCGGTCGGTGTGGGCGGAAAGGCGGAAAGACCACGCAGCATGATGCATCCTCGGTTACGGCTTGACCCAAGTCGTAACACCGCACCGGGGCGTCGTGAAGCGCCTTATGTCGGGCATGGGACGGGCGAAAGATCCACCACGCCGCCCGCCTTGAACACTTTCGGGTTCATATCA
This sequence comes from Rhizobiaceae bacterium, assembly GCA_027483885.1. Lineage (GTDB taxonomy): Bacteria > Pseudomonadota > Alphaproteobacteria > Rhizobiales > Rhizobiaceae > Neorhizobium. The sequence continues at coordinate 24,306 of JAIXTO010000068.1, forward strand.
TAGGCCGGGCCGACCACGATGGAATTGGCGGGCAGGATGCTCTGGTCGATGGTGGCAAGCACCCTTGTTTCCAGCTCTTGTAGCACTTTGCCATCGCGGTCGGCAAGCTCGATATGGACGCCGTAGCTTTGGCCTTCGCGCACGCATTGCACATCCGGGCTTTCCAGCACGACCTTGTCCATCTTCGGGTAAAGCGCCTGTCGCGTTATGAGCGGCGCGCCGCCCTGCGGATTGTCAAACCGGGCAAGCGCCACGCCACCTTCGGGAAGGGGCCCGGTCGGGCGCAGCGTCACCACGTAATTGGCCCGTGAAAGACGGTAGTTGAAGACGAAGATATGGCCGGAAAACTCCGCCAGGTTCGCCGCTTCGCGCTGGCAGCCGACAAGGGTTGCCACGCAAAGCGCAAGGCCCGTTGCTCTGGCGGTGAAGGTTCCTTTCATCATCCTGCAGTTCCTCCTGTCGTTTTTCGTTTGTAGTGGCGGGCGGCCTTGGCGCGGTTGCCGCACACAGTCATGTCGCACCAGAAGCGGCTCTTGTTCTTGGAACGGTCGACAAACAGCCAGCCGCAATGTCCGCAGATTTTCAGGCGCTGCTTTTCCGGAAGGGAAAGCAGCCGCAGCGCCGAATGTACGGTGGCCGCCTCAAGCCCGTCTGGATCGGGGTTCTGCCGCAGCAGGCGGGCGGCGTTGTCCAGCAGATCGGCCAGAAGAAGCGGGTGTGATGTCCCTTGCACCTCAGCGCGAAAATGCCGGTCGATGGCTTCGCGCAGCGAAAGGAAGGTTTCGCGACTGGCAGGATGTATCGGTTTCAGGTCGCCAAACAGCGCCCGTTCGGCGGAAAATGCTGAGGCGGCCTGCGGGAAGGCTTGCAATTGCCCAGCATCGGCAAAGCGGTCGATGCTGCGGGCAGGGTCAAAGCGCAGGATCACGCTGTTGGCGACATCCAGCGCCAGCGCGCCGCCGGCAAAACGGTGAGGGGTCCAGGAAAAGGTCATGCCGCAATATAACTGGTAAAAATGGGTTTGCCAGTTATATTACGAGCGTGGAGGTGCCATGTCCTACGCCCTGCAGCAGCTGCTCAACGCCGTGCCGATTGCCAGCCTCTATGCAGCGCTGGCCTTTGGTTATACGATTGCCTTTGCCGTCACCCGGCGGGCGGATATCACCTATGGTGCGCTGTTTGCCTTTTCCGGCCACGTGTTTCTGCTGGGCGCTCACTGGGGGTGGGACCGGCTTTTCCTGATTTTCCCGGCAACGCTGGCTCTTGGCGCACTTCTCGCCATCATGGTGGGGGCGGGTGGCGGCGTATTGATCGGACGACGGGTGGTGGCGCCCTTGTCGCGCGTCTCGCCCAACGCGCTCACCGTCGCGTCGCTGGGGCTGCTGCTGGTGTTGATGGAGGCGGCGAGGCTTCTTTCGGGCACGCGTCAGCTCTGGCTGCCGCCCTTTCTCAATGCACCGATCACGCTCTTTGGCGGCGCGGCAAGCCTCACGCGCCTGCAGGCTCTCAACAGCGCCATTCTTGTTCTCCTGGTGGCCGGTGGCGCATGGTTTCTGGCGGCCAGTCGATGGGGGCGCAACTGGCGCGCCGTTTGCGATGATCCGCTGGCAGCCGAACTGTGCGGCGTGCCATCCGCCCGCATCTGCGCCGGCGCCTATGGTTTTGCGGCACTTTTTGCGTCTCTCTGCGGCCTTCTTGCCACCGCCCATTACGGCACGATGGATTTTGGCGCGGGCCTCGTCTTTGGCCTGAAAGTGGTGTTGATCGCAGCCGTCGGCGGTCATGCCCATCCGTTGCGGGCCGCAGCGGGTGCGGCACTCTTTGGCCTCGGGGAGACCCTTTGGAGCGGCTATGGCCCCGTTGCCTGGCGCGATACGGCCATGCTTTGCGCGCTCACCGCGCTGCTGGTGTTAAGCCGGCGGGAACGGGTTCTGGTGTGACGCGGTTCAGCGGGTTGACGATTTCGTAGATGATCTGTGGGGCTCCGAACCGCTCGACGGTTTGCGCCTCGCGCATGCCGAGTCGTGCGAGAAGCCGCCGGGATGACCGGTTTGCCGCCTGTGTCTCGCTAACGAGGTGGGGCAATGACAAGCTGTCAAAAGCATGGCGGAGAACCGCTTCGGTGCATTCCAGCGCCAGCCCTTGTCCCCAATAGGCCGGCAGAAACTGGTAGGACAGTTCAAGAAGGCTCTCGTCATGATGAGGGCCCACGGCGACAAGCCCGATGCAGCCCGCCTCGTTCTGTTCCCGAAGCCGAACCGCCCACGCCATGGGGGACGTGCTGCCGGCGATAAGCGCGTCGGCGCCCACCTTGGCGGCCATGTCCTCGCGGGGGCCTCCAAGGAAACGTCTCACAGCGGGATGCGTCGCAAGCGCGATGAGCCCGTCCCGGTCATGCTCCCCTGGCGGTTGAAGGAGGCAACGGCTGGTAAAAAGAGTGGCCATTATGCTCGTCCCCGCCAAGCTTCCTATCCGGTGGTCAGCGCCACTTCTCCCGCGCCGCATCGTCGGCGTCCTTGGCCGAGACCCAGCCGCCGGTGGAGCCGTCTGCCAGATGTTCCTTCTTCCAGAAGGGGGCCTGGGTCTTGAGGTAG
>JAIXTO010000004.1 GCA_027483885.1 Rhizobiaceae bacterium
GCCATGCGCACCAGCCGGCGTCCGATATAAAGCGGGTCCTCACCGGCATCGAACATGCGGGCCAGATAATAAAGCGCGGCATCCGGATCGGAGCCGCGCACGGATTTATGCAGGGCAGAGATGAGATTGTAATGCCCGTCCTGCGCCTTGTCATAGACCGGCGCGCGGCGTTGCACGATCTGCGCCAGCCCTTGGATGTCAAACACTTCCCCCTCGCGGGCCGCGCGCCACACTTCCTCGGCAAGCGTCAGCACGGCGCGGCCATCGCCGTCGGCCATGCGTACCAGCGCAGAGCGCGCCGCCTCATCCAGCGGCAAGGGTTTCTGCTCCCCCTGTTCGGCGCGCGACAGAAGTTCACTGAGGCTCTCGTCGTCATGCGCCCGGAAGGTCAGCACGCGGGCGCGTGACAAAAGAGCGGCATTCAGCTCGAAGCTCGGATTTTCCGTCGTGGCGCCGACAAGGATCACGGTGCCGTCTTCCATGACGGGCAAAAAACTGTCCTGCTGGGCCCGGTTGAAGCGATGGATCTCGTCGACGAAAAGCAGTGTCTGGCGCCCGTCCATGCGCCGAAGGCGGGCCGTCTCAAAGACTTTCTTGAGATCAGCCACGCCGGAAAAAATCGCCGAGATCTGCTCAAACGCAAGCCCCGCCTCGCCGGAGAGAAGCCGCGCAACCGTTGTCTTGCCGGTGCCCGGCGGCCCCCAGAAGATCATCGAGCCGAGCGAGCCTGCGTCGATCATGCGGCGAAGGGCACCATCGGCGCCCGTGAGGTGCGGCTGGCCGGTCACCTCGGCCAGCGAGGTCGGGCGCAGCCGGTCTGCAAGCGGCCGCCCTGAGGCGACCGCAGCGGGTAGGGTTTTCTGGAACAGATCGCCACTCATCGGAAGAACTGACGGATGCGCTGTCCGTCACGTTCGATTTCAACCCGCCAGAGGTTCGGATCGCTGCCGACAAGTGTCTGGAGCACCTTGGTGGAGGAGACCGCATCGCCATTCAGCGAGATCACGATGTCACCCGGCTGGAAGCCCAGGCGGGCGGCAGGAGAATTGCGCACCACCTCTGCCACGACGACACCGGTCTTGTCCGTGGGCAGGCGCAGCTCTGTCGCAAGCTTTGGCGAAAGGTTGGCAACCTTCAAGCCGGCAAACGGGTTGCGTCCCTCCATCAGCCGCTCGTCGCGCGGCACCGTCTCCGGCGCCGTCCCGAGCGTCATGGTCAGCTCCCGCTCACTGCCGTTCTGCGACACCATGAGGCGGGCGGATTTGCCAAGCCCGGCCGTTGTCAGGCGGTACCAGAGCGCGTCGGGATGCTCCACGGCAATGCCATTGACGGACGTGATGACTTCGCCCGGCTTCAGCCCCGCCTTGTCCGCCGGACCGCCTTCCGTGACACCGACCACCAGCGCACCGCGGGCTGATTTCAACCCCAGCGCCTCGGCCACTTCCGAGGTGACCGGCTGGAAGGTTGCCCCGACATAGGGTTTTTCAAAGCTCTTCTTGCCCTCTTCGGCAGCGGCCACGAAGACTTTGACGAGATTGGCCGGAATGGCAAAACCGATGCCGTTCGAGCCACCGCCGCGCGAGAAGATCGCGGTATTGATGCCGATCAGCTCACCGCGCATGTTCATCAGCGCGCCGCCGGAATTGCCGGGATTGATCGACGCATCGGTCTGGATGAAAAAGCCGACATCGCCGCTCGACACCTGGTTTCGGGCAAGCGCCGAGACGATGCCGCTCGTGACCGTCTGGCCAACGCCAAAGGGGTTCCCGATGGCCAGCACCAGATCACCCACCTCCACCGCATCGGAATTGCCAATGGCAAGCACGGGAAACTCCTGCTGCCCCTTGATCTTCAAAACGGCAAGATCGATGTTTTCGTCCTTCAGCAGCACTTCGCAGGGAAACTCGCGGCCATCCGGCAGCGCGATCTTGATGTCATCGGCACCCTGGATGACGTGGTTGTTGGTGACGACAAGACCATTGTGCGAGACGATGACGCCGGAGCCCAGCGACGACTGCTTTTCCGAACGGTTCGGCATGCGCTGGCCAAAAAACTGCTCGAAGAAGGGGTCGCCGGCAAACGGGTTCTGTCGCTGCACGACACGCTCGGCATAGACGTTGACGACGGCGCCCGACGTCTGCTTGACCAGCGGCGCAAAAGAAAGCTGCATTTCCGGCCGGCTCTGCGGCAAGGTCTTGTCCTGTGCAAAGCTCTGCGACGGCAGAAGAAGCGACAGGGCCAGAAGGCAGAGGGAGATGCTTTTCGGCATGCTCAGCATGTGATTCCTCACTTTGAAGGGTATGATGACTTCTACCGACAAACGCTAGAAATGAAAGGTGGCCGAAAATGGGGAGGCAGCGGGCCTGAATGCTGCATCCGCATTAAACTATGTTCATGTGAGGCAAACATAGAACCGGACCGTCGAAAGACCAGACGAACGCCCGTCATTGCGCAGCTGTCGCACGCTGCTTTGTGGCCTTGCTGCCCCGCCGCTCGCCGTGCCCGCATTTTGGCGGGAACCATTTGGTCCCAAAGCCGTAGTGGGGGTTCATGGAGACTGATTTGATGATGACGATCCGCTTGTCCCACACCTTTGCCGCCGGCGCACTTGCGCTTTCCAGCCTCACCCTTGTTGCTCCCGCGCCGGCTTTTGCCGCAAGCTTCGATTGCCAGCAGCCCGATCTCTCAGGCGGCGAAAAGGTGATCTGCGAGGACCGGTCGCTGAACGATCTCGACGTGAAGATGGTCACCACCTTCGACATCCTGACATCGCTGATGGCGATGGGAAACCGTGACCAGCTGAAGGACGAGCAACTGGCATGGCTGAAGAAACGCCAGGCCTGCGAGGCCGATGTTGCCTGCATCCGCGCCGCCTATGAGGAGCGCATGAAGCAGCTGGAAGACGCGACAAAGTCGCTCATTCGCCCGATCTGAACAGCGTGAGAGGGGCAGCGCAATGGCTGCCCCCTCTCCTCAGCCCGCCTTCCGGCGATTGCCCAGATAGATCAGGCCGAGTGCTGCGACAAGCAGCGCAATCGAAGCATAACGACTGGCGTCCAGCGGAATGACGCTGTTGCCGAACCAGCCGAAGTGATCGATCAGGAGGCTCATGGCAAGCTGCCCGGTAATGACCGCAACCGTTGCGGCCGCAATGCCGACGTGTGGGACCGCAACGACATTCACCAGAATATAGACGACGCCGAACAGTGCGCCGATCAACTGCCATTTTGGCGCGGTCAACAGGGTCATCGCATGCGGTGGCTCGAAGAAAAAGAACAGAAGGAAGCAAACCGCTGCCCCCAGCACAAAGGTCAGCCAGGCGGTTTCCATCACGCCGGCGGCCTTGCCGAGCCGCCCGTTGATGGAGGATTGCGCGGCAAGCGAAACGCCACCGGCCAGCGCAAGAAGAGTAACCAGCACAAACATCATCGATTGAGTATCCCGAGAGCGAGAAGAATAAGGACGAGCGCCGAAAGGCGGTATCGGTCGATCGACTGTCGCGGCGTGCCGAACAGACCGAAATGGTCGATGGCAAGGCTTGCCGCCACCTGCCCGCAGAGAATGCCGACCATGGTCGTGCCAACGCCGATCACCGGCGTCGCAATGGTCAGCACGATCACGTAGACGGGTCCGAGAATGCCGCCGGCGAGCAGCCATCGAGGCTGCGCAAGGAGCCTCGGCAGGCTGCGCTGCGGGGCAAAGACCAGCGCCACCGACAAAAGCAGCCCGCCGACGAGAAAGATCGACAGTGCCGCGGCCGTATGACCGACTTCCTCGCCAAGCGGCCCGAGCAGGCCCGCTTCGACGGACAGCCCCATGCCGGATGCGACGACAAGAAGAAGAATGACAATTTGGCCCATCAGGCGGCCTCCGTTCTGTTGAAGGAGCCGCAGATAGGCTAATGTCGATAGCGCAACAATGACGTCAAATCGCAAAAGATAATTGTCCGATGAGCAACGAACTCACTCTCCTGTCGCTGCGCCTGTTCGTTGATGTGGCAACGACCGGCAGCTTTACCGAAAGTGCCAGACGCTGCGGCCTGCCGCCCTCTTCCGTCTCCCGCCACATCCAGGGGCTTGAGCATCTGCTGGGGCAGCGCCTGCTGTTTCGCCACACACGCGCGGTGACGCTGACGGAGGCAGGCGCAGCCTATCTCCTTGAGGTGCGCGATCTCATCGCATCACTCGATCTGGCAACCGAGCGGGCAAGCGGCGGGGCTGCGGGCGCGCCGCGCGGGCTGCTGCGCATCAATGCGCCAATCGCCTTCGGCCGCCGCCATGTGGCACCGCTGCTTGCCGATTACCAGGCGCGTTACCCTGAGGTAGAGGTGGAACTGACGCTGTCGGATGCCTTCCACGATCCGGTGGCCGAGGGTGCCGACATCACCATCCGTATCGGCATGCTGAAGGATTCAAGCCTCAGCAGCCGAAAGCTCACCGCCCAGCATTATGTGCTCTGCGCCTCGCCCGCCTATCTCGCCCGCCACGGCCGCCCGCAGGTGCCTCTCGAGCTTAGCCCCCACAATTGCCTTCTCTACAAGGGTACCAGCGGCGCGCAGAAATGGTATTTCCGCACCGGCACGTCTGCCTTTCAGGCCCATGTCGTCAGCGGCAACTTGACCAGCAACAATGCAGAAAGCCTGGTGGAGGCCGCCCTGCAGCATCAGGGCCTTGTTCTCTTCCCGACCTGGCTCCTGCACGACCATATCGACAGCGGCCGTCTGGAGGTGCTGATGGCCGACCACGAGGCTGCCATCGACACCACCGTTCACGACATTCACCTGATCTATCCGGAAAACCGCCTCAGATCCCTCAAGGTCCTGTCGTTTCGCGACTACCTGATCGAGCGCATCGGCACGCCTCCCTATTGGGACCGGAAGCCGGCTGCCGTGCAAGGCGCATGAAAAAGCCCGCCGGATCGCTCCGGCGGGCCAATATCAAATCAGAACCGTCAGATCCTGATCATTCCGGCAGGATGCGCACGGCGCCCTTGTCGGCGCTGGAGGCGAAGGCCGCGTAGGCCTTGAGCGCCGTCGTGACATTGCGCTTGCGGGGCGCAACCGGCTTCCAGCCGAGCTTGTCCTGCTCGGCACGGCGGCTTGCCAGATCGCTGTCCTGAACCAGAAGGTTGATCGTGCGGTTGGGAATATCGATCTCGATCATATCACCCTCGCGTACCAGACCGATGGCACCGCCATTGGCCGCTTCCGGCGAGGCGTGGCCGATGGAGAGGCCCGACGTGCCGCCGGAGAAACGACCATCGGTGATCAGCGCGCAGGCCTTTCCGAGACCCTTCGACTTCAGATAGCTCGTCGGATAGAGCATTTCCTGCATGCCGGGGCCGCCCTTCGGGCCTTCGTAACGGATGACGACGACATCGCCGGCCTTTACCTCGTTGTTGAGGATTGCCTTCACCGACGCATCCTGGCTTTCGAACACGCGTGCCGGACCGGTGAATTTCAGGATCGATTCGTCGACACCCGCCGTCTTCACGATGCAGCCGTCGAGCGCGATATTGCCGTAGAGTACCGCCAGACCGCCATCCTTGGAGAACGGCTTTTCGACCGAACGGATGACGCCCTTTTCGCTGTCGGTATCCAGCTCGTCCCAGCGCGAGGACTGCGAGAAGGCAACCTGCGTCGGCACGCCGCCGGGCGCGGCCTTGAAAAAGGTGCGCACGGTTTCCGAATTGGTGCGGGTAATGTCCCAGCGGTTGATGGCATCGCCAAGCGTTGCCTCATGCACCGTCTTGCAATTGGTGTTGAGAAGGCCGCCGCGTTCCAGTTCGCCCAGAATACGCATGATGCCGCCGGCGCGGTGGACGTCTTCCATGTGAACGTCCTGCTTGGCCGGCGCCACCTTGGAAAGGCAGGGCACGCGGCGCGACAGGCGGTCGATATCGTCCATGGTGAAATCGACGCCGCCCTCATAGGCCGCCGCCAGGATATGCAAAACCGTATTGGTCGACCCGCCCATGGCAATATCGAGCGTCATGGCGTTCTCAAAGGCTTCCTTCGTGGCAATCGAGCGCGGCAGAACGCCGTCATCGTCCTGCTCGTAGTAGCGGCGAGCAAGATCGACGATCAGGTGGCCGGCTTCGACGAACAGGCGCTTGCGATCCGAGTGGGTGGCAAGCGTCGAGCCGTTGCCGGGCAGCGACAGGCCGAGCGCTTCGGTGAGGCAGTTCATCGAATTGGCGGTGAACATGCCCGAGCACGAGCCGCAGGTGGGACAGGCGGATCGTTCGATCGTCTGCACGTCTTCGTCCGACATCTTGTCATCTGCTGCTGCAACCATGGCATCGACGAGATCAAGCGCCACGGTCTTGCCATGCAAGACCACCTTGCCGGCCTCCATCGGGCCACCGGAGACAAAGACAGCCGGGATGTTGAGACGCATCGCGGCACTCAGCATCCCGGGCGTGATCTTGTCGCAGTTGGAAATGCACACCATGGCATCGGCGCAGTGGGCGTTGACCATGTATTCGACCGAGTCGGAGATGATCTCGCGCGACGGAAGCGAATAGAGCATGCCGTCATGGCCCATGGCGATGCCGTCATCGACGGCAATGGTGTTAAATTCCTTGGCAACGCCACCGGCGGCCTCGATCTCGCGGGCCACCAGCTGACCGAGATCCTTGAGGTGGACGTGGCCCGGCACGAACTGCGTGAAGGAATTGACCACGGCAATGATCGGCTTGCCGAAATCGCTGTCCTTCATGCCCGTGGCGCGCCAGAGACCACGGGCGCCCGCCATGTTGCGGCCATGGGTCGTCGTTCTCGAACGGTATGCAGGCATGGTGTTTTCCTCAGGTCTTGAATTTATTCGGGCATGGCCGCTTTGTCGGCTGCAAAGCCCTGCTTTTAGGCATTTCCTAGCGGAAATGACCCACTATGTCACTATCAGGACAGGCCAAAGCGGTACGCCTGCGAAGGTCCGGCGCATCACGAGAACGTGGCCGAGCAAATCTGCGCAGAGCCTGTGAAACAAATCGCCTTGCCGCTACGTAATAGATATTATCAC
>JAIXTO010000247.1 GCA_027483885.1 Rhizobiaceae bacterium
CAGTTCTGACGGCGTGCCGTCAAACACCACGCGCCCGCGCGCCATGCCGATGATGCGCTCGCAATAGCTGCGCGCCGTATCGAGCGTGTGCAGGTTGGTGATGACGGTGATGCCTTCGCTCTCATTGATATTGCGCAGCGCATCCATGACGATCTTGGCGTTCAGCGGATCGAGCGAGGCAATCGGCTCGTCCGCCAGAACCATTTTCGGCGATTGCATCAGCGCACGGGCAATGGCGACGCGCTGCTGCTGGCCACCGGAGAGCGTACCCGCCGGCTGCAGCGCGGTCTGCTCGATGCCGAGACGCTCCAACGCCGCAATCGCCATCAACCGTTCCTCGCGGGTGAATATGTTGAGGATGCTGAGCGTTGTGGAGCGATGGTTGAGGCGTCCAAGCAGCACGTTGGTGAGAACGTCGAGACGCGGCACGAGATTGAACTGCTGGAAGATCATCGCACAGTCGCGCTGCCAATCGCGCAGTGGCTTGCCCTTGAGTTTCGAGACATCCGTGCCACCGAACAGGATGTTGCCCGAGGTCGGGTCCGCCAGCCGATTGATCATGCGCAGCAGCGTCGACTTGCCGGCGCCGGAGCGGCCGATGATGCCGACCATCTGACCGGAGGGAATATCGAGCGACACGGAATCGACTGCTGTATTGTTGCCGAACTTTCGCGTGACGTTTACCAGCCTGAAGTCCATTACAGTTCCCTTGTCGCATCATGCTCTCCGTCATCGCTAGCGCAGCTGTGTTAAGCGCGAATGTCGGTTTTGTGTAGGTTCTGTGAAGCCTTCCAAGTTATTGGTAAAAAACGATAATCACGCGTATTTCTGCAGGAATTCTTCAGCCGTCAGGCTGCGAAAATCTTCCAGAGCGGCAAAAAGCCTGTCATGGTCCCAGTCCCACCAGGCAAGGGCAGTCATCCCATCTGCAACGGTTGCGGGAAAGCGTTCGCGGATGAGCTTTGCCGGCACGCCGCCGACGATGGTGTAGGGCGCGACGTCCTTGGAAACGACGGCGCCGGCACCGATGACCGCGCCATTGCCGATGGTGACGCCGGGCAGCACGGTGGCGCCATGGCCGATCCACACATCGTGGCCGATGGTGATCCGGTTGTCGCGCCGCCAGGTGAAGAAGTCATGATCGTCTTCGGCGCCCTCGAAGTAGCTCGCGGCACGATATGTGAAGTGGTGCAGCGTTGCCCGCCACATCGGGTGGTTGGTGGCGTTGATGCGCACGGCGGCAGCGATATTGACGAACTTGCCGATGGTGGCGCACCAGACGGCGCCGTCACGCTCGATATAGGAATAGTCGCCCATCTCCACTTCGGCGAGGCGGCAGCGTTCGCCGACTTCCGTATAGCGGCCAAGCGTGGTGTCGCTGACGCTGGCACCGTCGTGGATGAGGGGCTGAAGGCTAAGTTTCTTGCTCATGCGGCAGCCTTTCGCGGAGAAAATGCGGTGACGTCGAGGATGCGGTCGGCCACGGCTTCGCGCACTTCCTCATCATGGAAGATGCCAAGAAGTGCGACGCCGGCCGTCTTCTTGGCCTCGATCATGGAAACGACAACCTTGCGATTGGCCGCATCGAGGGAGGCTGTCGGCTCGTCCAGCAGCAGGATCGCGTGGTCGGTGATGAAACCGCGGGCAATGTTGACACGCTGCTGTTCGCCGCCGGAGAAGGTGGCGGGCGGCAATTGCCAGAGATCGCGCGGAAGGTTCAGCCGGGCGAGCAGGTCTGCGGCCCGTTCGCGCGCGTCTTCTGCCGCAATGCCGCGCGCAACAAGCGGCTCTGCGACCACATCGAGCGCCGAGACACGCGGCACGGTGCGCAGGAACTGGCTGACGTAGCCGAGTGCCGAACGGCGGACATCCAGCACCACACGCGGATCAGCGCTGGCGATATCGATGGTTTTATCCGCATGGGTGATGAGGATCTGACCTGAATCCACAGCATAATTGCCGTAGAGCATTTTGAGGATAGAGCTTTTGCCGATGCCAGAGGGGCCGCCGAGCACGACGCATTCGCCGCTCGCAACCGAGAAGGAGACGTTGGCGACCACGGGCAGCTTCAGCCCGCCACGCAGGTGCATGGTAAAGCTCTTGGCGACTTCAGAAACGATAAGGGGCGTGGGCATGGAGTTTCTCCGTCACACTTGCAGGATCGAGGAGACGAGCAGCTGCGTATAGGGCTCGCGCGGATCGTCGAGGACACGGTCGGTGAGGCCCTGTTCGATGACATGGCCGTCCTTCATCACCATCATCCGGTGCGAGAGAAGGCGTGCCACCGCCAGATCATGCGTGACGACGATGGCAGACAGGCCGAGATCATTGACGAGGCCGCGCACCAGATCGAGAAGGCGCGCCTGCACCGAGACATCCAGCCCGCCCGTCGGCTCATCCATGAAGACGAGGCGGGGCGAAGTCACGAGATTGCGGGCAATCTGCAGACGCTGGCGCATGCCGCCGGAAAAGGCGCGCGGCTGGTCATCGATACGATCCTGCGAGATTTCCACCCGCTCCAGCCATTCCGTTGCCGTCTGGCGAATGCGGCCATAATGCCGGTCTCCCACGGCCATCAGCCGTTCGCCGACATTGGCGCCAGCCGACACCGTCATGCGCAGGCCATCGGCCGGGTTCTGATGGACAAAACCCCAGTCGGTGCGCATGAGGAAACGTCGTTCCGCTTCGCTCATGCGGTAGAGATCACGGTATTCGCCGTCGCGCATGTGATATTGCACGCAGCCGGTGGAGGGCATCAGCCGCGTGGACAGGCAGTTGAGCAGCGTCGTTTTGCCGGAACCGGATTCGCCGACCACCGCCAGCACTTCGCCCGGCCACAGATCAAACGACACCGCGCTGCAGCCGATGCGGCTGCCGTAGAATTTGGAGAGGTCGCTGACCTTCAGAAGCGGGTTCGTGCTCATTCCGCAGCCTCCTGGCTCTCGCCCAGCATCTCGCCGACATGACCCTCGGCGCGCCGTGTTTCGCAATAATCGGTGTCGGAGCAGACGAACATGCGTCCACCCCGGTCATCCAGCACCACCTCGTCCAGATAGACATGGCGGGCGCCGCAGAGCGCGCAGGGCTTGTCAAAGCTCTGCACCTCGAACGGATGGTCTTCAAAATCGAGGCTGACGACATCGGTAAACGGCGGCACCGCATAGATGCGCTTTTCACGACCGGCGCCGAAGAGCTGCAGGGCTTCGGAGCGGTGCATCTTCGGATTGTCGAATTTCGGCGTCGGCGAGGGGTCCATCACGTAGCGGCCGGCAACTTTCACCGGATAGGCATAGGTGGTGGCGATGCGGCCGTGGCGGGCGATATCTTCGTAGAGCTTGACATGCATCAGGCCGTATTCTTCGAGCGCATGCATCTTTCGCGTTTCGGTCTCGCGCGGTTCGAGGAAGCGCAGCGGTTCCGGGATCGGCACCTGGTAGACCAGCACCTGACCCTCCCGCAGCGTGTCTTCCGGAATACGGTGGCGGGTCTGGATGACGGTCGCCTCACCGGTATGGGTGGTGACGGCGATATTGGCGACCTTCTGGAAGAAGGCGCGGATGGAGACCGCATTGGTGGTGTCGTCGGCACCCTGGTCGATGACCTTCAGCACATCCTGCGGGCCGAGGATGGCGGCCGTCACCTGCACGCCGCCGGTGCCCCAGCCATAGGGCATGGGCATTTCGCGCGAGGCGAACGGCACCTGGTAGCCGGGAATGGCAATGGCTTTCAGGATGGCGCGGCGGATCATCCGCTTGGTCTGTTCATCCAGATAGGCAAAATTGTAGGCGGCAAGTTCGGTTGCTGGCATGCTCATTCGGCAGCCTCCTGCTGGTCTGTATCCGGGGTCTGTTCGGCCGCGTGTTTTGCGCGCATGCGCCGGACCAGATCGAGTTCGGCCTGGAAATCCACGTAATGCGGCAGCTTCAGGTGCTCGACGAAACCGGTCGCCTGCACGTTGTCGCAATGGGACATGACGAATTCCTCGTCCTGCGCCGGCGCCACCACGTCCTCACCGAATTCGTCCGTGCGCAGCGCCCGGTCGACCAGCGACATCGACATGGCCTTGCGTTCGCTCTGGCCAAAGGCCAGGCCGTAACCGCGGGTAAACTGCGGCGGCGCCTTGGCAGAGCCCTTGAACTGGTTGACCATCTGGCATTCGGTGACGCGGATTTCCCCGAGCGACACGGCAAAACCAAGCTCGGGCACCTCGAACTCCACCTCGACCAGCCCCATGCGGATTTCGCCGACGAAGGGGTGCGTGCGCCCGTAACCGCGCTGGGTGGAATAGGCGAGCGCCAGCAGAAAACCCTCGTCGCCACGGGCAAGCGTCTGCAGACGCAGGTCACGCGGCATCGGAAATTCCATCGGCTCGCGGGTGATGTCGCCGGCCAGATGATCCTCCGGCATGTTTCCATCCGGCTCGATCAGGCCTTCGCCATCGAGAATGTCCGACACGCGCATGATCGGCGTGCCATCGGTTTCGCGAAGGGCTGGTTCTTCCACGGCCTCGTCGTCCAGAAGTGCTGGATCGAGCAGGCGGTGCGTGTAGTCGAACGTGGGGCCAAGAAGCTGGCCGCCCGGCAGATCCTTGTAGGTGGCCGAGACGCGCCGCTCCACCTGCATCCGGCCGGTTTCGATGGGCAAAGAGGTGCCAAAACGCGGCAGCGTCGTGCGATAGGCGCGCAGGAGAAAGATCGCCTCGATCATGTCGCCGCGCGCCTGTTTCAGCGCAAGGGCTGCGAGCGACCGGTCATAAAGCGAGGCTTCCGCCATCACCCGGTCGACGGCAAGGCCCAACTGTTCGATGATCTGGCCGATGGTGAGGCTGGGGAGCGCGCGGTCTCCGCGACGGCGGTCGGCCAGCAGGCGGTGGGCATTGGCGATGGCGGTTTCGCCACCTTTGACGGCAACATACATGGCTTACACCTCCAGTGCAGTGATCTTGCAGGTGCGCGGCAGCGCGATCATCTGCCGGCCTGTGGTCAGCACCACGTCGAGACCGCGGGGAAAGAGCGCCCGGTTATCCGTCCACTGGTGCAGGAAATCTGCGGGAAGCCCACGCGGCGTGATGGGAGTGACGTCACGGATGCCGGGTCCCGTCAGGTTCAGCGGACGCCCGCCTTCCATCGCCTCGATCTCGATGACCAGCGTTGTGGAACGATCCGGGTATTCCTGGGTGCCGAGCGCGAAAAGTCCGGTGGCAGGCAGATGCGCACCGGCTTCCAGAAAGGCGAAACGCGCCTCGCTTTTTTCGCGCGTCAGGGGCGCACCACAATGGAAGGCGAGCCAGGCGGCAACATTCGACTGGGCAAGTTTGGGCGACAGCCAAACGGGCGTGTCGTGGTCGCAGAGGGTCAGCATCAGGGCGCCGGCCGCGATACCAAGCGGTGAAGGCGGCATAAGTTCGGGCGTTACGAGCCCAAGACTACCGGGTCGCGCCATGCAATCCATCAGCGTGCGAAACACCGTCTGGCTGTTGTAGACGGCATCCGGAAAACCGCCGGTAAACCCTTCGTTCCTGTTTTCCATCAGTCTTCTCCTCGCACCATGGTGAAGAAATCCACCTTCGTGGCCGCTGTCTCATTTTCGCGCTGCATGGCGTCTTCCGCCTGCCGTTTCTCGATGCGGGCCAAGAGGGCCTCTTCCACGAAAGGCTGGTGTTGCTCGCTCTGGGCAAGCGCATCGAACAATGCCGCCAGTTCCGCCGCCCGCCGGTCGGTGCCCAACCGGTAGCCATGGCCAATCGCCCCATCGGCCACACGCACCGTGGCGCGGCTGACGGTGGTTTCGCCGAGGTTGAACGGCGCGCCGCCGCCGCCGATGCGACCGCGCACCATGACGAGCCCGGTTTCGGGCCCGCGCAGCATTTCATGGGCGGGCCTGTCATCTAGCGCCTGCCAGGCGGCTTCGAGTTCGGGGCGCGTGGCGCGGGAAAGAAGATCCATGCCGCGCTTGCGGCCGGTCTCGGGGGAGCTTTGCAGAGCTTGGTTCATCGTCAGCCTCATATTGTCTAATAATATAGACAACCATACAATTTAGTGTAGAAATACCCTGAAGCCGTGACGGGGATATGACAAGGAGCAAAATGATCCAGAGACAAAAAGGCGTAGCGCTGTGGCGCCAGATCGCCGACCGCATCCGCGCCAATATTGCTGCCGGTGACTATGACCTGACGGGCCGCGTGCCGGCTGAAACCGCGCTGGCTGAGGAATTTGCCGTGAACCGCCATACGGTGCGGGCAGCGCTTGCAGCACTTGCCCAGGAGGGCATCGTAAGGGCAGAGCAGGGGCGCGGTACACTGATTGCCCAGCGCGACAAGTTCGATTTTCCGATTGGCCGGCGCACCCGCTTCACGCAAGGCATTGGCCAGCAGGCCCGCGACCTGCAGGGCGTTCTCCTGTCGGCGCGGGACGAAGCGGCCACCGCAGACCTGTCCCGCTGGCTGAGCGTTACCCTCGGCACCCGCCTGATAAGGCTGGAAACTGTGCGCAAGGCGGATGGTCGCGCGCTGTCACGCTCCACCAGCTGGTTCCCGGCCGACCGGTTTTCCGGCATCGATGCGGTGTTTCGAAAGTCAGGCTCGATCACCCGGTCGCTCGCCACCTTCGATGTCGCCGATTACCTGCGCGACGTCACTGAAATTTCCGCTGTGCATGCCGAACCGGATGACGTGGCCGATCTTGGCCTGACGCCGGGCGCCATCGTTCTCGTCACCAAGGCGCTGAACACCGATCTGGAGGGCGTGCCGATCCAGTATGCCATCACCCGCTTTCCCGCCGACCGCGTGCAGTTCACCATCCGCAATTGATGACGCGGTGAGGGGGGCTGATATCCGGACTGGATTATCGGGCGGCGCGCACCAGTTTCCCGTTTGACCGGCCCTGGGGCTGCCTTGACAGGCATGCACCGTGGTCTGCAATTGGACCGGAACGGCAGGCGGACCAGCTGTGTTGTTCGGGGAAAAGGCCTTTAATCGTTTTTGAATGGATACATGCTTTATGTCGATGGCGGAATCGCAGCCTCTTTCTAAAACAACCCTGCGCCTCGTGCTGATGGGGGTCGCCGGTTCCGGCAAGTCCTCCGTCGGCGAAGGGCTGGCGGCAAAAATCGGCGCCCGTTATTTCGATGGCGACGACCTGCATCCGAAGGCCAATATTGAAAAGATGAGCCGGGGGGAGGCCCTGACGGACGACGACCGCTGGCCGTGGCTGACGCTGGTGGGCGAGGCGCTGGCCAAGGCGGATGGCACGCTGATCATCGGCTGCTCGGCGCTGAAGCGCATGTATCGCGATCATATCCGGTTGAAGGCGCAAGGCCCGGTGATTTTCGTCCACCTGTCCGGTTCCCGCGCCGTCATTTCCGCCCGCATGGGCGCCCGCACCGGCCATTTCATGCCGACGACGCTGCTCGACAGCCAGTTTGCAGCCCTTGAGCCGCCAGCGGACGACGAGCACGCGATCACCGTCGATATCGACCAGAGCCTCAACGGCGTGGTGGCGGAGATTGCCGCACGATTGGCCGACTGGAAGGCTTGAGGCAGGTTTTTTGGCAGGCCCGGCCTTCAGGCCGCCTGCCAATCCTCCAGCATGGCCTTCAGCGCCTTGCGATCGGCGTCATCGAGGCGCGTTAGGCCCGGCGCGCGCACAGGGCCAACCGCAAGCCCGCTCATCGTCACGGCCTCCTTCACGACGGTCACATTGGCACCATTGCGAAATTTCGTCCGCATCCGCTCGAACGGTTCGATGCGCGCGACGATGTTTCGCGCCGCAGCGAAATCGCTCCGGTTCAGCGCATCGAGGACGGCAAGCGAAAAGGCTGGCGCCACATTGACGAGGCCCGAGGTAAAACCGCGGGCGCCAACGGCGGCAAAGGCCGGTGCCCAGCTTTCGGCAAGGCCGCAGACGAAGATGGCACCCGCAGGGTCCGCCGCCTCGATTGCGCGTGACAGGAGGAGAATATCGCTGGTCGCAAACTTGATGCCGGCAATGTTTTTATGCCCCGCCAGCCGCACCAGATCCTCGACCGAAAATCCATCTGCTCGCACATAGGCCACCAAGGGCAGAGCTGAGGCATCGGCAAGGCCACAAAAATAATCGATCTGCGCAGCCGGTGCGGCAAACGGATCGACGGGCTGGTGCGACATCACAGCCGTTGCGCCCATCGAGGCCGCATCTCTTGCCATGCCTGCCGCTTCCCGCAGCGAACGCCCGATGGCCGCCGTCACCGGCGTGCGTCCATCGACACCGGCGATGGCTGCTTCATGAACCCTGGCGATTTCAGCAGGTGTCAGCGCATAAAATTCACCGGTATTGCCGGCCGCGACAATGTTCTGGATGCCAGCTTCAGCCACGCGGGCATAAACCTTAGCGGTCATGGTCGCATCCACCTCGCCATCACTGTCATAGGCGGTGACGGGAACGCCGGAGACGCCGGTCAGCGCCTGGCGGATAAGCTCCATCGACATATCAAAATTCCTTTCGGGTATCGAAAAAAGTGTCAGAGGGGAAAACGCGCGACGGGAACACCGGCTACGTCGACATCGAAGGCAATGATGGTTCCGTCTTCGACCGTGCCGTCTTCGGCGCGGTAAAGCGTGGTGATGAACAGCGTCTTCAGGTCAGGTCCGCCGAAGCAGGGCATGGTCGGACCGCTGAGCGGCAGTTGATAGACCTCTGTGATCGTCCCATCCGGCGCGATGCGGTTGAGCTTTCCGCCGATGACGCCCGCACTCCAGTAGAAACTGTCGAGATCGGTGGCAGCCCCATCCGGTCGCCCTTCGGCATTGGTGAAATCGGTGAGCCGCCGCGCCGGGCCGATGCCGCCGGTTGCAGGATCAAAATCGAAGCTTTGCAGGAATTGCTGGCTGCTGTCGGAATGAAACATCGTGCGCCCGTCGGCGCTCCAGGCAAGGCCGTTTGAGGTGTTGAGGCCGCGCAGCACCTCTGTGAACGTGCCATCGGGCGAAACGCGGTAGAGGCGACCATTGCCGGTCTGCGGCACCCCCTCGTCGCGGGTGCCCACCCAGAAATGACCGTCGGGACCGACTTTGCCATCGTTCAGCCGGCTATCGGGCCGCCCGCCATCGGGATCGCAGAGTAGCGACAGGGTTTGCGTTTGCGGATCAAACAGATGAACACCGGTTTGCAGCGCCACCAGAATGCGTCCGCTGTCGCAGAGCGCAAGGCTGCCGATCAGCGCCGGCATGTCAAAGCGGTCGACGCGGCCATTGTGGCGCAGGCAGAGCACGGCGGGCGCCAGGATATCGACGAACCAGAGATCGCCGGTCCGCGCATCCCAGGTGGGAGATTCGCCGACACGCAGCGGTGTGTCGATAACGCGCCGGATCGTCGGGTGGCATTTGCGTGGCATGAAACTCATCCTCCCCAAGGGTTGCGGCTCTCCGGTTGGCTCTCCCCGCCTCCCGCCGTCGCCGCTACGGTTTGTGTGTCTTTTGCCCTCGTCAGACGCCCTGGAACATGCGGGCTCGCGCGTTCAGAATATGGTCGCGCATGGCGGCAAAGGCATCGGCCTCGCGGCGGGCGAAGATCGCCTCGACGATCGCCTTGTGCTCGTCCTGCACGGCGCGCACGTGGGCAGGTGTACGTTTCAGGCTGAGCGTGCGCGTCACCGACATGCCGATCGCGATATGCGGCTTGAACCATTCGCGCACCAGAGTGTGATACTGGTTGCCGGTGGCAAGCGCCACGGCATCGTGAAAGTCCTGGTCCTCCTGCGCGCCGAGATCATTGCGCTCGAGACAGTGTTCCAAGGCTTCGAATGTGTCGGCGATGCGCTGCTTGTCCGCCGGCTGCCAGTTGCGTGCGGCAAGTTCTGCCGCCGACGCCTCGAGGCCTGCACGGAATTCGAAGAAGCGCTGCACGTCTGCCAGCGACCCCACAGGAACCTCCTTCAGCATGGAGGAATCCGGCCGCTGGCGGACATAGGAACCGGAGCCCTTGCGAGAGACGATCAACTGATCCGTGCGCAACCGTTCCAGCGCCTCGCGCACCACTGGGCGGGATGCGCCGAGCAGGGTCGAAAGACTGGTTTCCGATGGCAGGCGTTCGTTGACGGGAAAACGCCCGTCAGCGATCATGCCGACAATCTTCTCGTAGATGATGTCGCTGTAGCGCGTTTCAGTGCGCGCTGCGGCGGCAAGCTCCGGTCTCATCAATCAGCGCCCCTTTTCCTTGCGCCAGGCGGCAAATTCTGCCTCGGCCTCGGCGTTTGGCGGATAGATGCCAAAAATGGTGCGGCCGGCTTTCACCTTTTCCTCGACGAAATCCTCAAACACCGTCTGCTCGAACGCCTCGTCGGCGACGTCAGTTGCAATGTCTGCGGGGATCACCACCACGCCTTCGTCATCCCCGACCAGGATGTCGCCGGGATAAACCGCCACGTCTCCGCAGCCGATGGGCTGGTTGATGTCGAGCGCGTGGTGGCGGATGAGGTTGGTGGGCGCCGATGGTGCCGCGTGATAGGCGGCAAAGGGCAGCTTGGCAATATCAGGCGTATCGCGAAAACCGCCATCAGTGACGACGCCGGCAACGCCGCGTTTCCACAGGCGCGTGACGAGAATGCCGCCGGCGGATGCGGCACTGGCATCCTTGCGGCTGTCCATCACCAGAACCGCGCCTTCCGGGCATTCCTCGATGGCGCGGCGCTGCGGATGGCCGCGATCGTTGAAGGCGCCGACGTGATCAAGATCCTCGCGGGCTGGAATGTAACGCAGCGTAAAGGCGGGGCCGACAAGGCGCGGCGCATCCGGATTGATCTTGTGGATGCCGCGAATGAACACGTTGCGCAGGCCGCGCTTCAAAAGAACCGTCGTCAATGTCGCGGTGGAAACAGCCTTCAGCTTGTCGCGCGTCTCGTCCGATAGATGCATGGTCTTCCTCCCGAAGAGGGGGCCTGAGGCTCCCGATTGGCTGCCAGACTTATAAAAGCTGTAAAAATCTGTCAATACTTGTCATCATCTGAAAACGAGTCTATGGTCCGCCTCGCTGGCCTTTGGAGGGGTTGGCATCGACCCACAGGCTTGGGAGAGCCGGGTCGTCCGGCGGGCAGCCGGGTCATTCATGGTCTGGGAGGAGACATCTGATGCAAGACGGGGATAAGGGAGCACGCGGCATTTTGCGCCGTACGGTTCTGACTGGAATGGGTGCTGCGGCCGCCATGTCTCTTGCGCCGCGGGGCGCATTTGCCGCCGGTGCCAAGGAAGCGCCGCAGCTGGCAGCGCTCGTCAAGGATGGCAAGCTTCCGGCCCTTGCCGATCGCCTGCCGCCAAAGCCGATGGTGGTGACGCCGGTTGAGAAGATCGGATCCTACGGCGGTTCTCTGCGCCGGGGCCTGCGCGGTTCATCCGACCATAACGGCATTCTGCGCATGGTGGGCAATCAGGGCCTCGTGCGCTGGAACATGGATTTCACCGCCGTTCTGCCGAACCTTGCCGAACGCTGGGAGGTGAATGCCGACGCAACGCAGTTTACCTTCCATCTCATCCCCGGCGTGCGCTGGTCGGATGGCCACCCGTTCACCGCCGATGACGTGGTCTTTGCCATCGAGGACGTGGTGAAGAACAAGGAGCTTTATAGCGCAACGCCCGCCCAGCTTTCCGTTGCCGGCAAGGCGGTCGTCGTGGAAAAAATCGATGACGCCACGGTGAAATTCACCTTTGCCGCGTCCAATGCGCTTTACCTCGAAAACCTCGCGACGCCGCTCGGCCAGCATCCGACGCTGTTTGCCAAGCATTACTGCAGCAAGTTCCTGCCGAAATACAATGCTGGCCTCGATGCCGAAGTGAAGGCAGCCGGCGTTTCCAGCTGGACAGAACTTTTCCGCGCCAAATGCGGCGATATCGAAATCCCCTCGCGCTGGGCCAATGTCGACAAACCGACACTTGATCCCTGGGTGGTGAAGGAGCCTTATTCCGGCGGTGCCACGCGCGTCGTCATGACCCGCAATCCCTACTTCTGGCAGGTGGATACCGAGGGCAATCAGTTGCCTTACATCGATGAAGTGAATTTCGGCATTTCGCAGGATGTGGAATCGCTGATGCTGAACGTCATCTCTGGCAAGATCGACATCCAGGAGCGCCATATCAGCGTTCTCGCCAACAAGCCGACGTTGTCGCAGAACATGAAAAAGGGTGATTACCGGCTTCTGACGCTGGTGCCCTCTGCCGCCCAGCAGTGCCAGATCTACCTCAACATCACCCACAAGGATCCGGTGCTGCGCAAGATCTTTGCCGACAAGTCATTCCGGCAGGCGCTGTCACTCGGCATGAACCGGCAGGAAATCATCGACATCGTCTATTTCGGCCAGAGCGAGCTTTACCAGACAGGCCCGCGCCCCGGCCACCCCTGGTATCACGAGAAGCTCGCCCGCCAGTTTACCGAATACAGCGCCGACAAGGCCAATGCGCTTCTCGACAAGGCCGGACTCGACAAGAAGAATGCCAATGGCGTTCGCCTGCGCCCGGATGGCCAGCCGCTGTTCTTCTCCATCGATGTGATCCCGACGCTTTATCCGGATCTGGTCGATACGCTGGAACTGGTGAAGGCGCAGTGGGCTGGCATCGGCATCGATATCAAGGTCAACACCATCGAGCGGGCGCTCTATTACACCCGCGGCGACGACAATGCCCATGATGCCGCAGTCTGGCCGGGTCCGGGCGGGCTCGATCCGATGCTCGACCCGCGCGATTTCTTTGCCTTCCATCCGCAAGGCTCGCGTTACGCCATTCCGTGGACGCTCTGGTACACATCAAACGGCACCAAGGGCGAGGAGCCACCGGAAAGCCAGAAGAAGCGTTTCAAGCTTTTCGATGAGGCGCGTTCCACGGCCGATCTTGAAAAACGCGGCGCCGTCATGAAGCAACTCTTCGACATTACGGCGGAAGAATTCGAGACCATCGGCGTGTGCCTTGCCGTCGGCGGTTTTGGCGTGATCCGCAACAACCTGCGCAACGTGCCGGAAAAGCAGCCGGACAGCTGGACATGGCCGAACCCGGGTCCGGCACTGCCGCAGCAATTCACCTTCACGAGCTAAAGACCGATGAACTGGCGCCGCCTCTCTAGGCGGCGCCCCGTCAACCGCCAGATCCTGAACGGCCGCCGCGGCATCTGTTACGGCACGCTCTTCCGGCTGGGCTCTGTCTGCGAGTGCATGCCATGTTGAAATTCATTGCCAAACGCCTGCTCTGGATGATCCCCTCGCTGTTTGCCGTCAGCTTTCTGGCTTTCGTGCTGATCCAGCTGCCGCCGGGCGATTATGTCACCACCTATATTGCAACGCTTGCCGCCTCCAACGAGGTGATCGACCAGAACACGGCAGCCAGCCTTCGCGAACGTTTTGGCCTCGGCGATCCGATGCTGGTGCAATATGTCAAATGGATGTGGGGCATTCTTTCCCGCGGCGATTTCGGCATCTCGTTCGAATGGCAGCAACCGGTCTCCGGCCTCATCTGGGAACGCATGGCGCTGACGCTGGTGCTGGCTGTCGCAAGCCTTCTTGCCACCTGGGCGATTGCGCTGCCGATCGGCGTTTATTCTGCCGTGCGCAAATATTCGGTCGGTGATTACCTCTTTACCGCCTTCAGCTTCTTCGGGCTTTCTGTGCCCTCGTTCCTGCTGGCGCTGTTGCTGATGTATGTCGCAGCCGTCGAGTTCGGGCAGGATGTCGGCGGTCTGTTTTCACCGGAATACGAGACGGCCTCGTGGAGTATTGCAAAAATGCTCGATCTTCTCGGGCATCTGTGGCTGCCCGTCGCCATTCTTGCGGTGTCCTCCACCGCAAGCCTTATCCGTGTGATGCGCGCCAACATGCTGGACGAGTTGCCGAAACCTTATGTCACGACGGCCCGCGCCAAGGGACTATCCGAGTTCCGGCTTCTCACAAAATACCCGATGCGCATCGCGCTCAATCCTTTCATTTCCACCATTGCCTGGCTGCTGCCGAACCTCATATCCGGCTCCGTGGTGGTGGCGATCGTCCTCAACCTGCCGACGGCCGCTCCGCTTCTTCTGCAGTCGCTGATGGCGCAGGACATGTATCTCGCCGGCGCCTTCGTGCTCCTCATCTGCGCGCTTACCCTCATCGGATCCCTGATCAGCGACATCCTGCTGGCGCTTGTCGATCCGCGCATCCGTCTCGAATAGGAGGGTTTTTGACATGGTCGATATCGCCATCACCAATGTTCAGCCGGACCGCGCCGCCGTTGCCTCGCAGTGGCAGCTGATCTGGTGGGCTTTCAAGCGCCACCGTCTGGCAATGATCTCGCTCTTCGTCACCATCGCCCTTTATCTGGTGGCGCTGATACCCGGCTTTTTTGCCATCAACGACCCGACGCTGCAGAACGCGCGCGCCACCTTTCATCCGCCGCAGCGCGTGCATCTGATCGATACTGCCAACGGCTTTTCGCTTGGCCTGCATTATTATCCGCTGAAGCTGACGCGCGATCCTGAAACGCTGGCAGCGATCTTTACCGAGGATACGAGCCGCAAGATCCCGATTGCCCTGTTTGGCCGTGGTTACGAATATTCGGTCTTCGGGCTGTTCAACACAACAGTCCACCTTGTTGCCTCCACTGATCCGAGCCGCCCGCTGTTCCTTTTCGGCGCTGACCGGCTCGGCCGTGACGTGTTCAGCCGTGTCGTGCAGGGCGCGCAGATCTCGCTCTCCATCGGGCTTGTCGGCGTGTTCATCTCGCTGCTGCTTGGCGTCGTTCTCGGCGGCATTTCCGGTTATTACGGCGGCCGCATCGATTTCGTTATGCAGCGCGTGATCGATTTCGTGCTGTCGCTGCCGACCATCCCGATCTGGCTTGCAATGGCGGCCGCCCTGCCGCAGGGCTGGCCGGCGACGATGCAATACATGATGATCACGATCATCCTGTCGCTCACCGGCTGGGCGCAGCTTGCCCGCGTGGTGCGCGGCCGCTTCCTGTCGCTGCGCACCGAGGAATTCGTCGCCGCCGCCCGCCTCGACGGGGTGTCGGAAGGCCGCATCATCTTCCGCCACATGCTGCCGAGTTTTTCGAGCCACATCATCGCTTCGGTCACGCTTGCGGTTCCCGCAATGATCCTTGCCGAAACCTCGCTCTCCTTTCTCGGCCTTGGTCTGCAGCCGCCGACGATCTCCTGGGGCGTATTGTTGCGCGAGGCGCAGAATATTCGCTCGATTGCGACCGCTCCCTGGCTTTTCCTGCCCGGTATCGCCGTCGTCATTGCCGTCATGGCGCTCAACCTCCTCGGCGACGGCCTGCGCGATGCAGCCGATCCCTATAACAAGTGAGGTCGGCACGATGAGCGACATCCACACGATCTCTCCGCGCAAGCCGCTTTTGGAGGTGCGCAATCTGGTAACGCAGTTTCCGCTCCGCACCGGCCTCTTCAAGGCGGTAAATGATCTTTCCTTTTCCATCGAGCAGGGCAAGACGCTCTGCGTCGTCGGCGAAAGCGGTTCCGGAAAATCCGTCACCGCCCGCTCGATTTTGCAGATTGTCGACAGCCCCGGCGAAATCGCCTCCGGTTCGATCATCCTCAACACCGCCGATGGCAAGTCGGTGGATCTCGCAAAACTGCATCCGCGCTCCAAGGCGATCCGCGATATTCGCGGCCGCGATATCGCGATGATCTTTCAGGAGCCGATGTCGTCGCTCTCACCTGTTCATACGGTGGGCGATCAGATCACCGAGGTGCTGCGGTTGCACATGAAGATGACCAAGCAGCAGGCGCGCGACGAGGCGATCAACCTGTTGCGGCAGGTAGAAATTCCCAATCCCGAACAGGCCATCGACCGCTATGCCTTCCAGTATTCCGGCGGCATGCGCCAGCGCGCCATGATTGCCATGGCGCTTGCCTGCAAGCCGCAGCTTCTGATCGCCGACGAGCCGACGACGGCGCTCGATGTCACCACGCAGGCCGAAATCCTCGACCTGATCGCACGCCTGCAAAAATCCTTCGGCATGGCGGTGCTGTTCATCACTCATGACATGGGCGTGGTGGCGCAGATTGCCGATGACGTGCTGGTCATGCATCACGGCGTTGCCAAGGAATACGGCCCCGTCGAGCAGATTTTTCACGCGCCGCAGGACCCTTATACGAAAATGCTGATCGGCTCGGTGCTGAAGCTGGAGCAGAAGGCGGAAATCCGCCTTGCCCGGCCGCCGCTCGACACGACCGCAAAGCCCATTCTCGAAGTGCGCAATCTCTCTCAGCATTTCGGTACGCTGAAGGCGCTGGATGATGTGTCGATCTCGCTTCTCCCCGGCGAAACGCTTGGTATTGTTGGTGAAAGCGGATCGGGCAAGACCACCATGGGCCGCGCCATCATGCGGCTTTACGACCCGACCGGCGGCGAAATGCTTTATCGCAAGGCCGATGGTTCGGTGGTCGATCTCGCAAAAATCGGGGGAACAGCGCTCAAAGAAGCGCGGCGCGAGCTGCGCATGGTTTTCCAGGACCCGTTCGGCTCGCTCAATCCGCGCATGACGGTGGCGCAGGTGATCGGCGAACCGCTGCTGGTCAACGGCATCATGCGCGGCAAGGAACTTGATGAGCGCGTCTGCCAGTTGATGGAACAGGTGGGGCTCGATCCCCGAGGGCGCGAGCGGTATCCGCATGCTTTTTCCGGCGGTCAGCGCCAGCGCATCGGCATTGCCCGCGCCATCACGCTGAAACCACGCATCATCGTGGCGGATGAGGCGACATCGGCGCTCGATGTCTCCGTGCGCTTCCAGGTGCTCGATCTCTTGATGAAGCTGCAGGACGAGTTGCAGCTCGCCTATATCTTCATCAGCCACGATATCGGCGTCATCCGTTACATGTGCGACCGCGTCGGCGTCATGTATCGCGGCAAGCTCGTGGAGGTCGGCGAGGCCGAAAAGGTCTGCAACGCACCCGATCATCCCTATACCCAGGCACTTCTCTCGGCCATTCCGCGGCCCGATCCGCGGGACCGCGACCGTTCCCGGCGCTTTCGTTACGTCGAACCCGCCACCCCTCTCATCCAGTCCACCCTTGTTAAAAATGGAAGTTCTGCCCGATGAAGATTACCGCGATCCGCACCTTCCTCATGCATGCCGGCCAGCCGGACCCGTCCAAATGGGCCTCGGACGGCCACGCCTCACATGTCACGCAGCATAAGCTGGAAGGCACCCGCAACTGGCTGTTTCTGAAGATCGAAACCGATGAAGGCATTACCGGCATCGGCGAATGCTCCGGCTGGCCGCGTGTCATCGAAACGGCGATCAAGGACATGGCCCCGATTTTGATCGGGGAAGACCCGGCGCATATCGAAAAGCTGTGGCAGAAGATGGCGATCGCCATGATGGGCCACGGCATGCTCGGCACCGTCGGCGCCGGTGCCATGACCGGTATCGACATGGCGCTCTGGGACATCAAGGGCAAGGCGATCGGCGTTCCAGTCTGGATGCTGCTCGGCGGCAAGGTGCGCGACAAGGTGCAGATCTATTCGCATGCCAACACGCCGGAGCGGGCGCTGGCGGTCAAGGCGCGCGGCATCAAGGCGATCAAATGCGGCGGCGTGTCCGATCCGGTGCGCAAGGTCGCCGGTCTTCGCGATGCCGTCGGTGATGACATCGATATCGCCATCGACCTGCACGGCCCGCCGTGGATGACGCCGGCTGATGCCTGCCGTCTGGTGCGCGCACTCGAACCCTATGAAATGCTCTGGGTGGAAGATCCGATTGCCCCCGACAATATCGACGGCTACCGACGCATCCGTGATGCGGCCCATCTGCCGCTGGCATCCGGCGAGCGCACCGCCACCATCTTTGGCGAGCGCCAGCTGATCGAACAGGAACTGGTGGACATCATCCAGCCCGATACCGGTCGCGCCGGCGGCATTACGCAGATGAAGAAGATTGCCGCCATGGCGGAAGCCCATCACATCCAGGTGGCGCCGCATTCCGGGTCGCTCGGGCCGGTGGCCGAATATGCAGCACTGCATCTCCTTGCCTCCATCCCCAACGCCCTGATGCTGGAGCGGATCGATGACGACTGGGAGGGCCGCGCCCACACCATCGTGCCGCATCCGGTGCAGGTGGATGGGTTCCTGACCGTGCCGGATGCGCCGGGCCTCGGCTGCGATATCGACGAGGATTTCGTCGCCCGTTTCCCGAGTGAAGGCAATCTTTCGGTGCCGGTGCAGGAAAGCGCCAATTCCTACAATCCCGGCACCTATGGCGAACGGCTTTATGTGCAGACGCGGCTTGCGCGCCGCAGCTATTTCAAGCCTTGAGGTATAGCTCGTGAAAATTGATCGCATGCGCGTGTTCGTCACGCGCGACAAGGACCGGCCACGGGTGATCGTGGCGCTCGATACCGATGACGGCCTGACCGGCTGGGGCGAATGTTACAACCATGGCCCGGATCTCGCGCTGCCTCCGCTGCTCGATTACCTCTATGGCTTCATCGCGGGGCAGGATCCGTCGCGGGTCGAATATCTGGTCAACCTCTTGATCCAGCAGAGCCGGTTTCCGCCCGGCGCCATGGGCCTGTCTGCCATTTCGGCACTCGATCATTGCCTCTGGGATCTCTCGGCCAAGGCGCTCGGCGTGCCCGTCTACAAGCTGCTCGGCGGTGCCGTGCGCGACCGGATCAAGGTTTACGCAGGCGTCTATACGGCGCCCGATGCCCCGGCAGCCAAGGACGAATTCGACCGGTTGAACGAAGGATACGGCTTTAAAGCCTTCAAGCTCAGCCCCTGGCGGATCGATCTGCATTCCAACCGCTGGGGTGAAGTGGTGAAGGCTTCGGCCGACTATTTCCGCTCGCTGCGCGAAACCGTGCGGGATGATTACGAGATTGCCTTCGACGCCCATGCCAAGATTTTCGAGCCGGCGGCGGCCCGCCAGCTTGGCAACGCGCTTGCCCCCTATGATCCGCTGTTCTTCGAGGAGCCGCTGCGGCCAGAAAACATCGAGGCCTGGGGGGATCTGAAACAGGGGCTGAACTGCACGCTGGCGACGGGCGAATCCCTCTACAGCCGCTTTGAATTCCTGCGGCTCCTGCAGGTGAAGGGCGCCGATCTCATCCAGCCGGATATCTGCGTCGTTGGCGGCATCACCGAAATGCGCAAGATCGCCACCATTGCCGAAGCCTTCTTCGTGCCGATTGCGCCGCACAACCCGATGGGGCCGTTGGCCACCGCCGTCAATGTGCATTTCGCCGCCGCCACGCAAAGCTTCCGCATCCTCGAATACCGCCTGCCGAAGGGGCAGTGTTATGTCTACGGCGGAACCGAGATCGAAAGCCGCGAGGATGAGACCCGTTATGTGGTCGATCCCTATCTGCCCAAGGACGGTTATCTGGAACTGAGGCCCGACCGTCCCGGCTGGGGCGTCGAGATGGACGAAAAGGCCATGACCGAGGATGGCTATGTCCACTGGCAGCGCCGCGTGCCCAAACGGCCCGACGGCTCCTATGCCTTTGCCTGACTGTGATATCGAGATTGGCAAGGGCGCGCTTGTCGCCTCCTTCCGGCCATCAGCCGGCGGGCGCATGTCGCGCCTTTGCCATCGCGATTTCGGGGATATTCTCGTGCCGATGACGGCGGATGTTTTCGATCCGCTGTACTGGCCAAAGGCCGGCGCCTATCCGCTGTTTCCGTTTCACAACCGGGTGGTCGGCGGCCTGCTGCATCATCTCGGCAAAACCTATCGACTGGCTCCGCATCCGGCGGTGGCGCCCGATGCGCTGCATGGCCCCGCCCATCGAAGGGTGTGGCAGGTCACCGAACGGGCAAGCGACCGCATAAGCATGGTGCTCGAATACCTGCCCGACGCGGACTGGCCGTTTGCCTTTCGCGCCGAGCAGCACATCATGATCGGCGAGAATTGCCTGACGATCAGCCTTGCGCTGCAAAACACCGGTCCAATCGTAATGCCCGGCGGCATGGGCTGGCATCCCTTTCTCGACGGGGCGATGGATGCGCCGGCCTCGAGCGACGCGGCGTTCGACTGGCCGGTGGATGAGACCGGCGTGCCATCGGATCTTCGCGTGGAGCGAACGCAGTCCCTGCTTCCGGCAGAACCGTTCACCCTCCATCTTCAAGACTGGACATTTGCCGAGGCGAAGATGCGGGGAGGGGCGCGTGTTGCGATCACCGCGACGCCGGGGCTTTCCCATCTCGTCTGTCACCGGATGCCGGGTTATCTCTGCCTTGAGCCCGCCTCGCATCGGGCCGGCATTTTCCGCGTTTCGGAGCGTGGGCTGACGGCGCAGGATATTGCCCTGATTGAGCCAGGTGGGCGGATCGAGGAGACTGTGACGATCCACCTCCTGCCGGCGGATGACCGCGAAAACTTATGATCAGAGAGGGCCGTGGTCGATGCGTGGCAGCACGTAGCGGGCAAAAAGATCGGCTTCCGTTGCGTGCGGATAACCGGAGAGGATAAAGGCCTCGATGCCCTCGCGGCGATAGGCTTCCAGCTTTTTGAGAACCTGATGGGGATCACCGACGATGGCGGCGCCGCAGCCGGAGCGGGCACGGCCGATACCGGTCCAGAGATTATCCTCCACATAACCTTCGTTGCCGGCTTCCACGCGCAATTGCGCCTGCCGGCGCACGCCAACCGATTGGCTGTCGAGGGATTTTGCCCTGATGGCAGCGCCTGCCGCATCATCGAGCTTGGAGAGAAGGCGGTCAGCGGCAAGCCGTGCTTCCGCTTCCGTTTCGCGCACCACCACATGCACGCGGTAACCGAAGCGCAGGCTGCGACCACGTTTTTCAGCACGCGCCTTCAGATCCGCGATGGTTTCGCGCACGGCTTCCAGCCGGTCGGGCCACATGAGATAAATATCGGCGCCGGCGGCGGCTGCCTCGCGTGCATCCGGGGAAAGGCCGCCGAAATAAAATTGCGGGGAGCGGCCTGTGACGGTCGTGATGCGCGGCGGCTCCACCTTCAGCTTCCAGAACGTGCCATCATGATCGACCGGTTTGCCATTCAGCAGATCGCGCAGGATCGCCATCGCCTCGATGGTGCGGGCATAACGCGGGCCGCTGTCCAGCGTTTCCCCCGGCAGATCGCTTGAAATGATGTTAACGGCAAGCCGCCCGCCGGTGATGCGGTCGATGGTGGCGATCTGGCGGGCGAGCTGCGGCGGCCAGCTTTCGCCCATGCGCTCCGCCATCAAAAGCTTGATGCGCTTTGTGAGCGCCGCCATGGCAGAGGCGAATGCCGTCGTATCGATGCCAAGCGCGTAGCCGGATGGCAGCAGGATATTGTCGAAACCGCTGCTTTCGGCCTGCAGTACGATATCGCGACAGTGTTCAAAGCTCGACTGCAGGCGCGGATCGGGAACGCCCAGAAATTCATAATCGTCATCGCACAGGGCAGAAAACCAGGCGATCTCGCATCCGCTCGTCATCAGACATTTTCTCCATTCCCAATGTCCTCTTTGCTAGCAGCCGGACAATGGGGGCGGAAGAAATGCTTGTGCCGAGACGGTGGTATCGGGAGATGATTTTTTCTCGAAACGCGTCAGCCGGGCCTATTTTGCGCGGCAACAGCCAAGCCTTCACCGCGCGGATCGTGCGCGCCGCAGACATCGCCGCTTTCCTCGACGCGGATCACGCCCGCCTGGCCAAACAGCGGCGAAAGGGCGGGAAGCGGCGCCACGACATGGCCGCGCGCTGCCATTTCCTCAAACACTGTATCTTCCAGCGATGCCTCGAGTTTCAGGCTGTCGCGGCTGTCGGAAAAGGTTTTGCCGAGCAGGAAGCGCGGTTGTGCCAGCGCTTGGCGCGGGCTCATGGCGTAGTCGATGAGGCCGGTCAGCAGCACGGCAAGCGTTTGCGGCTGGCCGTCTGCGCCTTGCGTGCCATAGATCAGGTGCGGTTTGCCGTCTTTCAGCGCCATGCCGGGGTTCAGCGTATAAAACGGCCGCTTGCCCGGCGCGACGGCATTCGGATGGGCGGGATCGGTGGAAAACGCCGCCCCGCGGTTCTGCCAGAGAATGCCGGTATCACCGACCACGACGCCGCTTCCCCAGTCGAAATAGGTGCTTTGCAGCACGCTGGCGCTCTGCCCCTTGCGATCCACCACACCGAAAAACACGGTGTCGCCGTGGCGATAGCAATGCGGCCAGGAGAGCGCCGTTCCCGGCTGTATGGCCTTGGCTTTGGCGTCAAGGCGGGCCGAGTCGAGACAGTGGGCGGTGATGCCGTCGATGTCCTTGCCATCAGCAATCAGTCCGCGATCGAGAAACGCCTGTTTCACGGCCTCCACGATCATGTGATACCGCTCGCTGCCGTCTGCCGAAACGCTGCCAAGATCAAAGCGGGAGAGGATGCCCAGAATGGCGAGTGTCGAGATGCCTTGCGTCGGCGGCGGTGGTGCCAGAAGAGTGAGGCCGCGATAGGCAAGCGTCGCCGGTTCCGCCGTGCGGGTGCGGGTTTCTGTCAGATCCAGAAGTGTCAGCGGCGATCCGGCAGCGGAAAGCCCATGCGCGATCCGCCCCGCCAATTCGCCCTCATAGAACGAGCGGGCACCGTCTCGGGCGAGAAGCCTGAGGCTTTCAGCCAATTGCGGCTGGCGAAACGGTCCGGCCTTGCCCCGATGGTCGAAGATTGCGGAAAAGCCCGGCCACCGGGAAATCTCTGCCTCGCGGAAATCCAGCCAGAAACCTTGCGATGCCGTCGGCACATACCCCTGTTCGGCAAGCTGGATGGCGGGCGCGATCAACGTCGAAAAATCGGCATGTCCACCCCAGTGACCGGCACTGTAGTCGAGTGCATGTTGCCAGCTATCGACCGCTGCCGCCGACGTGATGGCAGAGCCCGGCCCCCGCAACGGGATCGGTTGATCATAGGGGGGAAGGGTTTGCGCGGCAGCCCCGATGCCGAGAAACGAGGCCTTGCGACCTTCGCGGTCGGCCACCAGCCACACGGCATCGCCGCCGAGCCCGCAGAAATGCGGCATCGTCACGGCAAGAACGGCAGCCGTTGCAACGGCGGCTTCGATGGCATTGCCGCCGGCCTCGAGCACGGCCGCACCCGCAGCACTTGCCAGAGGGTGCGGGCTGGTGACCATGCCCCCGGCAGCTTGTGGGTGCAAACGCTCTGTCGTCATCTGTTTTGGTTCTCGTTGTTCTCGTTTTCCAGGGCCACGCAATCGCCATGCCATCCGCTGGAGGGTGATGTCGGGCGGGCGAGACGGTTGCAACAAAAGTGCATGCACTTTATCTGAGCAATCTGCCCGTCAAAGCGGCATTTCGCAAGGCGCCCCGCACGTTGAATTTTTGTCTCGTTTTCCGTATGCAGAACAGGCAAAGCAGGACACGGCATGGCAGCGAAAAAAACTCCGGCACGCGGCGAGGCAGATCGGCTCTCCCTCATCTGCAAGGCAATCCGCCGGGCGATCCTGGAGCGCGCGCTTTTGCCGGGAGACCGGCTGCCTGAGGATGCGCTGGGCGAACGGTTTGGCGCCAGTCGCACGATTGCCCGTTACGCTCTTGGCCAGCTGGCGGCCGAAGGGCTGGTGGACTTGCGGCGAAACCGCATGGCAACCGTTGCCGCCCCGTCCTTTGCCGATGCGCGCGACATCTTTGATCTGCGCATCGTTCTGGAGCGTCAGGTGGTTCGGCATCTGGCGGGAAAGCTTAGCGATCGCGAGGTAAAACACCTACAGGCGATCGTCGAAGCCGAACATGCGGCCCGCCACGGGGCCGACGGTACCGCCATTCGTCTGGCGACGGAATTCCACGTGGCGCTTGCGGAGATGACCGGAAAACCGATCCTTATTCGCTATGTCACGGAAATCTGCTATCGCGCCGGCCTTGCGCTCTCGGCCTTCAGCCGGCCACACTCCTCCGATTGCGCCGTCAGCGAACATCTGGACCTGATCGAGGCGATCCGCACCGGCCCGGCGGACAAGGCGGCGGACATGATGGAAGCGCATCTGGAGGCGGTGGCGTCGCGCGCACTTCTTCAGGCGTCCGATGCGCGCGGCCGTGACCTCATGAATATCCTGGCGCCTTATGCGGGCGATCCCGGCTGACGGGCAACGCCCGGATCAAGGATCCATTCGGCGCTGTCGTTCCACACATCGGTTTCGATGATCAGGCCGTCGCGCACGACAAACCGGTCAACGTAACGGTTGTGATCGAATTGCGTGCCATCCGGCCAGGCGCCGTAAAGAAAGCCGAGGCTGTAGACGATTGTCTCAGTTTCACCCGGCACCACGTCATAACGCTCGATGCGCTTCTTCACCCAGGCGTAACGCGCCGCGTTGAACCCGGTCGGACCGGACGGTGTGCGGAAAACCCGGTTGCCGGTAAAGCGGCACAGAAATTCCGGGGCAACGAAGGTGGCCGCGCGCACCGGATCCGGCGTCATAGAGGCCTCCAGATAATCCTTCACCGCCTGCAGATCGCGTTCGGTCTTCTGATGCATGGCGGGGCTCCCTGTTGTCAGTTCTGGCTAAAAGTGCATACAGTTTGAGCTTAAGCAAAACGCGCCGGGAGTTGCAAGCGTGGTGACCTCTCATTTTGACGACACGTCTCGCAGCGGCGAGGAAAGGCCGGATTATGACCTCGTGCTGCGCAATGCGCTTTTGCGCGGCGGCGGCGCACCTGTGGATATCGGCATCGTCAAAGGCCGGATTGCTTGCGTCGGGCTTCAGCACGGCGAGACAGGCGCTGAGGTGGAGGATCTCGGCGGGCGGCTTCTCCTGCCGGGTTTCGTCGATACACATATCCATCTCGACAAGGCCTGCCTCATCTGTCGCTGCCTGGATGCCGGCGGTGGCTTGAAGGGCGCGATTGCTGCGGTATCCCGCCTCAAGCGGGATTTTACTGTCGAGGATGTTTATGCACGCGGCGCCCGCGTCATCGAAAAGGCGATCACTGCGGGCACCATGCACATGCGCACCCATGTGGAGGTCGATCCGCGCGCGGGCCTGCGCAGTTTTGAGGCCATGAAACGGCTGAAGCGCGATTATGCCTTTGCGCTTGATCTCTCCATCTGCGTTTTTCCGCAGGAGGGGCTGACCAATGATCCCGGCACGCTGGAACTGCTCGAAGAGGCGCTGTCTGATGGCGCCGACCTTCTCGGCGGCTGCCCGTATACGGACACGAACCCATCGGCGCAGATGGAAGCGCTGTTTGCCATGGCGGTGGCCCACAATGTCGATCTCGATTTTCACCTGGATTTCGACCTTGATCCATCCTGGTCGCACCTGGAGGAAATTTGCCGGCGCACCGAAAAAGCCGGCTGGCAGGGGCGCGTGGCGGTCGGTCATGCCACAAAACTTGCGGTGATGGACGAGGCGGCGTTCGAGCGCCACGTGGCCTTGCTGTCTTCCTGCGGCGTTGCGGTAACGGCGCTTCCCTCCACCGACCTTTACCTGAGCGGCCGAGATGCCGGGCGCCGGGCCATGCGCGGCGTCGCACCCGTGCATGTGATGGCCGCGCGCGGCATCACCTGTTCCGTTGCCACCAACAATGTGCTCAATCCCTTTACCCCCTATGGCGATGCCTCGCTTCTGCGCATGGCCAATCTCTACGCCAATATTTTGCAAATCGGGCCGGAGGGATTTGCCGCCTGTCTCGATCTCGTCACCACGTCCGCGGCACGCCTGATGGGCATTGCGGATTACGGTCTTTTGCCGGGCAACCGGGCGGATCTCGTGGTGCTCGATGCCGATGAGGAGACGGAGGCCTTTGGCGGTCTTGCCACCCCGCTCATGGGCTTCAAGGCCGGCCGCCGCAGCTTTGTCCGCCCGGCGGCAAAGATTGTACGGCCGACACGGATCTGAAAACGTTCCATTTCTGTCTTGCTTGCCGGAAATATGAAAAAATGTGAAAAATATTTCATTCCGTTCTTTTCCCAATATTGGGAAAAATCCATCCCGTTTCCGCATGTTTGTGCTTGTCAGCTGAAAATATCACGCTAAAACTCCCCCTTAATGGAAAAGAGCGAAGGCGGGAGGCGTTCACCTTGACTATTCATGAAAATATTTTCCCTTATGGGGGTGGTGATTGCACGCAGGCTTTGCAGGGTGCGATGGAGGTTTCTGCCGCCTCTCGAACCCAGCTTGTGCTGGGTCCCGGCATCTACCATTGCGGCGCTCTTCGGCTGCCGGCGGGGCTTGACCTGCACTTGAAAGCCGGCGCCATCCTGCGTTTTTCCAGCGATGTCGCAGCCTACGCGCAAAACCGCGTCGATGTGATCGCCGAATCCTCCGATATTGCGATGATGGTGGCGAACAATGCCTCCGGCATCCGCCTTTCCGGCGAAGGCTCGATCGAGGCGCCGGGCGCCGATTTCATCGTCGGGCGGCTGGAGGATATGGGAACGCATATTCCAGCGGCAACGCGTCCACGCGTGCTGGTGCTGGAGGGCTGCGACGACATTGTGCTCGAGAGTTTTTCCATCCGGTCTTCGCCGATGTGGACCATTCACCTGATCGCCTGCCGGCAGGTGCGCGTGGAGCGATTGTCAATTGACAACGACCGGGAGATGCCGAACACCGACGGCATCGTCATCGACAGCTGCCAGGACGTCACCATTCGCGACTGCGATATTGCGACCGCAGATGACGGCGTGGTGTTGAAAACCAGCGCCGGGCCGGATGGCAAGGCGGTCGGCGTCTGCCGCGATATTCTGGTGGAGCATTGCCGGGTGGAAAGCCGCAGCTGCGCCCTGAAGATCGGCACTGAAACCCATGGCGACGTGGAAAACGTCACGTTTCGCGATTGCGAGATCCGGCACTCCAAC
The DNA here is from genome assembly GCA_027483885.1 of Rhizobiaceae bacterium. Lineage (GTDB taxonomy): Bacteria > Pseudomonadota > Alphaproteobacteria > Rhizobiales > Rhizobiaceae > Neorhizobium. The sequence goes on from JAIXTO010000247.1 coordinate 26,746, forward strand.
CGCGCCATTGGCCTGTTTTCACGCGATGGCGGCCACATTCGCAATATCGTCGGCCAGCGCATCCGGCTGGATGCGCATGAGACGCCGGACGGGTTCTGGGGCTCGGGCGAGGCTATCACCGTCAATGTCGTAGACCGGCGGGCGGAAAAGCCGGCCGGTCGCATCGAAAACATCGTGTTCGAGGATATCGAGGGCACGATGGAGGGGGCGGTCAATCTGGTGGCCGATGGCGGTGCCGGCATCAGCGATGTCCGCTTCACGCGCATGGCCATCAAGCAGGTCGCGGGGCCGTATCACGGGCACAAATACGATGTGCGCCCGACGCATTTCGATCTGGCTCCGTCGCCGGACGCGGCAGGCCGGGCCAATGCCTGGATCAAGGATGAGAACGGCAATGTGATCGGTCTTGTGCCTTATCCGGGCGGCATGCCGGCGCTGTTTTCGATGAATGTCGAAGGCCTTTCCCTTGATGATGTCCAGTTTTCGCGCCCGTCGCCGCTGCCTGATGGATGGAATGAAGAGGCAATCGACGTGCGCGACGGCGAGCCGCGCATCTGGTCCTGACGCCCCCCCGAAGACCATCCATCCCGGCCTTTGAGGAGGGGCTATGCCGATGAAACGTATCCGCAAGCTTGATCATCTGCTTTCGCGCCTGCAGGAGCGGATTTTTCTGCCACTCGGCGTGGACGTGCCGCTGGTTTATGCGCTGGCTGCAGCGGATGACCGCGCCTCGATGGTGGCGGGCGACCGTAAGGACTGGACGCCGGTGAACCGTGATCTCGTCTGGGGTGAACCGGATGGCTATTACTGGTTTGGCGGGCGCATTACGCTGCCGACAGACGTTGAGAGCAAGCGCATCGTCGTTCATGTTGAGGCCGCCTTCGGCAGCGTGATGGGCCGCAGCGATCCGCAATGCCTGGTGCGCGTCAATGGCGCTATCCGCCAAGGCGTCGATGGCAACCACCGGCAATTCCTGCTGACGCATGAGGCGAAGCCCGGCGACAGCTTTGATATCCTGATCGAGGCCGGCACCATCGAAGACCGGCGCCAGCTGGGGTTCGGCTGCGCGCTTCAGGTGCATGACCTGGAGGTGGACGACCTTTATTACGACCTGCGGGTGCCGCTCGATGTGGCGCGGCTTCTGGCGGTGGATGATCCGCGCCGGCACTTCATTCTGAACCACGTGGAAAAAGCCGTCGATCTCATCGACCTGCGGCCGGGCAACGAGGTCCGCTTTCGCGCCTCGCTCGAAAAGGCGCGGCTGGCGGTGCAGCCGATCTACGACGCGCAGGATTTCGAGGACAAGCCGACCGTCGTTGCCACCGGCCACACCCATATCGATGTCGCCTGGCTGTGGCGGGTGCGCGAAACGCGCCAGAAAATGGCGCGCTCCATGGCAACGGCGCTGTCCCTGATGGAGGACTTTCCCGATTACCGCTTCATGTACAATCAATGCGTGCTGCTGGATTATCTGAACGAGGATTATCCGGAGCTTTTCCAGCGTATCGAGGCGGAGGTGAAGACCGGGCGCTTCGAGATCGAGGGTGCGCTCTGGCTGGAGCCGGATGTCAATATTGCCGGCGGCGAGGCGCTGGTGCGCCACATTCTCTATGGCGTCGATTACCACGTCAAAACTTTTGGCGTGCGCCCGCGCATGATCTGGCTGCCGGATACCTTTGGTTATTCGGCATCCCTGCCGCAGCTGATGGAAAAATCCGGGCTCGACAGCTTTGTGACGCACAAGCTCTCCTGGAACGATACCAACCGTATGCCGGATGAGACGATGTTCTGGCAGGGCATCGATGGCACCAAGGTGGTCGCCTATTTCCTGACGACGCAGCCCTACGATTCCACCAGCCTTGGCACGACCTATTGCCCGAACCTCAAGCCCACACATGTGATGGGCACATGGCGCCGCCACGGCCAGCAGGCGCTGAATTCCGAGCTGTTTCTCGTCTATGGCCACGGCGATGGCGGCGGCGGGCCGACGCGCGAGATGCTGCAGAACATCCGCCGCATGGAGCGCGGCATTCCCGGCTGCCCGAAAGTCAGCCATGAGACGATGCGGCCCTTCTTCGAGCGGCTGATCGGGCGCATGCGGGCGGAGCCTCAAAACTATCCGGTCTGGGTGGGTGAGCTTTACGCGGAATTTCACCGGGGCACGCTGACCTCGGTTGCCAAGAACAAGCGGGCAAACCGGCTGGCCGAAATCGCACTGCGCGAGATCGAGATGCTGGCAGTGCTCGCCGAACGGCAGGGTGGCCAAGCCTATCCAACAGACGAAATCCGCCGGCTCTGGGATATCGTCATGCTGAACCAGTTCCACGATATTCTGCCGGGCTCCTCGATTGGCGCGGTCTATGACGACAGCGACCGCGATTATGCAGCCTTCTTTGAAGCCGCCGATCATCTGCGCCAAGCCTTGCTCGACGGCCTTGTGGAAGCAGGCAGGCCGACCCTTTTTAATACGACGGGGCGCATCCGTTCAGGTCTGGCACTTCATCCGGAAAAGCTTGGCATTGCGGGCGAGCAGGCTCTTGTCAGGGCTGATGGCACGACGGTTAATGCCGTCTCGGTGGCAGGCCTTGCGCCGCTTGCCTTCACCGATCTTAAATCCTGCCGGCAGGAGCCGGCGACACCGGTTCTGACTGTCTCGCCACGACATCTGGAAAACGATGCGCTCTCCGTTCGGTTTGACGAGCGCGGGCGCATCACCTCGATCCTTGACCGGAAACGCGAGCGGGAGATCCTGCCCGCTGGCGGCCTGGCCAACCGCCTGCAGGCGTTTCGCGACATGCCGGCGCAATATGATGCCTGGGATATCGATGCCGATTTCGAAGACCAGTTTTTCGAGATCGACGATCTGGTGCAGGCCGAGGTGGTGGAGACGGGGCCGCTGCGCGCCGCGATCCGCTTTGAATGGCGTTACGAGGCGTCAAGCATCGTGCAGGTCGTGTCGCTGGAAGCCGGCGCCCGGCAGCTGGAGGTCGATTGCTTCATCGACTGGCACGAGCACAATACGGTGGTGAAGACCGCCTTTCCGCTGGCGCTCAACACCGCGCATGTGGATGCGGAAATCCAGTTCGGCCATGTGCGCCGGGCAAGCCACCGCAACACATCCTGGGACCGTGCCCGCTTTGAATGCTCCATGCAGCGCTGGGTGGATGTGAGCGAGGCCGATTTCGGCGTGGCACTTCTCAACGATTGCAAATACGGCTACGACGCCAAGGGTTCTGATCTTCGCCTGACGCTGCTGCGCTCGCCGACCTATCCGTGGGCAGAGGCCGATCAGGGCGAGCACCGGCTGCGTTACGCGATTTTCCTGCATGACGCAGACAAGCGCGCCGTTCACGCGGCGGCCGAGGACTTCAATCTGCCGCTGCATATCCTGTCCGGTTCTGCCGGTGCCGGCAAAACGGCCGGTTCCCTTCTTGCCGTTGAGACACCGGGCCTTGCAGTGGAAGCCATCAAGCGCGCCGAGGCGGGCGATGGCACGATCGTGCGTCTGTTTGAAGTCTCAGGCACCCGCTGCCTTGGCCGCATCGCGCTTGATCCGTCGATCCGCTCGGTGGAACTCGTTGATCTCATGGAGGAGGGGGCAACGCCACTTGCCCTTGACGGCCACCACCTCGAACTGGCGTTCAGGCCGTTCGAAATCATTACGCTCAAGCTGAAGGGCTGACCCTATGAGCCATGGCAACCAGACCTTCACCCACGTCATCGACAGTTTTCCCGAGGGCGAAAAGTCCTTCATCGAGATCCCTTTTGCGGTGGGGCCCGATATCGAGCGCATCGAGGTGAGTTATCACTTTCCCTTCGGCGGGGGAGGCAGCGTCATCGATCTCGGTGTAGCCCACAATGGGCGCATGCGCGGCTGGACGGGCTCCGAGCGCGGCCATATCACGCTCGAGGAAGATCGTGCCACGCCGGGTTATGATCTGGGGCCTCTGGAAGGCGCCTGGCATGTGGTGCTCGGTATCGTGAAAATCGGGCCTGCCTGCAAGGTGGACCTGCAGATCCGGCTGATCGCCAAGCGCCCGCGCTGGCTTGCCGGGGAGTTGCACAGCCATTCGGAACATTCAGACGGTGGGGTGACGGTGCTCGATGCCATCCACCGGGCGCGCGCCTCAAGGCTCGATTTCATGGCGATCACCGATCACAACACGGTCTCGCAGAATATCATCCGGCCTGATGATCCGGATATTCTGGTGATCCCGGCGATGGAGCTGACCTCCTTTTACGGCCACACGAATTTTCTCGGCCTCGGGCGTCCGGTCGAAGACTGGCGCTGCCGCTCACCTCGGGATGTCGCCGACAAGATGGCGGAAGCGCGGGCCAATGGCGCGACCATCGTCATCAACCATCCCTTCCAGAATTCGGCCGGCGGGCGTTGGCAGGCGGGATTTGATGTCGCCTTCGATGCCTATGAGATCTGGAACGGCAACTGGTCGGTGATGAACGAGGAAGGGCTGGCCTTCTGGCAGGAATTGCTGGTGTCCGGGCGCCGTATTCCGGCAACCGGCGGCAGTGATTTTCACCTCAAGAACCGCCGCCGGCACGGGCGCCCTGCAAACCGTCTTTATGCCGACAGTGCTTCTATCCGTGACATCCTGTCTGGCGTGCGCCAGGGCCGCAATGTCGTCAGCTTCTCGCCGGACGAAACCATGGCGGTGCCGAGCGCCGACGATCTGCCGATGTTTGGCGCGCAGGTGTCGGCGGGCGCTGCAACGGGCGTGATCTTCTCGGGCCTTGTGACGGGTGACGAGATCCGCACGGTGACGGAGGCCGGCACGGTGGAGGCGATCACCGCAACCGGGGCCACGATGACACTGGAGCGGCCATTTTCCGGGCGTTTCATCCGTTATGAAATCTGGCATGCTCGTGAGCCACGGCTTTTCACCAACCCATTTTACGCGGAGTAGCAGATCTTGACACTGGACAGGCGGAGCGAGCGCAAAATCGGCATCAAGGATATTTCCCGCGAGGCCGGGGTGGCGCTGAGCACCGTCTCGCATGTGCTGAATGGAACAGCGCCCATCTCTCAGGAGGTGCGGGGGCGGGTGCTGGAAGTGGCGCGCCGGCTCGGTTATCTGGCCAAGCGCCAGCAGAAGGGGGCTATTGCCTCGCTGACGACGCTTTATCTCGCAGTGCCCCCCGGCAACCTGCCGCATAACGACATCAATCTCGTTTCCTGGACGCTGCTGACGGCGCTGTCGCGCGAATGCGAACGGCGCGGCATCCGGATCGTCGCCCATGCCGGGTCGCCGGAGTTGAATGCTGCCGAGATTATTGCCGGCGCGCGCGCCGTTTCGGCCGAAGGCGTGGCGCTGGTCTTTGATGACAATCCAAAACTTTTGCGCGCCCTTGCGGCTGCTGATCTCGCCGTGGTGCTGCTGAACGGCGAGGACCCGACGATGAGCGTCGATACGGTGGCGCCTGCCAACCGCTACGGCGCGCGCCTTGCCACCGAATGGCTGCTGGCGCAGGGGCACCGGCGCATCCTGCATCTCACCTGGCAGGGCCGCTCGACGATCATGCGCCGCGTCGACGGCTTTCACGATGCCTATGCCGAGCGCGACCTGCCGCGGGAGCTTGGCGAGGTTCTGTATGCGGGTGGCTACGAGCCCGATCAGGCCCGTCAGGCCTTGCGCAATTTTGTCACCGAGCGGGGCGGGCTGGATGGCTTTACCGCCGTCTTCTGTGCCGCCGACAATCTGGCCATCGGCGCGCTGATGGAACTGCAGGCGCAGGGTTTTGCCATCCCAAAGGATATCGCAGTTGTCGGCTTTGACGGGGTGGCGCCCGGTGCGCTCACGGTGCCATCGCTGACGACGGTGCGTGTGCCTCTCGATGCGCTGGCCGCATCGACGGTGCAGATTCTGGAAAACCGGCTTTCGGTGCTTGGAACCGATCATCCCGCCTGCCGCATCGAACTGGGCTGCCAGCTGATCGAGCGGGAAAGCGGCGGCATTTCGGCTTCCTCGCGATAAACGTGAAAATATTTTTTAACTTGATTTTTGTCCGACGATACAAGATCGTCCACTCATGCGCTTAATCCGGGGTAAATGGAGGATAAAGCGTGTCAATTTTGCTGATCTGGGAGGATGGCACAATGTTTCATAAAAATATTTGCACGAAGTATGCCGTGATGCTGTTGGCGACATGTCTTGCTGGTTCGGCCTTTGCCTTCCAGGAATCGCCGATGCTCACCGAGCAGGTGAAGGCCGGAAAGCTGCCGCCGGTAGACCAGCGCCTGCCGGAAAAGCCCACCGTTATCAAGGCTGTCGAAGTGGGCCAGTATGGCGGCACATGGCAGCGCGGCTTCAAGGGGCCGGGCGACCGCTGGGGGCCGACCAAGCTCATGGAAGAACGCGTGGTGAAGTGGTCGCAGAACGCCGATGGCAAGCTCGATCTCATACCCGGCTACATCTCGTCCTATTCGGTGAGCGAGGATTCGCGCGAATTCACCTTCACGCTTCTGAAGGGTCTGAAATGGTCCGACGGTCAGCCGGTGACGACCGAAGACGTCGAGTTCTGGTACAATGACGTCTTCCTCAACCGCGATCTGCTGAAGGCCGTCGATCAGACGCTGGCACCCGGCGGCAAGCCGATGAAGCTTGAAGTCGTCGACAAGCAGACCTTCAAGGTGAAGTTCGACGAGCCTTACG
>JAIXTO010000016.1 GCA_027483885.1 Rhizobiaceae bacterium
ACTATGGCTGGGAACAGCGGATCGCCGGCATCGCGCGGGATGATCGGCTGGCCTACCTGATGGACCGCTATGTGGGCCGGCAGGCCGATACGGAGGCCTGCACTCCGGCAGCATGGGATTTCCTGCTGGCGGATTACCTGCGGCCCGAGGCCAAGGCCCGGCCATTCGAGGTCTGTTACCGGGCCATGGCCGGTGTGGCCAAGGCCAAGGGATGGACGATCCCGTCCTGCCGCACGCTGTCGCGGCGGATCATGAAGGAGGTTCCCATGGTGGTGCAGGTTTTGAAGCGCGAGGGCGTGGATGCCCTGAAGCGCATGTTCCCGGCGCAGGAACGCGACCGGTCGATGTTCCACGCGATGGAGGCCGTCAATGTGGACGGCCACACATTCGATGTTTTCGTGAAGTGGCCTGACGGGACCATCGGGCGCCCCTGTCTGGTCGGTTTCCAGGATCTGTACAGCGGCACGATCCTGTCCTGGCGCGTGGACCGTTCGGAGAACAAGGAACTGGTCCGGCTGGCCATCGGGGACATGGTCATCAACTGGGGCATTCCGGACCATTGCTGGCTGGATAATGGTCGCGCATTCGCATCGAAATGGATTACCGGCGGGGTTGCCAACCGCTACCGGTTCAAGGTCCGCGAAGAGGAGCCGAGCGGTCTTCTGACGGACCTGGGCGTGCAGATCCACTGGACCACGCCCTATCACGGCCAGGCCAAGCCGATTGAGCGGGCATGGCGCGATTTCTGCCAGAACATTGCCACCGATCCCCGGTTTGCCGGCGCCTATACGGGCAACAACCCCACGGCAAAGCCCGAGAATTACGGCAGCCATGCTGTGCCCATCGACGAATTCATCAAGGTCCTGGCCTGGGGCGTCCATGAGCATAATAACCGGCCCAAGCGGGAGAGTGCGGTCTGTGGCGGGAAGCTGTCGTTCCGGGCCGCGTTTGAGGCCAGCTATGCCCAGGCCCCCATCCGCAAGGCCACGCCGCAGCAGCACCGCCTGTGGCTGCTGGCCGCCGAGGGCGTGACCGCCCGCAAGGTGGACGGATCGGTGCATATCGAGGGCAACCGGTACTGGGCCGAGTTCCTGTCCCAGCATCGCGGCGACAAGCTGGTGGTGCGGTTCGACCCCCAGGATCTGCACGCCGACGTGCATCTGTACAGCCTCTCCGGCGCCTATCTGGGGGCCGCGCAATGTGTCGAGGCCGCCGGCTTTGCCGATGTCGAGGCAGGCCGCGCCCATGCCCGCGCCCGCAATGCCTGGATCAAGGCCGCCAAGGACATGGCCAAGGCCGAACAGCGCATGTCGGTCGAGGAGATGGCGGCGATGATGCCGGACCTGCCCGAGGCCGAGGCCGCGCCTGCGCCCATCCCGGCCAGCATCATCCGGCCGGTGTTCGGCACCGCCGGCAGCGCGGCCCTGAAGGCGGCCCCGGCCCACGATGAAGAACAGGTTCTGACCGATTTCGGGCGCGCGATGGAGCGCCTGCGGCTGGTCCAAAACGATTGAGGGCCTGGGGCGCGGCCAAGCATCCCCAAGCCCTCAAACTCACCAACAAGGAGCATACCCTATCATGAATGCGATTCCCGAAGAAGGCACCTTCACCGAGCAGCAGCACGCGGATCTGCGGTCTGAGGCCAAGCGGGTGGCCAAGGCCGAGTTTTCGGCGATGACCAAGGCCGCGATGGACGCTGGCATGGCCTATTCCACCTTCACGGCCTATCTGAACGACACGTATGGCGGCAATAACGACGCCTGTGCCGCCGATATTCAGAAATGGCTGCGCGCCCGGAAGGAGCGGGCCAAGGCGGTGCTGGCCAAGCCCCAGGTGCCCGATTTCGTGATGACGCCCACGGCGGCGAAGATCATCCCCATCCTGCAGTACGCGCAGATGGCGCCAGATTTCGCGGTCATCATTGGTGTGCCGGGCATCGGCAAGACCCTGACCCTGGATCATTACCGCGAAACCAACCCCAATGTCTGGATGGCCACGATGGAGCCGGCATCGGCCAAGCCCGGCATGATGCTGCGCGAGATCGCGCGTTCCATGGGCATGGAGCTGAAGGCCCTGGGCGACGCCAGCCATGAGGTCAAACGCCGGGTGAAAGGCACGCAGGGCCTGCTGATCATCGACGAGGCACAGCACCTGTCGGTGCTGGCGCTGGACCAGTTGCGGGCGTCAATCCATGACGCCGCGAAGATCGGCGTTGTTGTGTCCGGCAATGAAAAATTGAGCGCCTTGATCGGCGGCAGCCGCAAGCCCGATCTGGCGCAGCTGTCCAGCCGGGTGGGGATGCGCGTCAACCTGAAACGCGCGATGGCGGGCGATGTGGATGCCCTGTTGAAGGGCTGGGGCGTGACGGACGAGGGCGAGCAGAAATGGCTGCGCGTCATCGCGGGCAAGCCCGGCGCCCTGCGCGGCATGACCAAGGTTCTGACCCTGGCCAGCATGCTGGCCGCCGGGACCGAAGAGCCGCGTAACCTGCGGCACATGCAGGCCGCTTGGGCGCAGCTGGCCGGGGCGAATGAGTTGCTGGAAGCCGCGTGATGCCCGCCCGCCCTTGGATCGGCCAGCGGGTGCGCTGGCGCCTCGATGGCCGGCTGATGATCGGCCATGTCGTCACCTGCGACGGGCCGCGCGAGGACGGCGCCTATAACCTGATCGTCGAACGGCGCCGACCGGGCGATCTGCATCGGCTCTGGAAGCGCCAGCGTGGGCTCTACACCACCGTCAAAGAGGTGCATCGCTATGAAATGCGGCTCCACACGCTTCCCCGGCATCAACTGGGCCAGCCGGCGGTTCCTGCCCGAGCGACCGCGTAAGCGCCGGTCCCGTCTATCCCTTTTTATCAACCGCGTGCGCCGCGCGCTTTTTCCCTGAGAGGGTGCCATGGTCACCATCAAGATCACGCCTGAGGTTGCCGAAGCGCTCCGTTTTGCTGTGGGTATGCTGGCAGGCTTTGAGGACGATGACACACAGGAGGGTGTTCCCGACGCGCTCTCTAGCCTCCGGAAGCTCGTCGAGCAGCTGCCGGACGCAAAACCCAAGTTCCCGAGTGCTGAGGAACTTTCCGGCTGGTTCTTCGAAGTTGAAGTTCGCGTCGAGGTCATTCTGAGCCTCGCCATGGCCTTCGCTGACTGTCAAGCACCGCCGGAGGCTTTCAGCGAGCAATTCTACGAGGAATGCATCGCAGGCGTCGCCTTAGACGATATCAACATCCAGCACCTGCGTGAGCAGTTCCCCCACTTCGACAAGCTTCTCATGACGCAAATGTCGGACGGAGACGCGTGTGATGCAGCGGAATGGCTGCTGAAGCGGGGCGTGTTCGGGCTTCTGGCCAAGGTTGCCACCCCTGTCCGTCAGTACGATGCGGATGGCTCCGATAGCTGGAGAAGCGGCTGGGGCCACGTCTACACCGGCTGGGTCTATGCCGACGATATGGACGTCTTGGCGGACCGCGCCATGGCCTGGGCTTTGGCCCACCATGAGCAGGACCGGCGCAAGCGCAAGCCGCGTGAACATCAAACCACCCAATCCAAGTGAGGAAACCATGGATAGTCAATTGCTCCCCGATACCTCTGACGCCGTCGATTTGGCCGCGCCGGAGGTGATTGCCGAGGGTCCCAGCCACCCTGGCGCCGTGAATATCGACGGGCGGCTGATGCTGCCGAACAACCGTGGCGGGTTCGACGCACTGACCATGATCGACGCGGTGGACCTTCTGCAGGACCAGACAGTCAAGTCGATCATCGGCTATGCCGAGGCGCTGTCGGCGCAGATCGCGCGGTTCAAGGGCCACACATTCGATGACATCAACAGCTTCCTGGATCTGATCGCCGAGAAGTACGGGGCCAAGCGCGGCGGCAAAAAGGGCAACCTGACCCTGACCAGCTATGACGGCTGCATGAAGGTCGAATTGAAGGTGGCCGACCGCATCGTGTTCGGCCCGCAGCTTCAGGTCGCCCGCAGCCTTGTCGATGAATGCATCGCCAGCTGGTCGGACGGCGCGCGCGACGAGATCCGCGCGTTGGTCGATGGGGCGTTCAACACCGACAAGGAGGGCACGGTGGACCGCACCGCGCTGCTGAAGCTGCGCCGGCTGAACATCAACAACCCGGTGTGGAAGCGGGCCATGGAGGCCCTGGGCGACAGCATCCGGACCGAGGGCACCACGACCTATATGCGGTTCTCCCGGCGCCCGGACGTCAACGCGCTGTGGACCAGCATCTCCATCGACCTTGCCGGGGTGCAGGCGGCGACCGCCGCCTCCCCCAGCCGATAAGGAGGCGACCATGAAGGACCTGGGAATTCTGACGGCGATTGCCAGCGGGGCCGAGCCCAGCCCGGCGCCGATCATGCATGCGGCGGGCGTTCTGCGCTGCCTGGAACGGCAGCAGGGAACGGCCCTGATGCTGTCGTCGGTGGTCGCGGCGCTGGGGTATGGCGCCGTGACCACCGGTCGCGGGACCTTCATCGTGGACTATTTCGCGCGGGCGGCGGCGGGGCTGGCCGAGGATATGCAGGATATGCAGCGGGAAGGCGTTCTGCCGATGGGCGCGCCGGATGGGTTCGAGATCGATGCAGCGACGCTGGAGACGTTGAAGACGGCCGGCGGCGAGATGCCCAGCCTGACGGAACTGATCATCGCCGCGCGGGCCGAGAACGTGGCGCGACCGGACATCAGCGACGGCACGCGCGTTGTGGACCTGTCCGCCGTCCGCGCGAAGCGGGAGGGCTGAACCATGGGCGACAAGACTGGTATCGAATGGACCGACGCCACCTGGAACCCGGTGGTTGGTTGTTCAATCCACAGCCCCGGCTGCAAGAACTGTTACGCCATGCCCCAGTCCGCCCGCATGGAGCGGATGGGCGTGGCGAAGTATGCCGGCCTGACGGACATCGTGAAGGATAAGGCCGTTTTCAACGGCACGGTGCGGTTGGTTGAGGAGGCACTGGATCAGCCCCTGCGCTGGAAGCGGCCCCGTCGCATCTTCGTGAATTCGATGTCTGATCTGGGGCATGAGGCGCTGGCCCGCACCGACGTGTTCCAGGTGTTGGAGATTATGCATTTTGCCTATTGGCATGTGTTCCAGGTGCTGACCAAGCGGCCGCAGGTCCTATTCGAACATCTGCTCGCCTATGAGCCAAAGCTGAAATCTGGTTGTGTGCCGCCGCATATGGCGTTTGTGCATGTGTGGTTCGGCGTCTCCGTCGAGGATCAGGCCAGAGCGGACGAGCGCTTGGCGTACGCAAAACAGTTGGATGAGGCTGGTTACCGCGTCTGGGTCAGCTATGAGCCCGCCATCGGTCCGGTTGATTGGACTGGGTGGGAATTCATCGCTGGCATGGTGTCGGGGGGCGAAAGTGGCCCCCAGGCTCGGCCCACACACCCTGATTGGCACCGCAACACCCGTGACTGGTGCGCGCAGCATGGCATTCCCTACGATTTCAAGCAGTGGGGTGAGTGGCGGCCTACCCCTGGCGTTGATGTCTTCTGCCACGGCCCAAAAGGGAACGCCCGTAGATTCCCGAAATCTGAAGGCATCTCAATGCTGGCAGACGGCAGAGTGTGTATGCGCGACTTCTCGGTTGCACAGCATGCCCGCCGCATTAAGGAGCGGCTGGCCCGCACAGACCGAGCCATTGAAGTTGATGCAATAGCGCTGGCCGATTTCACGGCATCCATAAAAGACCCCGACAGGCCCACGGACAATCCCACCGGATATCAGTGGCTATACCGCGTCGGCAAGCAGCTGGCAGGGAACCTTCTGGACGGCCAGGCCCATGACGGCTTTACGCGGGCCTGTGCGCCCGCCGGGAGGACCTGACTATGGTCGCCTATTCCTTCAACAAGATGTTCCGCGATCCGATCCTGGCGGGCCTTGAAGCCGGCCCGTGGGTGCCGGGGATGAAGCGGCACACCATCCGGTTGGAACGCAAGCGGCATGCCCGCGTGGGTGAGGCCGTGCAGCTGTATACCGGCATGCGGACGCGCCAGTGCACCCTGATCGGCACCGCCATCTGCAATCAGGTGGCACCGATCCATGTGTATCTGTCGCCCGCAGACGCAGGCGGGCGCGTGTCCATCCGGGTGCCGGACGCGCCGTTGGTCTACACGACCAGTGAACAGTTGGACCATTTCGCACGCTGTGACGGCTTCACCGACTGGGCGGAGCTGCTGGCCTTCTGGGCCAGGGCCCACCCCGACACGGGCCTGTTTGTCGGCGTCATCGTCAATTGGGAGCCGGCCCATGTCCGTTGATATCCTGGCCCTGATGTGGGGCGCCAGCGAGGCAAGCCCCGGTGTTGTCGTCGCGGGCAACGTCGAGGTCGCCACGGTAGACAGCACGAACCAATCCCTGTCGGACGAACAGGCGGCGGCAGTGGCGCGGCACATTGCGGAGACGCACAATGACCGCCGCTGGCGCAGCAGCCCGATCCCGCACGATCCAGCCATGCTGGCCGAAGTGCTGGTCGCACGCGGGCGCCGCGAAGTCGAGCGATCAGAACTGTTGATCGATATGGGGCACCGCGACCTTGCCGAGTTGGTAGCGCAGGCCGCCAAGCTGCTGGTCGAGGCGGGGGTGCGGCTGCGCGACCGCCAGGGCAAGGAGGGCTGACCCATGGCCAGCCTGCCGGCCCCTGTCATCGAGCTTTCGCTGCTGCTGTCTGAATTGCGCGGCGACCGGGCGCTGCGTGCCGAACGGCGCGCTTGGGCGCGCGGGGTGTTGGTGCGGGTGCTGGGCGCGTTCCGGGGTGATGTGCCGAGGTCTGACAAGATCGACCCAGGTACCGCCAAGATGGCCTTCGATGCGGTCTGGGATGAGCTGGTCTCCGCTGGTGCCCAGCAGGCGGACATGGCCGCCTGGGCCGCCGACGCGGCGGAGCGCAACGGGCCAGGGAGGCGGTGATGAGCAACGATTTCAGCGCCGTGTTCGTGCGGCGCAAGCAGGTGCCGGGGTTGGCGGATGATGCGGTCTGGCGCGAATACATGCAGCGTCACACCGGCAAGCGCAGCCTGAAGGACCTGTCCCCCGCCCAGCTGGGCCTGCTGCTGGATGCCCTGGCAAAGGATGGGGCGGCCAAGGGTGGTCCGCCCCGTCGCGCCAGCACGCCGAAGGGCGATCAGGTGGCCCTGATCCGCCAATACTGGGCCGATCTGGCCGCCGCCGGCCAGATCGAGGACGCGGACGAGGCGCGCCTGCTGGCCTGGGCCGCCCGGCAGTTGAAGCGCCCGGTGGATCGTCTGGAATGGCTCTCAGGGACCGATAAGAGCCGCCTTATCCAGGCCCTGAAGGGCTGGCTGGGGCGGCTGGCTAAGAAGGCGGCGGGGAAATGACCGTGTATGCCAACACCGTCCTGGATGCGCTCGTTTCCAGTGACACGAAGCAAGTGATCAAACTCCGCCGGGATCGGGCATCGCCCGGATCGCCGCTGCATCGTCGGACTGTAATCTTTGCCGATCAGTTCTGTGGTGCCGGGGGATGGACGCAGGGCGCGGTGGAAGCGATTGAGCAACGTGGCATAGACATCGCGGATGCCGCAGCCTTTAACCACTGGCCGACCGCCGTTGAAACCCATCAGACGAACCACCCGCGCATCCGCCACTATTGCCAGGACATGGCCACCGTCCGGCCAATAGTCGCCTTCCCCGGCGGAAAGATCGACGTTCTGATCGCTTCGCCCTCTTGCATCTACTTTTCAGGCGCGCGAGGAGGCCGGCCCATCCATGACCAACAGCGCATGGACCCGTGGTACATCCTGCCATGGCTGACCGACCTGGATGTCACCGCCCTTGTGGTCGAGAACGTGCCGGAATTCATGCAGTGGGGGCCGGTCGATCCCGCCACCGGGAAGCCCATCAAGCGGTTGCAGGGCAAATACTACCTGTCCTGGGTCAACGCGATCTGCGCACTTGGCTACACCTATGATGCACGCGTTCTGCGCTGTGCCGATTACGGCGATGGGACCACGCGGGAGCGGTACTTCGGCATCTTCCGCAAGGATGGCCGCCCTGTCCGTTGGCCCATGCCGACCCATGCGGCAAAGGCCGGGGACGGTCTCTTCGCCGTGAAGCAATGGCGCACCGCCCGCGAGTTCATCGACTGGGACCGCAAGGGAAAGTGCATCTTTGACCGGCCCCGGCCCCTTGCCAGCAATACCATCCGTCGGCTGATCGTCGGCGCCCGCCGGCATTTCGGCCCCCTGGCGGCGCTCTATGTTGCGGCGCTTGAGGTCGAGCTGTGCCGATCCGTGGCCTACGAAGCTACGAAGGGACGAAAGACCAAACCTTTGGTCCTGCCGCAATCTGATCGACAGGTCAGCGCGGACGGCGCGGCGCTGATCGAGTTGCACGGAACCGGCACGGCGCATTCCATGGGCGAGCCCCTTCCCACGCTCGCGGCTGGGGGAAACCACTATGGACTGGCCCAGGCGGACCTCGCCTTCGTGGTCGGCCAGCAGAGCGGAAGTGTGGCGCGGCCTGCCGGCCAGCCTTTGCCAACCGTGGCCACTGCTGGCGCCATCCGCGTGGCGGTGCCGCAACTGGTGAATATCGAGGGCGTGGAGCCGGCGCTGCTCCATGTGAACCATTCCGGTCCCGCTGCGCGTATGCATTCGGTCGAGCAGCCTTTGCCATCACAGCCAGGCAGCCGTGGCATGGGGCTGCTGAACCCGCTTATCGTCCCCTATTACAGCACCGGAACGGCAACCTCGGTAGAGACGCCGTTGCCCACAATCACCACCCGCGAGCGTTTAGCGCTGGTCGATCCCGCCTTTGTTCAATTCCGGGAAATCGACCTTACCGTAAACGACATTCTGGCCGCCCTGGCTGGGGCGAAAAGATTGGTGGTGGTTATCGACCCGGTGACCGGGGCACCCAGCTACGCCAAGCTGTCGCTGCTGTTCCGCATGCTTCTGAACCACGAACTGGCGGCAGCAACCAGCTTCCCGCCAGCTTATCGGTTTAGCGGCAACGACAAGGAAGTTACCAAGCAGATTGGCAATGCCGTGCCGGTCGCAACGGCGCGGGCCATCATCGGCGCCATGCTGGACAGCATGGACCTGCCCATGGCGGAGGCTGCCTGACCATGGACAATCCGACCAGCTACCACGCCGCCGATCATCAGCTTTTCGATCCGACGGATCGCCCCCTGCTGGGTGGCCCGATGGAGGAGCTGTGTGCGTTCGCGGTGGCGTTGAATGCGGTGCAGCCGCGTGGCGAGGCGGCGTTGCGCGGGCTGCTGCTGGATCTGATCGAGGGAACGCGGGATTGCAGCTTTGCGCCCTTCATCCCGCTTACCGACGAAGCCGCCGCCGATCTGGCCGAGGCCCGCGCGGATCTGCGCCGGGAGGATGCGCGGCGGGCCGATGTCTGGGCCAACGCCGCGCAGGGGAGGCTGTTCTAATGCTGAAACGCCGCCACCGTCTTACCGATCCGATCATTCAGCACGGACAACAGTACCTCGACTGCTTCCTGGTGTTGAAACGGCGTCAGACTCATAGCGCTTTCCTGCAATTCCTTGGTTTTCGCATTCACGTCCAGAGTGATGAAATTCCGTTTCAGTTTTTTCAATTCGGCAGGGACTTTTGCGGCCTCCTCTTTGTCGGCTGCAACGTCTTCGGCCTCGCGCCTTTGCCATTCGGCCATGATGTGGTCTGGCGCACCAATTTCAGAGAACGTCGCGAAAATCTTTGGCAGGCAAACGCGCTCCACCCACTGTTCACCAAGGCAGTAAAAATTGGTACGCCAAGCCTTTTCGACCTGACGCCCCAATTTCAGGGTTACATCGAGCTGTTGAGCCAAGTCATTGCTGATTGCGTTGTCCAGCACAGCCGTCCTGACATCTGCATCAAGCATTGTCAGCCGCATCTGCAACGCACTCAGGGTGATTCCGTTATCCAACTCGGCCTGCAACCGGATCAGGCTGTCTCGGATAGCGAGCTTCTTCGGGCTTTCAAAGCAGCCCGTCAACAACAGCGCGACGGCCATCAGTGTCACCAGAGTACGCATCGTAATTCCCCTGCCATGTTCGCGTTTTGGAAATCATGCTTCTCAGGCGGTCACGTGTCCATCGCCGATGGGGGGCGCCCGTGACCGCCCCCACCAACCCGCCTGAGAAAATCGATATGCGCGGCTGGCCGGCGGGGCTGGTGGAGCTGGCTGACGTGGTGGGGGCGGAGGCGGCGCAGATCCTGCAACGCGAGTGGGGCGGCATTCGGCTTTATGTGCCCCGATCCCTGGATCAGCGCCACCCCATTGCGCTGGCCATCGGGTTGGAGGCTGCGTGTAAGCTGTGCGCTTGGCGACCGGGGGAGCAGCTGCTGTTACCGTCCCTCTATGCGCAGCGCTCGCGCAAGGCTATGATCGCCGCCGCCAAGGGGTCGCATGCGCAGATTGCCCGTGCCCTGGGCGTGACCGACCGGCATGTCAGGGGCGTCAAGGCCGGTGCCCGCGAGGCCGATCAGAGCGAACCCGACTTGTTCGGATAAGGTCCTGATGCGGAAGTGGTTCCGCATCGGCCCGTTTCCGCAGCAGCTTTAGTGTCATCCGGAACAGCTTCCGGATCGACGCCATGCTTCCCATCCATCTTCCACGCTATGTCATTCGACCCGCCCTGTCCCATGTGGGGGATGGGTTGCGGGGCTTTGACAGCGATGTAGCCGTCTGGCTTGTGGTTGGGACCATCGCCACCGAAAGCCAGTTTGCGGCCCTGGATCAGCATACCGGCGCGGGGGATCGCACCTGGGGGCCTGCCTACGGCCTGGGCCAGATGGAGCAGGCGACCGCCGACGATATCTGGGACACGTTCCTGGCGTCGCGTCCGGAACTGGCGGCACGGGTCCGCGATCTGCTGGCCCCGGTGCCGGGGCGCACCCACCAACTGGCCACCAACCTGTCCTATGCCGCCGCGATGATCCGCCTGCGCTACTGGCGGATGCGCGACTGCGTGCTGCCGGTCAAGGCCGATGCCACCGCGTATGCCCGCCTGTGGAAGCGGTTCTACAACACGCCTGCGGGCAAGGGCACCGAGGCCAAATTCCTGGCGGACTGGCAGCGGCTGGTCGCGCCCTTCTACACGGAGGATCTGTGATGCCCCACCTGTTCCGTGCGGCGCTGTCGCTGCTGGCCATGCTGTTTCTGTTTCCCCTGACGGCGCTGGCCGCCGAGGGGGCCTATACCATCGATCTGGCCCCGGCCCTGGGGCCGCTGGGTGAAGCGTTGATCACGGCCTTGTCACTTGGGGCCGTCTATGTTGTGCGCCGGCTTCTGACCTATCTGGGCCTGAAGGAAGATGCGCAGGCGCGCGAGGTGCTGGAAAATGCGTTCTACAATGGCATCCAGGCCGCCTTGGAGCGAGCGCTGCGCCAGGGGTTGGATGCCGCCGAAGTCCAGACGCGCCATCAGTTGGTCGCGGAGGGCGCCCGCTATGTCATCGCGGCCGTGCCGGACACGCTGAAGCGCTTCAATCTGGATGAGGATGGGGTGCGGGAGCGCCTGACGGCCCGCCTGCAAGGCATCATCCGACTGCCAACGCCCATCCGCCCCGCCCTGACCCCGCCCGAAACGGAACCGCAGCCGTGAGCATCCTGGCCCGCCTTGCCCGCTGGTTCCTGGCCCTGCTGGCGGGACCGGCAGCGGCCCGCGAGGCGGCGCGGCTGGAGAGCCAGGCCGCCGCCGCCCAGGACAATTTGACCGCCACCGCGCAGGTGAAAGATGCACAGGCCGAAATTGCTGCTCGCCCTGGCGACAGCCCTGCAACTGTCCTTGGCCGCATGCGGGACGGTGAGTTCTGAACCGGCGGCACCGGTGCCGGTGAGCGGTTGCCCGTCCTGGCCCGTGGCCGGGCCGGCGGTGGCGGCGGAGCTGGAAGCCAAGCTGCCGCCCGATGCGGCGCCGGCCACCTGGGAGTGGCTGAGCCGTCTGTTGAAGCTTCGCGATCAGCTGAAGGTGTGCCGTGGTCAGTGATGTCGTGGATCTGGCCCAGGCAGCCCAACTGGACGAACAGGCAGCCATTCTGGTCCGTGGCCGGCGGGGTTCCGAACCGGAAGGCCGCGCCGACTGCGGCGATTGCGGAGAGCCTATCGAGCCGGCCCACCTGGCCGTCCATCCCCATGCGCAGCGGTGCCTGTTCTGTCAGGGCCAGATCGAGGAGCGGTTACGGCGATGAATTATCCGGGTTGGATCATGGCAGCCGCAGCCATTCTGGGGATCGCCAACACACTTGGCGTCGCGTGGATCATCTGGTCCATCCGCAGCATGATCGCGCAGAAAGTGGGAGCGGCCCTTGAAGGCGTTTCCAAGGATATGCGCGAGTTGGAGAAGGGCCTACTGGTCCTTGAAACACGATCCGAAGCCCTTCCGACAACTGAGGACCTGCACGCACTGGCGACCGCCTTGAAGGACGTCGCAGGCGAATTGAAGGCCATCGGGGAACGGTTCGCGGGCCTGAAAGAAACCATGGCCCGCGTTGAGCGGACGGTTGAGCGCCACGAAAACATCATCGCCAGGGCGGCGCAGGGGAGTTGAGACATGGGGACGATCAACGCAATGGCCCAGGCCTGGCGCGAGGATTTGCGGCTATCGGTGCTGCGGCTGCTGACCGAAGCACCGGGTTACACGCTGAATGACAGCCTGCTGACCAAAAGCGTGCAGGCGTTGGGCATCGCGGCGACACGTGACCAGATCCGGACGGAGATGACCTGGCTGGAGCAGCAGGGGGTTGTCCGCTGCCAGGTTCTTTCCGGCGGGCTGATCGTGGCCGAGCTGACCGAACGCGGCAGCGATGCGGCGCAGGGCCTGGCGCCGATCCCCGGCATCAGCCGCCCATCGGCACGGTGACACCATGGCCCGCCCCAGTTCCATCGACAAACTGCCGCCCGAAATCCAGGAGGAGATCGGGCGGTTACGCGGCAATGGCCGCACCATCGACGAAATCCTAGCCAAGCTGCGCGAACTGGATGTGGACGTCTCCCGGTCCGCATTGGGGCGGCATGTCCAGAACCTGGATCAGGTCGCAGAGCGCCTGCGCCGAACCCGCAGCATTTCGGAAGGGCTGGTCGGTAAGCTGGGCGAACAGGGTGGCAGCAAGCTGGCCCAGTTGAATATCGAGCTGATGCAGAATGCCGTTTTCGAGCTGACCATTGACCCGGAAACCGGGGATACGGTGCAGATGGGTGCCAAGGAGGCCAACTTCCTGGCCGGCGCCCTGCACAAGCTGAGTGCCGCCGCCAAGACGGACATGGATCTGCGGGTGGCGATCCGCAAAGAAGTTGAAGCCGACATGGAGCGGGCAAAGCGCGCCCAAGCCGAAGCTGCTGCCGAGGCCGCTGCCCAACGCGGCATGACGGATGACGACGTTGCGTTCCTGCGTGCGCAGATCCTGGGCGTGAAGCTTGACGGGCGGGCCGCATGAATGCGCCCTTTGAACCGGTACTGACACAGGTTTCGCTGCCGCCGGAGGAGAAGCGCGAGCTGCTGGATCGGGTGGAAGAAATCCAGGCCAAGCGCGAGGGCGCCCGTCTGCCGCCAAACCAGATCCCGCATATCTTGCTGCCCTACCAGCAGCGCTGGCATGCCGATCTGTCGCCCATCCGGATCTCCGAAAAATCCCGCCGTATTGGCTTCTCTTGGGGATGTCTGGCGGCGGAAAGCGTCATGGAGGCCGGGCACCAGTCCGGTATGGACCAGTTCTACATGGGCTATAATCAGGACATGGCCGCTGAATATATCGGCGACTGTGCCTTCTTTGCCCGCGCCTATCAGCAGGTCCTACGATCCAGCGTTTTCGAGGCCAGCGAGATCGGCGTGGCCAAATACAGCCTCCTGATCGAGAACGAGCGTCGGGACATTGTGCGCTTTTCCATCCGGTTGGCGTCCGGGTTCGTCATCCAGGCACTTTCCAGCAATCCCCATAACTGGCGCGGACGTCAGGGGCATGCGCGCATCGACGAGGCGGCCTTTCACCAGAAGCTGTCTGAGGTCATCAAGGGTGCGATGGCCAACAAGATGTGGGGCGGGAAGATTGATATCGTCTCCACCCACAATACCGAGGAGAACGAGTTCAACCAGCTGGTCAAAAAGTGCCGTGGAGGCCAGCTGCCGTGGTCGCTGCACCGAACGACGTTTGATGACGCCATCGCGGAGGGTTTCTTTCGCCGCGTCTGTCTGGTCAAGGGCTGGGCATGGTCACCAGAAGCCGAGGCCAAATACACCGCCGAGATCCGCGCCGACTATCCTGCGGCGGAAGATGCGGCGGAGGAGCTTGATTGCCAGCCCAAGCGCGGTAGCGGCGCCTATTTCACCCGCGCCCATATTGAGAAATGCTGGGTGGCCGGCATCCCGCACCTGCGCAAGGCGGTGGAGCGGGCGTTCTTCCTGCAAAAGGATCGCCTGGACGTCATCAAGGCATGGATCGCCGAGGTTCTGGACCCCGTCCTGCGCGGCATCGACACGCGTTTCCGTACCTGCATGGGCGGCGATTTCGGGCGCGATGCCGACCTGACCGCCTTCTGGGTTTTGCAAGAGCATCAGCCCGGCAAGTGGCGGACCTGCATGGTGCTGGAACTGCGGTCCATGCCGTTCGACTGCCAACGGCTGATCATGTTCCACATCGCCAAGCGGCTGCCTCTGTTCTTCCGGATGAAACTGGATAGCCGGGGGATCGGTCGCCAGCTGTCGGAGGAAGCGGCGCAGGACCCCGACCTTGGCATCAACAAGGTGGAGATGGTCCCGCTGACCGCCCAATGGTACGCGATCTGGTTTCCCCGCTACCGTGCCGCTTATGAGGACCAATCCATCCTGGTGCCGATGTCAGAAGACATCGTCCTGGATCATCGCCGCGTGGTGCTGTCGAACGGCCAGCCAACCATGGATGCAGGCCGCGACAAGGGATCAGACGGGCAGAACCGACACGGTGATACGGCAGTGGCCGGCGTCCTGGCTTGGTCTGCGACCCACGAAGATATCGAACCCGGTGCTGGGGTCACTATCGAGCCTGGTGCAGATCCCGACAGCGACGGCGAACAGGACAGCCCCAGCGGCATGTTCCGCCGTGATTATCCCCCCATGTTTCGGAGGCCAGGATGAGTTTGTGGACGCGGATCGCGGAGGCCATGGGCCTGTCCACGGCACCCGATGCGCTTCAAGCCGGGGCGTTTGTCGAGGCGGCGGGTGCGACCATTGACGCCGACGATGTCTATTACCGCCCGCTGGCGGGGCAGCATCCGCAGCGCGACCTGTCGCCCATCGCCCAGGCGCGGATGCAGGAGCTGGTCTGGTATCTGTGGGACAGCAATGGGCTGGCCAATCGCCTGATTGAATTGCCGCTAGCCTATCTGCTGGCCGAGGGGGTGCGGCTGGCCTGCGACGACAAGGAGGCCCAGGGCTGGCTGGACACGTTCTGGAAGGATGGTGTCAACCGGATGGACCGGAAGCTGAAGGAATATGTCCGCTGCCTGAAGCTGTTCGGTGAGCTGTGCCTGCCGGTGTTCGTGAATGAGGTCTCTGGCCGGGTGCGGCTGGGCTATATCGACCCGGTCACCATCGACGGCATCGTCAAGGACCCGGAGAACCCGGCGCTGGAGATCGGTGTGATCGTCCGGCCCAAGCTGGGCGGCAAGCGACGGCTGTACAAGATCATCCTGGCAGGGCCGGATGAAGAGCTGCTGGGCGTTGGTGCCCGCCGCCTGCGTGAAGGCATGCAGGATGGCCAATGCTTCTACTGGCGCCGCAATGCCCTGCCCAACAGCGGGCGGGGGCGCAGCGACCTGCTGCCCAGCATCGACCATTGCGATGCCTATAATGAGCTGCTGTTCGGCGAGGTGGACCGGGCAAAGGCCCTGCGCCAGGTCATCTGGGACGTGACCCTGAAGGGGGCGACGAAGGATGAGGTGGTGGCGCGGTCGCGCGAGATCGCATCGCCGAAGCCCCTTTCTATCCGCGTGCATAATGACAGCGAGGAATGGGACACGATCACGCCCGACATGAAGGCGGGCGATGCCAGCGAGACGGCCCGCCTGATCCGGGGGCATGTGTTGGGCGCCCGCACCATCCCCGAACATTGGATGGGCCAGGGCGATGTGAACCGCGCGTCGGGCGAGAGCATGGCCGAGCCAACCTTCAAGGTCTTGACCGACGAGCAGAACGAGATCCAGGGCATCCTGGTGGACTTGGGTCAGTTCGTGCTGCGAAGCCGGATCGAGGCCATCGGGCTGGCCCCTGCCGATTGGGAAGAGGACCCCACGTATCAGGTGCGGGCCGAGATGCCGGATCTGGCCAGCCGGGATGTGGCGCGCTTTGCCCAGGCACTGGGGTCGGTGGCCGCCGCCTGCGTGACCATGCTGGACCAGGGGCTGCTGACCGAGGAGACGGTCATGCGGATGATCGCCCTGGTCGCCGCACAGATGGGGTTGGACATCGACCCGGCGGACGAGCTGGCCAAGGCGCGCGAGCAGGCGGCCAAGCGCAAAGGCGAGGATAGCTTCAGCAGCGATCCGGACCCGGATTTTGATGCCGGCGACGACATCGAAGAGGAAGAGGCAAAAAAGCCGCCACAGGCCGCGTGAGAGGGCGTGTAGGCCCCCAGCGTACCGGCGGGGCCGCCCAGCACGCTCAATTGGGCCTCTTAGGCCTCTTAGTCGCCTCTTAAAGGGGCGGATCAGGATACCCGGTGGCCAGAGATTGGCCGGCGGGGGATGGGCGACGGCAATCGCCCAAACCGCAGGCTAGCACCTGCATGACCCAGATCGGCCCACCCAGGCCATCCCGCCACCCGTGCACGGGCGGGAAACCTATAGAGCGGTAACCACCATGGAGTCCATGCATCGCGTTGAACCGATTTCACCCGTCGCCGCCTGGATCGGCGGCAAGCGCAACCTTGCGGGCCGTATCACCCGCCTGATCGAGCAGATCCCGCACAGTGCCTATTGCGAGCCGTTCGTCGGCATGGGCGGCGTGTTCTTCCGCCGCCAGCTGGTGCCGAAGGCCGAGGTGGTGAACGACATTTCCAGGGACGTGGCGACCTTGTTCCGCATCTTGCAGCGACACTATGTGTTCTTTCTGGAGATGCTGAAATTCCAGCTGACCACGCGCAGCGAGTTTGAGCGGCTGACCAAAACAGACCCCGACACACTGACCGACCTGGAGCGGGCGGCAAGGTTTCTCTACCTGCAACGCCTGTCCTTCGGGGGCAAGGTGGCAGGGCGGACCTTTGGCGTATCGCCGGGGATGCCCGCCCGATTCGACGTGACGAAGCTGCAACCGCTGTTGGAGGCGGCGCACGAACGGCTGGCCGGCGTGATCATTGAGGCCCTGCCCTTCGACCGGTTCATTCCCCGCTATGACCGGCCAGGGGCGTTGTTCTACTGCGATCCGCCTTATTGGGGATGCGAGGATGATTACGGCAAGCGCATCTTCCAGCCGGCGGACTTTGAGCGGGTGGCCGCCCTGCTGGCCGGTATCAAGGGGGCGTTCCTGCTGTCGATCAATGACACGCCCGAGATCCGGCAGATCTTCGCCGCGTTCCATCTGATCGAGGTGGAGACCACGTACTCCACCGGTCTCAACCCGCCCAAGAAGGCACCAGAGCTGCTGATCAGCAATATCGCGGGGCTGACCCTGGAAAGGGATGAAGGGGCATGAATCCAGCCGAACGACAGAAGCTGTTCCGCGCGGAGCGGGCGCGCCAGTGGAAGCTGGGCGTGGACCTGAAGGTGCGGACGCGGGAGACGGTTCTGTCCCTGCTGGATGCTGCGGCGACAAACATCGCCGCCCGTCTGGCAGGCGAGCCCAGCGAGTGGGAGGCCTACCGCTTGCCGCTGTTGCAGACCGAAGTGCGGCGGCAGATGTCCATCTTCCAGGGCGCATCGTCAGAGGCCGTTATCGGTGGGTTAAGGGATGGCTGGGACCTGGGTCAGGCCCTAGTCGATGCGCCGCTGAAGGGCGTGGGGATTGATCTGGCATCGGCGCTGCCTAGGCTGAACAGCCAAGTGCTGCTGGCCATGCAGAGCTTTGCCACGGACCGGATCGCGGATATCGCCACCAGCACCGTGAACAAGGTCAATGCAGAACTGGCCCAGGTCATCATGGGCACGCAGACGCCGTTTCAGGCGGCGGGAAAGGTGGCCGCCCATCTGGGCAAGGACAGCCCCAGCGCCAGCCGGGCCACCACCATCGTCAATGATGAGGTGGGCCGGGCCTACAGCCTGGCCGGGCAGGAGCGGATGGTGCAGGCCAAGGCAATGCTGCCGGGCCTGCGCAAGCAATGGCGGCGATCTGGCAAGCGCGAGGCGCGCGTTGCCCATATGATGGCCGATGGCCAGGTGGTTAAGCCCGATGAACCGTTCCTGATCGGCGGACACAAGTTGATGTGTCCGCGTGACCCGGCGGCCCCCATCGGCCAGACCATCAATTGTGGCTGCACCAGCCTGCCGATCATGAAGAGCTGGGAGGTGATGCACCCAGCTGAAAAGCCGTTCAGCGACCAGGAGATCGCCACCAACCGGGATGCCCGTACCGTAAAGGATGCGCGGCAGCAGGATCTGGCGCAGACCGCGCGACAGCTGGTCGCCGATCTGGCCGCTGGCAAGGCCCGTCCGCAGGGCAGGTTCTTTACGGCCGGGCAAATTGATCCGCAGATCCAGAAGGTGCTGGCACAGCGCGGTCATCAGGTGGCCACGGTGGATATCGCCTTGGGGGATCGTCAGATCGTGCATATGCAACGCCAGCATAAAAAGGCGCGGGGCGCTGCGGTACCGCCGGAGCTGATTGAGCAGTTGCCGGATATCCTTTCCCGCCCGCTAGCGGTCTTTCTTGAAGAAGGTAAGCGCGGGCCGAGCTTGCACTACATGGTGCAGGTGCCAAACGATCCGGAGCGGGCGGCTTCCTTCATCGTTCATCTGCGCCAGAAGAACCCGTCGATGCGCCACAGCGCCCATAACTGGGTGGAGACCGCTTCCATGGTCACGCGAAAGGCTGTGGCCAGCAACCCGGCGCTGATAAAGGTGGTTGGAGCGGTTTGAAAGGCCGCGGGGGTGCGCAAGGTCCCCGAAACAAGCACCCGAAAGGGGGCAAGGCTGAAGCCGGCTTCTCAGCATCACGGCGGCCAGACAAGAGACTGACACAGACCAGGAGTTTTCGCCAGTGACGTGATACAAGGGGGCCGCTATGCTGTGACCGCCCCTGGCCGATCATGCGGAACTGGTTCCGCATTAAACCCCACATCCCCGCCCCGTAAGGTCATCCCACCAGCCGATGGGATGAACGGGGAGCCACATGGCCACGAAACGGGGACAGCAGGATGGGGCGAAGGACGCCGCCCAAGGGGTGGCGCCCGTGCCGCCCCAGGGCCAAACGCAGACGCCGCCGCAGACGGATTTGGGTGGTGAAAGCCGGCCCGAACTGACGATTGAGGCTCTGATCGCCGCGAATGCCGACCTGTCCCAACGTCTGCAACAGGCGAACGAGGCGCTGGCCCTTTCCGCCGCTGAGACGGCGACAGCCCTGGACAAGATCGACACGCTGACCGGGAACACAGCTGAGCTTGCAGCCAAGCTGGAAGCGGCCCTGACCCGTGCTACCACGGCAGAGGGCCGTGAGAAGGCGGCATTGGCCGTTATCGACCGTCTGAATGCCACGAATGCCGAGCAGGCCGAGGGGAAAGCCGTCGAGCCTGCTGTCGATCTGTCCAGCACCATCACGGCTGCAGACGCGGCCCGTTTCGTCGGGGTGCCGGTCGATCATGTTCTGGATTATCGCCTCTATGAGGCAGAGCTGGTGGTGGTTACCCGCGCTGGCCAGAAGATCCGGAAGGCGTTCTGATGGGCGCCCGATTCCCCCACCGTTTCATCGAAGCCGCGCCGGTTCCCCCCGAGGGTATCGTTGGCACGGTTTCCATCGCCGAGGCCTTTGCCGGGTCCTATCAGGATCTGATGCGGCGGATCGAGGGGGCCATCGCCCGGCTGCGCGTGCAGGTGGGTGCGCCCGAGGCTGGCGCCTATATCCGTGCCCTTTACCCGGAAGCAGCCATCGTCAGCGTCTATAGCAAGGGTGAGCCGGAAACGCTCTGGTCCTATCCCTATGAGGTGGTGGGCGATACCGGTGTGAAGCTGGGCGAGCCGGTGCAGGTGGTGGAGACCTTTCGGCCCATAAGCGCCAAGGTCAAAGAGGCCGCCGGCACCCTTCAAACGATGGTGGAAGCGGCATCTGAGGACAGTGCTGCACCCCTGCGGTTCCGGTGCGTCGTTATCCAGGGTGGGCTGTCGAAGAACGGCAATCTCTATCCCGACACCGCCCTGAAATCGCTGGTCAAGCTGGTTGAAGGCGCCCCGGTCTATCACAAGCCCGATGCCCTGCACCTGCAAGGCGGCGGCAAGGATGTTGACCGTCTGATCGGCCAGATCACCGGCGCCACGTTCATCGAAGGTGCGGCAGGAAAGCCCGCGCGCGTCGAAGGTGTGCTGGAGCTGATCGACCCGACCCATGCCATCAGCGTCAAGGTCCGCGAGGCCGTCGCGCGCGGCATGCAGGGTCTGTTCGGCCTGTCCATCGACGCTGAGGCACAGGCAACCAGCCGCAAGGCCGGCGGGCGCACTGTCCGCGTCGCCGAGGCGTTCACCAAGGTTCATTCCGTCGATCTGATCGTCGAGCCGGGAGCCGGCGGACGGGTCATTTCCTTCATCGAAGCCGCAAACCCGGAGGGCGACGTGACTGTCAGCCAAATTCTCGACATTCTGCGCAGGACGCGCCCCGATCTGGTGGCCGGCAAGGACGCCACCAACACGACCGAAGCCGAGGCCACCCGCCTGATGGAGGCGGCGATGAAGCCCGCTGATCCGCCACCGAGTGACAAGGACGGCGATATCCTGAAGGCCGTGCGCATGGTCGAGGCGCGCATCAGCGCGGAAAACCGGATCAATTCGTGCAAGCTGCCGGCGCTGGCCAAGCAGAAGCTGATCGCGCGTTTCAAGGAAGCTACCGAGCCGTTC
This sequence comes from Rhizobiaceae bacterium, assembly GCA_027483885.1. GTDB lineage: Bacteria > Pseudomonadota > Alphaproteobacteria > Rhizobiales > Rhizobiaceae > Neorhizobium. The sequence goes on from JAIXTO010000016.1 coordinate 20,992, forward strand.
GATACCAAGGCCGTGGATGATGCCATCAAGGCCGAGGCCGATTACCTGGGCAGCTTCGTCGAAAGCGGCATGGTGACCGGGCTGGGTGATTTCGGCTCGATCGAGGTCATCAAGGACCGCCACGACAAGATGCGCGACATGTTCGCTGCGTTCTTTGATGAGAAACACAAGGACCACCGGCACGCTCAGTCCTTCAAGGAATGCTATATCGAGTATACCGGCGACAAGCGGGTCACCGGGCAGTTTGAGAATTCGGTTCGTCTCACCGAGGCCTACAATTCAACTTCCCTGTCCACGGTGCTGAGCGAAGCCATCCACAGCCGGATGATCGCTGTCTATCGCGTGGCACCCGAGGCCACGTCCTGGCGCCTGCTGACCGGTACCCCTGCCACGGCCACCGATTTCCGGAGCATGAACATCACCACCCTGGGCGGGTACGGTGACCTTCCGGACGTCGGCGAAGGTGCCCCCTATCTGGAAATGGATAGTCCCGGTGACACTGGTGCCGATTACAAGGTCACCAAGCGCGGCGGTACCGAGAGCATCACGATTGAGGCGATCAAGAACGACAATGTCGGCATGATCCGCCGCATTCCCGTGGCCCTGGGTCGCTCCGCCGTTCTGACCCTGTCGCGGTTCGTCTTCAACGGGCTGCTGAACAACAACCCGAACCTCAGTGACGGCAACCCGCTGTTCCACGCGGACTATGGCAACCTGGGCAGTGCGGCCTTCAGCAAGGAGGCCTACGCTGCTGCACGCCTGATCATGTACAAGCAGAGCGCGTTCGGCCACACGGACCCGATCAGCCGGAACCCGAAATACCTGCTGGGTCCGGCCGACCTGGAAGAGGCGTTCAACGATGCCTTCGTGCAGGGAACGGAGAACGAGAAGAAGTTCATCTCCAGCCTGAAGCCGGACATCATCCCGGTCTGGTGCTGGACCGACGCCAATGACTGGATGCTGGCCATGGACCCCATGGACCTGCCCGGCATCGAGATCGCGTTCCTGGATGGTCAGGAAGAACCCGAAATCTTCGTGCAGGACGCCCTGACCGTCGGCTCCATGTTCTCCAACGACAAGCTGACCTGGAAGATCCGTCACATCTATGGCGGACGGGCATACGAGCGCCGAGCCTTCCGCAAGCACCTCGTCACGTAATACCGGGGGCGTCCCCGGCCAGGCCATCAGCGATCCGATGGCGGAACAGGGGCACTGCGGCTTTCCGGGCCAGCCCCGCCAAGAGGCCCGTCACCCCTCAAGCCCCTTACCTGGTCTTCCGGGTCGGGCTTGAGGCCGTAGGGGCACCCGCCCCACGCCGACTACCGATGAAGGAACGCCAAATGGCCACCCGCCTTCCACCCGCCACCGCCGGCAGTCCCGTCCATGTTCTGCCCTTTCACTTTGCCAGCGTAACTGCCGACACTACGGCGGCGGTCAAGATCAAGTTGCCGTTCGAGGCGGACATCGCCGGCTTCACCGTCGTCGCCCGCTCCAGCAGCGGCACCACGCCGACCCTGGCCGTTGACCTGAAGGCCACTGGCACCAGCGTGCTGTCGGCACCCGTTGCAGTGTCAACCAGTGTCACCGAAGCGACCATCGCCACCAAGCGGGTGGCCGATGAGGCCATCATCACCATCGACTTTGATATCGGCGGCACCAGCACGCCGACCTTCAATGATGTCGATCTGCTGCTGACCCTGATCCGGATTTGACCCATGTCGCAGGCCCAGCTGCTGAACCTGATCGCGGATATGGTGCGGGACAGCGCGTCGTTGCTCTCGTCCGACAGTATCGACCGCGCCCTGGATCTGGCGGTTGGGCAATATGGCCGCGATGTGCCGGGCGGGACCGTCACGGATGTGACGGCGCCGGGCGGGCATGAGCTGGATTATCCCGCCGGGTTCGATGGCGAGACCTGCACGGTCACCGGCATCGAATATCCGCTGGGCCAGATGCCGCCCGCCCGTCTGACGGCGGATCAGTGGATGAATTACGACACCCCGTACGGTCCGGTGATCCTGTCCGGAGTCAGCTTTCCCGCTGGTGCCCTGGTCCGGGTCAGCTGGTCCCACCCCCGCGCGGTGGATGATATCCCGGTCAAGCATTTCGAGGCCGTGGCCGCCTATGCCGCCGCCGCCCTGCTGGATCAGCTGGCTGCCGCGAAAAGCGGCGACAATGACCAGAGTTTGGCCGTGGACAGCGTGCGGTCAGGGTCAAAGTCCAAGGACTATGCGGAGCGCGCGGCCACGCAGCGCAAACGCTACCATGATCTGCTGGGCATCGACCCGAAGCGGGTCGAGGGGGCCAGCGCCACGGTGCAGGTCGCGTCGCCCGCGTCTGACGGCAAGGGCCGCTTCTGGAACCGGAGGCCGGCATGAGTGCTGCCGTCCTCACGCTGGACACCGAGGCCCTGCGCCGCGCCTTCGCGCAGGCACCAGAGCTGGTCATGGATCATCTGGCCGCCGGGGTCACCGAGGCCCTGTTCCTGCTGCAACGGGAGACGGTGGAGCGGACGCCGCGCAGCAGCAGCGTCCTGGCCAACAGCATCGGGGTCGATGATCTGGAGATGACGGGGAACGTCATCACCGGGCGGTTGGGCACGGCGCTTGCCTATGCAGAGCCGGTTGAGACGGGCACCCGCCCGCACTGGGCACCGCTGCCAGCACTGCTGGCTTGGGTCAAGGCGCGTGGGCTGCAACCCCGGAAAAAGGGGGACACGGTCGAAGACATCGCACGGGCCATCCAGTTCAAGATCGCGGCACACGGAACCGAGGGTGCCCACATGTTTCAGCGGGCGTTCACGGACAATGAAGCCCAGGTCGAGCAGATCCTGACCGCCTCCGCACTGCGTGGTATCGAAGCCGTGGCGGGGCTGGCATGACCGACTTCAGCGCCATCCGTGCCGCCATCGTTGCCCGCATGCAGACCGTCTCGGATATCGGGCGGGTGCATGATGCGGAGCGCAACCTGACCAATGAAGGTTCCGTCCGCCAACATTATGGCTGGCCGGAGAATGTCCAGAAGCCGGCGGTGCGTGGCTGGTTCGTGCGGCTGTCCAGTTTCGGCGGTGTGCAGGACCGTATTGGCAGGGGCCGGCGCATCACGACGGCGTGGCAGATCATTGGCTTCATCGGCTTCCAGGACGATGGCAGCGACCTGGCTGTGCAGGCGCTGGTGCAGGCGCTGTCAGCGGCCTTCGACGATGCGCCCAACCTGGGCGGCGCCGTCATCCGCTGTGCCGCCGGGGACGGGCCGGAAGCGCCCGCCGGCATCCAGTGCGACAGCATCCTGCCGGTACGGCTGGCCGGTGTCCTGTGCCATCGCATCATCCTGACCCTGCCCACCCAGCATTTTGCCAGTTAGGAGGCCCCCCATGCCCAAGCGCCCCGCGACATCCATGATCGAGGACGAGTTCGGCGACCCGAAGCCCGCCGACCCGCCGAAGCCGGCGCCGGATTCGGCGGCACCGACCAACGACGCGCCGGCCCCCCGTCGCGGTCAGCGCAGCCCTAAGTCCTGAGGAGCCATCCATGCCGATCCCGTCCACGCCCAAGTCCTTCCGCGAGCTGGTCCTGCTTGCCAAGGCAGAGGCCACCTATGGCGACGATGCCGCCCCGAACGGTACCAATGCGCTGCGCTGTTACGACGTGCAGGTCCGGCCCTTACAGGCCGATAAGAAGACGCGCAGCTTCATCCAGTCCTATCTGGGCGCGCGTCCCAGCCTGCTGACCATGAAGCGCACCGAGATCAGCTTCAAGGTGGAGCTTTGCGGTGCCGGCACGGCGGGCAGCCTGCCGCCCTATCATGATCTGCTGCTGTCCTGCGCCCTGGCATCGACCCAGGTGGCGGCGACCGCCAATGCCACCATTGCGGCGACCGCCACCTATGGCACCGGCCATAATGGGCGCCTGACCTACACCCGCACCACGCCCTATGCCGACATCCTGGCCCGCACGGTCACGGGAACCTGTACGACGGCAGGCGGGTCTGGGGTGGCCCGCTTTACACTTGCGGCCCCGGCCATTGCGCATCTGCCAGCGTTCAGCGCAACGAACGTTCTGCTGACCGATGCCACCCCCGTCAATCTGCCGGGCGGTGCGGTCATCACGCCCACGGTCGGCACGTCTTTCAGTGTCGGCGACACGTTCCTGATCGCCCTGCAACCGGCGGAAGCCCGGTATCAGCGGACCAGCGACCGCGCCAATCACGGGTCTGTGAGCCTGTATCTGACGGTCGATGATGAGCGGCACAAGATCATCGGCGGTCGGGGCACCGTGAAGATGGTCTTCGGTGTCAACGAGTTCCCCTATCTGGAATTCGCCATGACTGGTTACTTCGTGGCGCCCGAGAATGTCAGCGCGCCGACCGGGGATTTCAGCGACTGGACGGACCCGGCGCATATCAATGCCACCGACAGCTTCCTGTGGGTGGCGGGTAAACAGGTGGTAGCGAACAATGCCGAGCTGGATCTGGCCAACAGCTACGCGCTGAAGGAACGGATCGGACGGCGGGGTGTCCGGGTCAATGACTGGGCCACCAAGTTCACCAGCGTGATCGAGGCGACCGATCTGGCCGATCTGGATCTGTATGCCATCGCCAATGCCCGCACGCGCATCGCCGCATCGTTCCTGCATGGGGTGGCGGCGGGTAACGCCATCTTCTTTGACCTGGCCGCGATGCAGATCGACGCCCCGGCCCCGCAGGAGGACGAGAGCGATTACATGCTGTCCATCACGGGCGATGTCCTGCCGGTGACGGGCGACGATGAGTTGCGGATCTGCATCCGCTGATTTGAAGGGGGCGGCGCTGAAAGTGGAAGCGCAGGGGATATGACGCAGGTGACCGGATTGGCCATAACCGGCGCCCCGCCCAACCGATAGCCTACGATAGGCCGACGCCCTGCTGGCAGTCGGAGTGACGCCCGGCCCCCCTTCAAACCAATACCTTTTAACAACCGCTTAGGAGTGTCCCAAGATGGGCCTGAAAGTCGCCTCAGAAGTCATCGTCCGCCGCAAGGTTATTGTCCGCGAACCGTCGAGCGGGACGGCATTCAAGGAGCATGCGGTTCAGGTGGATTTCCTGATCCTGAAGAACAGCGAGGAGGACGCGCTGTATCGGTCCACCTTTGTGGCGCCGCTGCGCACGGACTTTGTTGCCGACGAGGATTACCGTCGCGCCCTGTCCGACCATGAGGCCAACCAGCGCACCTATGCGCGGCAGCTGCTGACCAAGGTCATTCATGGCTGGCCGGAGAAAGAGAGCGGCATTGAGGATGGGAGCGGCAACCCGCTGCCATTCAGTGCCGATCATCTGGCAGAGCTGCTGGAGCTGCCCTACGCCGTCACGGCCCTGGTCAAAGCCTATCGCGAGGCGGTGGAAGGCCGCCAAGGCGCCAAGGGAAACTGATCGGGTTCGCCGAGGCCTGGGCGCGCGGCTTCGCCCCCGCGCGCCTGCCCAGGGCTGAGGTGGACCGGCAGTTGGATACGCTGATGGGGCGCCAGCCGGTGGCGGAGAAAGAGACCCCGCCCGCCAAAGAGGATTACCCGGTCCTGGAACCCTACGTGCCCCTGGCCCTGCTGTTCCTAAGGGCGACGGGTGTGATGCGGTACCCGGCCATGGGCGGGCCGCCCCTGGGTCTGGATTGGGTGCAGGTGGGTGAGCTGGCCCGGCAGACGGGGATGGAGACGCCGCTGGGTGAATGGGCGGTGGACACGCTGGAAGCCATGTCGCAGGCGGCCTGCAAGGTCCTGGCGGACAAGGCGGAGCGAGAGGCGGCCAAGAAGGATAAGCACTGATCATGGCCCTGCGCCTGCATACGACCCTGACGGCCAGTGATGCCGGTTTTGCCGCCGCGATGAGCGGGGCGGAGGGTCGCACGCGGCAGCTGGGTGCGGCGGCGGCCAGTGCCACCGCCGCCACGGCGGAGATGGCGCAGGAGATCGGTGCTGCCGGTGCTGCCGCCGCCACGACAGCCGCGCAGACCGAAAAGCTGATCCATGACGCCAACGCGCTGGCCAGCGGCATGGGGCACGCGGCCAACGAGGCTCTGGGTGCGGGCCGCGCCATGGATGAGGCCGGGGGGGCCGCGCAGCGCACCGCCCAATCGGCGCAGGAGGCCGCGACAGGCCTGCTGCAACAGGCCGCCGCATCGCGCACCGCAACCGAGGCCAGCAACGCCATGGCCCGCGCCCAGGGGCAGGCCGCCACCGAGGCCGCCCGCCGGATGGAGGCCCAGGCCCAGGCGGCGCGGCAAGCCGGCGAGGCGCAGCGCCGGTTGAACGAGCTGCTGGGCATCCGGCCCCGCGATGATGGGGCGGCAGAACGGGCGCAGGATTATGCGGAATGGGGCCGGCGGATTGATGCCGTCCGCGCCCGCTATGTCCCCCTGGAACAGCAGCTGATCGAGCATCGCCGCGCCCTGGAAGAGATCGCCGAGGCCGAGCGGTTGGGCATGCTGACCGCGCAGGAAGCGGTGGCAGCCCGGACACGGGCCACGGCGGCGCTGCGGCAGGCGGAGGCGGCGCATCGCCAGCAGGCCGAAGCGGCCAATGGCAGCGCGCAGTCCACGAAGCTGGCCAGTCACGAGATGGCCAATCTGTCCTACCAGATCCAGGATGTGTTCGTGTCGCTGGCCAGCGGCCAGAACCCATTCATGATCCTGGCGCAGCAGGGGCCGCAGGCGGCCAGCGCCGTGGGTGGCGTTGGCCGCCTGCTCTCGCTGATCCCGCCGCAGCTGCTGCTGGTGGCCGGGGTTACGGCGGGATTGGCCGTCGTGGTGGGCACGGCCTACGCCGCCTGGTCAAGTTACCGGGAATCGGTGCTGGCCGTGGACCGCGCCAACAGGATGGCCCCGGTGTCCATCGGCCTCACGCGGGCAGCACTGGAGCAGCAGGCGCGGGCCGCCGCCGATCTGGCCGATATCAGCGTCAAGGCGGCGCGCGAGCAGCAGGCGGCCTATATTGCCACCGGCAAGATCGGCGGCGACATCATGGCGGGCCTGATTGGCATCAGCCGCGACTTTGCCATAGCAACAGGCCAGGAGATGTCCGAGGCCACAGCCCTGCTGGCCAAGACTTTTGCCGACCCTACCAAAGGAGCCGAGGACCTGACCCGGTCCATGGGGCTGCTGGATGATGCCAGCCTGGCCTATGTCCGGTCGCTTGCCGCCATGGGGCGCGGGAGCGAGGCGCAGGCCATCATCCTGGAAGCCCTGACCCAGCGCGTGAAGGGATCGGCGCAGGAACTGTCTACCCTGGGCCGCGTTGTTTCGGGTGTGGGTACCGCGTTCTCCAACGCTTGGGACTGGGCGGGCAAGAAGCTGGGTGATCTGCTTACCGAGGAGGACCCGACCGAGAAGCTCCGCGAGCAGCTTAAGCAGGCGCAGGCGCTTGCGGCATTGACAAAAGCAAACCTGGATGCGATGGCCGCAAGTGGCCGGACACCGGAGAACAGTCAGCACGCGGCAGCGATTGCTGCCGATTACAAGGCTTTTCAGGAGCAAGCGCGCAAGCATCAAGCGGAACTCACCCGGATCGAAAAGCTGTCGGAGGCCGAGCGCCAGGCCGAAAGGGCCAAGCAGATCGGCGTGACCACCGGTGCGATGGCGCGGCAGTTAGACGAGTATTACGCCCGCCAGGAGGACCTGACGAACAAGCAGAAAGCCCTGGAAAAGGGCCTTGCCGAGGGCGCTGGCTTTGCCGACCGGTCGCAGGTCGAAAAGCAGCTGGAGCGTGTCAAGGGTGCCCTGGGCAGCCTGATGACCGAGCAGAAGAAGGCGGCCACCCTGGCGCAGGCCGAGGCGGCGGCGGTC
>JAIXTO010000119.1 GCA_027483885.1 Rhizobiaceae bacterium
CTATTACTATATAGTTTATATTAAAGCGCAAGCTGAGGCGGCGGCGCTGGATGCCTTGAGGATCTGCCATGACCGAGCAGCGACCTGACCTGAGCCGAGAGCCTTTGACCACTGCCATGGCAGCGATTGAAAGCGATGTCGAGCGGTCCGTTTCGGATTTGGCGCGGATGATTGCCGTCGATACCTCCTTTCCGCCGGGCCTCGGTTATGGCGCCTTTGCCGATCTGATGACCGAACTTCTCACGCCGCTGGGATATGATTTTGAACGCGTGACGGTGCCGCATGCGCTTTGGCATGTCGAAGGCGGGCCAGCCGCTGGCGAGCGGATAAACCTGATTGCCAGCCGAGACACCGGCCGGCCGACCTGCGGTCTCTATTACCACGTCGATACGGTTCCTGTTGTGCCGGGCTGGCAGCGCGATCCACTGACGCTGAGCGTCGAGGGTAACGCCCTGTTCGGCCTTGGCGCGGCCGACATGAAAGGCACGATTGCGGCAACTCTGCTGGCCTTGCGTGCGGCTGCGGCAACCGGCCTCAAGGTGGCCTACGACCCGATGCTGCTTCTGTGCACCGACGAGGAAGGCGGGCTTTATCCCGGCATTCGTTATCTGGCGGAGCAGGGGCACCTGAAGGGACATATCGTCAATTTCAACGGTTCGGCCGCGCCGCGGATCTGGGCCGGATGTTTTGGCATCTTCAATCTTCAACTGACCATCAAGGGTCATGCCGTACATGCCGGCGAAGGCAATCGCACGGGGTCCGGCGTGAATGCCATCGAAGCGGCTCTTCCGGTCATGGCGGCCCTGATGGCGTTGAAGCCGAAGGTGGCAGGCCGTGTTTCGGCGCTCACGCCGCCGCCGCATGCGACTGGGCCCCTTCGGCCGCAGCTGACGATCTCTGCGATCCATGGTGGAACTGCCGGCGGGCAGGTGCCAGCCGAAGTGAAGATCCTCGTCAGCCGACGTTATGCACCGGAAGAAAGCTACGACGCGGCGCGACGGGAAATCGAAGCGGCTGTGCGCGATGCCCTGCCGACCATCGAACACCTGCAAATGGACATCGATGTCGTGGGACATCTCATCCCGACCGCAGACCCTTACGGCCCGCATTGGCCCCGCTGGCAAAAGGCGCTTTCGGCCGGTTTCGGTTATGCGCCTTCTGATTTCAGCCGCTGGGGCGCGGCAAGCTGCTCCGATTTTGGTTATGTGCAGCAAAGCGGCTTTGCGCAGGAAGTTCTGCTCGGTGGGCTTGGGCGCCCCCAAAGCTGCATCCACAGCGCCGATGAACACACGACAAAACAGGACATCATCGCGCTCGCCAAGAGCATCCTTGCCTATCTCGCGCAGGATTTTGCCTCGGATGACATTCCTGAACAGAACACCACAACAACGATAGAAGGGAACTGATCATGCTTGCAATGAAACGACGCCTTTTCCTCGCCGGCACGGCGGCGGTCCTCACGGCCCCATCGCTGGGATTTGCGCAGACTGCTGCACCCGCCAAGGGAGGCACCCTGCGCGTGTCGATCGACCAGGCGGCCAGCGTCATTCATCCCCTGCTGACGCGGGTCAATCCCGAATATCTCATCACCGAACTGCTCTACAGCAACCTGACGCGGCTGAAGGTCGACATGTCGGTGGAGTCGGATCTGGCAGAAAGCTGGAGCGCCAACGAGGCGCTGACCGAGTGGACGTTCAAGCTGCGCAGCGGCGTCAAGTTTCATGACGGTTCGCCCTGTGCGGCTGAGGATGTGGTTGCGACATTCAAGGCAATTCTCGATCCCGCCAATGCCTCGCCCGGGCGCAACAATGTCGGGCCGATTGCCGACGTGTCAGCGCCTGATGCGACGACTGTGGTGTTCAAGCTGGCGGCCGCTTATGCCGACTTCCCGGTCTCCGTTGCCTATACCACGGCCCGCATCATCCCCGCCAAGATCGCCACGGGCGATTTCAAGAGCCTGTCCACCAAGGCAATCGGGACCGGGCCGTTCAAGCTGGTCTCCTACGAGCCGGACCGCCTGATCGTCGTCGAGCGCAATCCCGATTATTATGATCCCGCCCGTCCTTATCTTGACCGGATTGAGATCCAGGTCTTCCCGGACACCTCTGCCGAAGGCTCGGCCATGATTGCCGGCGATGTCGACATCATCTCGACACTGCAGCCAACGGAATATCTGCGGCTTGACGGCAGCCGTGGCGTCGATGTGCTGCGCGTTGCCTCCGGCCAATTCTGCAACGTCAACTTCGGCTGCGACACGCCGCCGTTCAACGATCCACGCGTGCGCCGCGCGCTGGCTCTCACCGTCGACCGCAAGGCCATGGTGGATTTCGTCACCGAAGGTTTTGGCACACCAGGCAATGACACGCCGCTCAATGCTTCCTACCGCTTCTTCAAGAGCGTGGCCCAGCGCAAGGCCGACATTGCCGAGGCGAAGAAATTGCTGGCCGAGGCCGGCCATCCCAATGGTTTCGAAGCAACCCTGATCGCCTCCGACCGGCCCGCCGTGCGCACGCAATTGGCCGTGGCACTGAAGGAAATGGCCAAGGAAGCCGGCATTACCATCAACGTCCAGACCATGCCGCATGCCACCTATCTGGAACAGGTCTGGAAAAAGGGCAGCTTTTATGTCGGCTTCTACAACATGCAGCCGACGCCGGATGGGATCTTCAAGCTGCTTTACACCTCGGATGCGGCCTGGAATGAAACCCGCTGGAACAACAAGGCCTTCGATGCGCTGATTGCCGAGGCACGCGGCACCACCGATGAAGCCAAGCGCACGGACCTCTACACCAAGGCGCAGGCCCTGATGAACGAAGAGGTTCCCTCGATCATCCCCGCCTTCTTCGACGTCCTGGGCGCGAAGCGCGAATGGGTCGAAAACTATCAGGTGCATCCCCGCGCCTCTGTCTTCCGTCTCGACCACGTGTCGTTGTCGGCAAAGGCCCCCAAGCGCGGCTAACGGCCGCGCGCGTTGCGCCGGATGCCGGCCCGGTGGGCCGCATCCGGCGTCTTTTTCGAGAGGGGAGGCCTGAATGTCTGCAAGTTACATTCTCAAGCGGCTGATGATGATCGTCTACACGTTGCTTGTCGTGTCGCTGATCGTTTTTGCCATCACGCAGATCCTGCCGGCCGATGCGGCGGTGATGATGCTGGGTGAAAATGCCACCGACGAGGCGCTGGAAGCGCTGCGCCAGTCGATGGGGCTGAACGCGCCGATCTGGATGCAATACGGCCAGTGGCTTGGCCACCTGCTGCAGGGCGATTTCGGCCATTCGCTGCGCACCGGCCAGGCCATCGGCCCGGTCATGTTCGAGGCGCTGGGCCGCTCGATGCTGCTGGCCGTGCTGTCCATCGGCCTCATGCTGGTGATTGCCGTGCCGCTGGGCATTATCGCGGCCATCCGCCGCGGGCGTATCGCCGACATGCTCGTCAGCCTCGTCTCCTATATCGGCGTCTCGCTTCCCGAATTCGTCACCGCGACAATCGCGGTCCTTGTGTTTGCGGATCTGATGGCGTGGCTGCCGCCCACCGGTTATGTGCCGCTCACCGAAAATTTTGCCGATGGGCTCGCCCATCTTGTCCTGCCGGTCTGCGTCATCTCCATCATCCTGATTGCGCATGTCTCGCGCATGGTGCGCTCCGAACTGGTGGACGTGCTGCACTCCGACTATATCCGCGCCGCGCGCATGAAAGGGCTTTCGAGCGGCACGGTTCTGCGTCGCCATGCCCTGCGCAACGCGCTGCTGCCCACCATCACCATCGTTGCACTGGATGTCGGATACCTGCTCGGCGGCGTCATCGTCGTCGAGGAGATCTTTGCCATCCCCGGCATCGGCCGGCAGCTGATCGTCGCCATCCAGGCGCGCGACCTGCCGTCCATTCAGGCCGGCGTCCTGATCATGGCCGCCACCTATTCCATCGTCAATTTTGCAGCCGACATCCTCTATGCGTGGCTCGACAAGCGGATCCAATATGACTGAGTTCCTGAAGCGCCTCCTGCGCACGCCCCAGGGCGCAATCGGACTTGTTCTTGTCCTTCTGGTCCTGATCGTCGTCATCTTCGGGCCATCGCTTGCGCCCCATGATCCGGAAAGTCTGAAGCCACTTGCCCGCTACAAGGGCATGAGCGCCGCCTATTGGCTCGGAACCGATCAATATGGACGCGACATCTTCAGCCGTCTGCTTATCGGTGCCCGCGCCACCGTTACCATGGCGGTGCTGGCGACGGTTGTCGGCACATTGGCCGGCGCCGTGATCGGCACCACGAGCGCCTTTCTCGGTGGACGCGCCGACGAGGTTATCATGCGCACCATCGATGCCGTCATGTCCATCCCGAGCCTCCTGTTTGCGCTGCTGATCGTCAATCTGCTGGGGTCCAGCACTGCCAATGCACTGGTGGCAGTTGCGATCGCTTTTGCTCCCGGCATGGCGCGCATCACCCGCAGTGTTGCGCTTTCCGTTCGCAAGCAGGATTATGTCAGTGCCGCCATCGCGCGCGGGGAAAGCGCGTCCTACATCGTGATGCGCGAGATGCTGCCCAATGTGATCGCGCCGATCATCGTCGAGATGACGATCCGCGTCTCGTTTGCCGTCATGCTGTTTGCAACGCTCAGCTTTCTCGGCCTCGGTGCCCAGCCGCCGGCCGCGGAATGGGGGCTGATGGTTTCGGAAGCGCGCCGCTACATGCACTTGAGCGCCGGCATCCTCGTCTGGCCCAGCATCGCCATTGCCCTTGTCGCCATCGGTTTCAACCTGCTTGGCGACGGGCTGCGCGATGCGCTCAACCCCCGCACCTGAGGACATCATCATGGCCGATCTCCAACAGCCGCCCGTCCTCGATATCCGTGGCTACAGCCTGGACTACGAGGCACCGAACGGCACCTTCCATGCCTTGAAGGACATCAATCTGTCGGTGCCGCGGGGTGAAATTCTCGGGCTGGTCGGCGAGTCAGGATCAGGCAAGACGTCGCTTGCCTGGTCGATCATGCGCTATCTGCCGAAGAATGCGCGCGAGACCGCCGGCACGATCCTGCTCTCCGGCGAGGATCTGATGAAGAAGTCCGTATCCGAGATCGAGACAATGCGCGGCAAGCGCATCAGCATGGTGTTTCAAGATCCCAGCACCTCGCTTAATCCGACGCTGTCGCTTGGAACGCAGCTCAGCGAAGTCCTGACGCGCCATCGCGGCCTGACGCGGCGGCAGGCCTGGCGCGAGGGCGAGGCGATGCTGGCGCGCGTCGGTTTGAAGACGCCGGCCGCCATGATGCAACGCATGCCGCATGAGGCGTCCGGCGGCGAAAAGCAGCGGGTGGTGATTGCCGCCGCCTTTGCCTGCAATCCCGAATGCATCCTCTTCGACGAACCGACGACCGCACTCGATGTCATCACCGCACGCCAGATCCTTGACCTGTTCGTCGAACTGCAGGCCGAAACCGGCGTTGCCTCGCTTTATATTTCGCATGATCTGGCGCTTGTTGCGCGCACCGCCCAGCGTGTGGCGGTGATCCGTCGCGGCGAGATTGTTGAGCAGGGTCCGGTCAATGCGATCTTCGCCCAAGCACAACAGGCCTACACACGGGAACTGATCGCCGCGGTGCCGGATCCGCGCCGGCGTCTGGTTGAGACCAGGCCGGATGTCTCTGGTGATGCGCTGGTGAAGGTGGAAGAGGTCAGCGTCCACTATGGCCGTACGGGCTTTTTCTCCAGCCTGACGGGCACGCGAGAGCGGGTGACCGGCAATAGGGCGGTGAGCCTTGATATCCGTCGCGGAGAGATTCTTGGCATTGTCGGCGAATCCGGCTCCGGCAAATCGACCCTTGCCAAGGCGATGACCGGGCTCAACCGGTTCGAGGGGCGCATCTGGTTCGACGGGCGGCCGATCACCGGACTGAAGGACATGGACACGGCCTATCGCAAGGACGTCCAGATCATCTTCCAGCATCCGGACGCCTCTCTCAATCCTCGGCAGAAGATCCGCGAGATCCTGTCGCGGCCGTTGAAGCTTTATGGCAGCGCCGCGCAGCTGGACCAGCAGATCGGCGACATGCTGGAGCGCGTGCGTCTGCCCCGCACCCATGCCGATCGTTATCCTCACCAGCTCTCGGGCGGCGAAAAACAACGTGTTGCGATTGCGCGGGCCTTTGCCTCGCGCCCCCGTCTCGTCATCTGCGACGAAATCACCTCGGCCCTTGATGTCTCCGTCCAGGCTTCGGTGATTGAACTGCTGCTCGACCTGCAGAAGCAGAGTGACACCGCCTATCTGTTCATCACCCACGACCTCAACCTGATCCGCCAGATCGCGCACCGGATCGCCGTGATGTATCGCGGCGACCTGATCGAGATCGCCGACGCGGAGACGATCGATAGCCCCGACCGCGCCGAATATACCCGCCGTCTCATCCAGACGGTGGCGCCGCCGGCGGGAGCCACACACCCCTCTTCGTAATGCAAGGAGCATGACCATGGACCCGCAATCACTTGTCGCCGGGATCGACGAGAAGGCCTGCCTCGACTTCCTGTCGATGATGGTTCGCCACAAAAGCCATTCGGAGACGGAGGGAGAGCGCGTTCTGGCCCGCCGGATGACGCAGGAGATGAAGGCAATCGGATTGGACGCCGACCTGCAGCCCTTCAATGACGGCGCGCGCTTTAATGCCATCGGGCGCCTGAAGGGCACCGGCGGCGGCAAGAGCCTGCTGTTTAACGGCCACCTTGATACCAACCCTGTCACCGAAGGCTGGACGGTGGATCCCTATGCCGGGCTTGTCGATGACAAGTTCATCTATGGCATCGGCGTGTCCAACATGAAAGCTGGCGACGCGGCCTATTTCTGTGCTGTCAAAACGTTGATCGATGCGGGCGTCAAGCTGAAGGGTGACGTCGTGCTGACCTATGTGGTTGGCGAATTGCAGGGTGGGGTGGGCACGCTTGCCGCCATCCGCAGCGGCGTGACCGCCGATTATTTCGTCAACAGCGAACCGAGTGATCTCGTTGCCGTGACCATGCATGCCGCGGCCCTCAGCTATGTCATCGAACTGACCGGCGACACGCGGCACCTCTCCAAGCGCGAGGAATCTGTCGATGCCATCGCGGCTGCCTGCGATATCATTCCCCGCATCAATGCCATGACCTTCAGTGGTGCCAGAAGCGAGGTTCACCGGTCAATCAATCGCGGCCATGTCGGCGTCGTACACGGCGCGCTCGGCCGGGGACTTGAGGAGTGGCGTCCGCCGCAGGTTGCCGATTTCGTTCGCCTGAAAGGCTCCTGCCGTTATGCGCCGGGGCAGACGCAGGAAGGCGTTCTGGCCGATCTCGATGCGGAACTGCGCCAGTTGGAAGCGCGTTTTCCGGGGCTGAAGGCCAAGCTGGTGCCTGAAATGATCGAGGGGCGTCCGCTGATGCCGCCGTTCGAGGTTTCGCCCGACTCGCGGATCGTCAAGTCGATCAATGCTGCCTATAAGGCCGTGCGCGGCCAAGCGCAGCCCACCGGCGCAATCACCCCGACACGCTTTTACGGAACCGATGCCGGCCATCTCTATCATGAGCTTGGCATGGAAGGCATCGTCTGCGGTCCCGGTGGCCGCTACAACACCATGCCCGACGAGCGCGTCGATATCGTCGACTATCTCGACATGATCCGTGTCTACATGCTGACGATCCTCGATATCTGCGAGGTGGCATGACATGTTTTCCCGGGCGGAATTCGATCACCGTGTCGCTCTTGCCCGGGAAGCCATGGCGCGTGCCGGTGCAGATCTGCTGCTGGTCGACAGCGGCGAACTTCTCGCCTGGCTGACGGGCTATACCGTCTCCGAAACACTTTATCGCGCGGCTTTTCTGCCGCGCGAGGGCCAGGCCTGGTTCTGCCTGCGAGGGCTGGATGAGGCGCCTTGCCGTGAAAAGAGCTGGATCACCGATGTCGTCGGGTTTGACGATATGCAGGAGCCGCAGAGCGCTGTTGTCGCAAGTGTTCGTGACCATGGTTTCGGCAGCGCCCGGATTGGCCTTGATACCCATTCCAGCAGCATGAGCGCGGCAACGTTCGTGCGCCTCACGCAGCTTCTGCCGGAGGCGCAATTTGTGCCGATGCCGGGCTTGAGCGACAGTCTTCGCTGGGTCAAGTCGGCGGCTGAAATCGAGGTGCTGCGTCAGGCGGCAGGGATCGCCGACGCGGCGATGCTTGAAATCGCCGCACGGGCCAGTGAGGGCATGACGACAAGAGAGGCCGCCGCAATCGCAGCCTCGGCCTTCATCCGGGAAGGCGCCGATACCGGCGAGGTGGGTCCGGTGGTGAAGGCCGCCGGCGCGCATGAATTCCTGCATGGCGTGTTCAAGACGGAGACGATCCTGCCAGGCGACATCCTGCATGTGGAGCTTATTCCCCGCGTGGCGAATTACAGCGCACGGATGATGCGGCCCATCATGGTCGGGACAGTCCCGGAGGAGCTGGCGGCTGTGGCAGAAAAGCTGGTCGCCTTGCAGGACAAGCAGATCGCGGCGATGAGAGCCGGGGCGGTGGCGCGAGATGTCGACGCAGTGATGCGCGACGGTGCGCTTGCCGCTGGGCTGCGCTCCCATTACCAGAACGTCACCGCCTACACGCTCGGGCTCTATACCCGAACCCCGCGCAGCAGCGACTTTTCACGCGTTTTCCTGCCGTCTGCGAACTGGGCGTTGGAGGAGGGCATGGTCTTCCACGTCTACACCACAGCCCATGGGCTAGGTTTTAGCGAAACCGTGGTCGTGAGGCCGGATAGCGGTGAACGGCTGACGAAAGCACCACGGCAAATTCTTGCATCCGGGTCCAGATGAGGCCGGTCTTCAGCCGTGACGGCTTAAGTCACATGCGACGTGCATCGGTGCTGGTCACACCTTTTTGTCGATAATCTTGGTGCGTGTCTATCCGGGCGGCGGGCGTCTTGCGCCCTGCCGCCCTGAAGTCCGGGGTTTAGAACCGTGCGTCGATATCGACGATGTCGATCAGCTTGTGGTTGACAAATTCCTTGAGGCCGAGCCCCAGCAACTCGCGGCCATAACCGGAGCGGCGGATGCCGCCGAACGGCAGATCCGCCTCCACCTTCGTTGGATGATTGACGAAGACCATGCCGGTCGACATCCGCTTGGCCACCTCGAATCCGCGTTTCTCGTCGGTCGTGAATACCGAGCCGCCGAGACCGAAGGGCGAATCGTTGGCGATGCGCACCGCATCGTCCTCGTCCTTTGCACGAAACAGCATGGAGACCGGGCCGAAAAATTCCCAATGGCGGGCCGGATTGTCGTGGCCAAGCTCGGTCAGGATCGTCGGCTGCACGAAGGCGCCCTGATTGGGAACCGGCGGGCCAACCTCTTCCGCCTTGGCGCCAAGGGCAACCGCCTTGCGGATCTGCTCCCTGATTTCGTCGGCAGCCTTCTGCGAGGAGAGCGGCGCCAAAGTGGTGTTCGGATCGAAGGGATCGCCCGCCACCAGCCTGGCCACGCCTTTGCGGTAACCGTCGAGGAAGCCATCATAGACCGCGTCGACGATGATCATGCGCTTGGAGGAGACGCAGACCTGACCGCCGTTCCAGTGGCGGCCGAACACCGCCCAGTCGATGGTTTTCTGCAGGTCGGCATCGGTCAGCACCACGAAGGCATCGGCGCCGCCGAGTTCCATCGTCGATTTCTTCAGTGCCCGGCCGGCTTCGGCCGCCACCAGCGCGCCGGCCCCTTCGGAGCCGGTCAGGGCTACTCCATGCACGCGCGGATCGTTGATGATCCGGTTGACCTGGTCGCGGGTGGCATAGAGGTTCTTGAAGCATCCTTCCGGCAGGCCGGCCTCTGCCATCAGTTTCTCGAAGGCAGCAGCACTTTGCGGCACGTTGGAGGCGTGCTTGAGGATCAGCGTGTTGCCGGCCGAAAGCTGCGGCGCGAGGATGCGGGCAATCTGGTAATAGGGGAAATTCCAGGGCTCGATGGCCAGAAGAACGCCGAGCGGTTCGCAGACGAGAACCGCCTTGCCTTCGGCCGGGTCCAGCACCGGCAGCGTCTCTGGCTCCAGCAGGGTTTCGGCATGGCGGACGTAATATTCGAAGATCCGGGCGGAAAGCTCCACCTCGGCCTTGGCCTCGCTCAAGAGTTTGCCCATTTCCAGCGTCAGGAGCTTGGCATAGGCATCGCCGTCGCGGCGCAGAAGATTAGCGGCGTTCTGAAGAATGCGTCCGCGTTCTGCAAAGCTCGTCTGCCGCCAGGCCTTGAAGGCTGCATCCGCCTTGTCGAGAGCGGCGCCGACCTCGGCATCCGAGGCATCGGGAAAGGTTGCCAATGTTTCCCCGGTATAGGGCGAGATGGTTGCATAGGGCATGTGAGGTCTCCGTCCATGTAAAATGTCGTGACAATGATGGGGTGGTTCAGGCTCTGAGATCCTTCACGGCCTGAACCATTTGCGTAAGGGCAGCCTGCGTATCGCCTTAGACCATGGCGCAGTTGTCGCCGAAGAAGAGGAGGTTCTCTACACCGGAATAGCGGCCGAACCGCCGACCATGCCGGCAATCATTAGGGCCGGGTTCTGCAGCGCATTTGTAACCGCGTCAGCAAAGGTTGCCGCGGTGCCCGCGCCGCTCTCCATCGCAAGCGTCGCACCCAGACGCGTTACGCGCGGCACCACTCCTGGTGCCATGGCAACGCGTTTTTCACCTATTCTGGGTTCCTTCAGGATTGCTATGTTGATCGCCATGTTTCGGCTCCACAATCATCCAGCCTCACCTTTGCGGTGCGGCAGCGGGATGAGTAGAGCGCTTTCGCCGAGGCTTTTGTTGATGGAGATCAAACGATCTTCGGATATCGGTTGATATTTGAATTCTTGTGACACAGGGAGGCGCATGAACACGACCGGAAGAAAAAGGCTGAGCCGGCAGGAATCTCAGATCCGGACGCGGGAGCGGCTCATAGAGGCGGCGCGCAGACTGTTTCTGGTGCGCGGTTTCAGCGGCACCTCGCTGCGGGAAAGCGCCGAGGAGGCTGGCTATTCGCAAGGGGCATTTTATTCGAACTTCCCGTCGAAGGAGGCCGTGCTGCTTGAACTCCTGACACGGCAGATCGCCCTGCAGGACGATAATCTGGCTGTCATCGTCGACAAGGAGGGATGTTCCGCCGACGAGATCCTCTCAGAAATCGAAGCCTGGCTTCAGGAACTCGTCAAGGACAGGGACCTGTCCATCCTGTCGATCGAATTTCAGCTGCATGCGCTCAGAAGTCAGACCTTCGCCGAAAGTTATGCGCGGGTCTGGCAGGCGCATCTGCAGCGGGGCGCGGTGCTGCTCACCCGTCTGTTCGAGCGCTTCGGCAAGACGCTTCCGGCCCCGCCGGACCAGCTTGTGGCCGGTATCATGGCGATGGCAAACGGTCTGCTGGTGCAGGAAAGCGTCATGCCCACACACAGGATCGCAACAACCGTCACCCTGTTCGTGCGGGCCATCATCCATGCCGGCGCCGAGCGTCGCTGAAGCGCCAGCCTGGCGGCAAGAGGCAAACTACGGGCGCTTCAAAAGTCCAGCGGGCGGTTATCGACGACTTCCTTCATCACGAAAAAGGTGCGAGTCTGGCGCACACCCGGCAGTCCGATCAACTGCTGTCCGTGAATGCGGTTGAAATCGGCCATGTCGCCAACCCGGATTTTCAGGAAGTAGTCGAAATCGCCAGCCACCAGATGGCAATCGAGCACGAAGCTGAGACTTGCCGCCGCCGCTTCGAAATCGGCAAAACTTTCGGGCGTGGAGCGGTCGAGAACCACGCCCACCATGACCAGCGCTCCACGATCCACCTTTTGCGGATTAACCAGTGTCCTGACCCCGCTGAGGTAACCCTCGCGGAACAGGCGCTGCGTGCGCCGGTGGCAGGTGGCCGGACTGACCGCCACCATTTCCGCCAGATCCGCGTTCGAAATGCGCCCGTCCTTCTGCAGCAGCCGCAGGATTTTCATGTCGATCCGATCGATATTTTCGCCGGCGGTGATTTCTTTCATAAAAAATATCTTTTTTGCTTATTTCTTGCAGATATCTACGAATTAAGACGTCTATGTGGCAAATGAAGGCCAAACTTAGAGAGGACCTTTCATTCTATTTCTGCCTAGCATGTTCCCAACCGAAACCCCAGGGGAACATCATATGCTGGAAGAATTCGAACGTTATCCGCTCACCTTCGGCCCGACCCATATCGAAAAGCTGGAGCGCCTCAGCGAACATCTCGGCGGCAAGGTTCAGCTTTACGCCAAGCGCGACGATTGCAATTCGGGGCTGGCTTATGGCGGCAACAAGCTGCGCAAGCTGGAATACATCATTCCGGATGCCATCAAGTCGAATGCCGATACGCTCGTCTCCATCGGTGGCGTGCAGTCCAACCACACGCGCATGATTGCCGCCGTCGCCGCCAAGATCGGCTTCAAGTGCCGTCTGGTGCAGGAAGCCTGGGTGCCGCACGAAGATGCTGTCTATGATCGCGTCGGCAACATCATGCTGTCGCGCATCATGGGTGCCGACGTGCAGATGGTCGACGACGGCTTCGACATCGGCATTCGCAAGAGCTGGGAAGACGCCATCGAGGACGTGAAGGCCAAGGGCGGCAAACCGTATCCGATCCCGGCTGGCGCTTCCGTGCATAAATATGGTGGCCTCGGCTATGTCGGTTTTGCCGAGGAAGTCCGCGCCCAGGAGGCCGAACTCGGCTTCAAGTTCGATTACATCGTGGTCTGCACGGTCACCGGCTCCACCCATGCCGGCATGACGGTGGGTTTTGCCAAGGACGGCCGCGCCCAGCGCGTCATCGGCATCGATGCCTCCTTCACACCTGCCCAGACCAAGGCGCAGGTGCTGGAAATCGCACGCCGCACCGCCGACCTCGTCAAACTCGGCCGTGAGATCACCGAGGAAGATGTCGTCCTCGTGGAGGACTATGCCTATCCGGTTTACGGCGTTCCCTCGGAAGAAACCAAGGAAGCCATCCGTCTGGTCGCCCGCCTCGAAGGCATGATTACCGATCCGGTCTATGAGGGCAAATCCATGCAGGGCATGATCGACCTGGTGAAGAAGGGCTATTTCCCGGAGGGCTCGAAGGTTCTCTACGCCCATCTCGGCGGTGCGCCGGCCTTGAACGGCTACGGTTATGCCTTCCGCAATGGCTGATACGTGACGAACGGCCGGGCTTGATGCCCGGCCGTTTCGCTTCAAGACCTCAACATGCCTCACCGCCCTGTGGAGCCCGCCATGAACGACCGCCCCCATGCTTTCCTGAAACGCCTGGAGCAGCAGGCTCTCTGGCTTGCCTGCTACACGATCCACAACGCCAACCACCTGCGCGACAAGGACGAGGTGAAGGTGGGCGGACATCAGGCGTCCTCGGCCTCGCTCGTTTCGATCATGACGGCGCTGTATTTTCACACGCTGCGTGCCGAGGACCGCGTGGCCGTCAAGCCGCATGCGGGCCCGGTCTTTCATGCTATTCAATATATCATGGGCAACCAGACCCGCGAGAAGCTCGAGAATTTTCGCGGCCTTGGCGGTGCCCAGTCCTATCCCAGCCGCACAAAGGACATTGATGACGTGGATTTCTCCACCGGCTCTGTGGGCCTCGGTGTCGCCGTCACCGCCTTTGCCGCGATGATCCAGGATTACGTGGCCGCCAAGACCTGGGGCAAGTCCATTCCCCAGGGGCGAATGATCGCGCTTGCGGGCGATGCCGAACTGGACGAGGGCAATATCTATGAATGCCTGCAGGAGGGCTGGAAGCACGACCTGCGCAACACCTGGTGGATCATTGATTATAACCGCCAGAGCCTCGACGGCGTGGTGCGCGAAACGCTGTGGCAGCGGATCGAGAGCATCTTTACCGCCTTCGGTTGGGATGTGGTGATCCTGAAATATGGCAGCCTGCAGAAGGCAGCCTTTGCGGAACCGGGTGGAGAGGCCTTGCGCGCCTGGATCGATGCCTGCCCGAACCAGCTTTATTCCGCCTTGACCTTTCAGGGTGGCGCCGCCTGGCGCAAGCGCCTGATGGACGATCTCGGCGACCAGGGTCCGGTCAGCGATCTTCTGGCGCGGCGCAGCGACAGCGAACTTGCCGACCTCATGAACAATCTTGGCGGTCATTGCCTCGAAAGCCTCACCGAAGCCTTCGACCGTATCGATCACGACAGGCCGACCGTGTTTCTGGCCTATACGATCAAGGGCTGGGGCACACCGCTGGCCGGCCACAAGGACAATCATTCCGGCCTGATGACGAAGGAGCAGATGGCCGAGTTCCAGCAGCGGATGGGTGTTGCCCCGGGCGAGGAATGGGCGCCCCTGTCAATCGCCGGCAATGGGCCGGAAATGCGCGACGTCCTGAAAGAGGTGCCGTTTTTCCGCAAAGGTCCGCGCCGTTACCAGGGCACGCGGATTTCGACGCCCGGTCCGGTCAGGCTGGAGGATCGCCTGCTCTCCACCCAGGCGGGTTTCGGCAAGATCCTCGATGGGCTCGCCAAATCGCGCCATCCGCTCGCCGACCGGATCGTGACCACCGCGCCGGATGTGACCGTCTCCACCAATCTCGGCCCCTGGGTCAACAGTCGCGGCCTGTTCGGCAGGGCGCATCAGGCCGATACCTTCCGGGATGAACGTATTCCCTCGACGCAGAAATGGCATTTTGCGCCGGAGGGACAGCATATCGAACTCGGCATTGCCGAAATGAACCTCTTCCTGCTGCTGGCGGCCGCCGGTCTTTCGCATTCGCTGTTTGGCGAACGCCTGCTGCCGATCGGCACGGTCTACGATCCTTTCATCGCCCGTGGACTGGATGCGCTGAACTATGCCTGTTACCAGGATGCCCGTTTCATGATCGTCGGCACGCCTTCGGGTGTCACGCTTGCGCCGGAGGGCGGTGCGCATCAGTCGATCGGCACGCCGCTGATCGGCATGAGCCAGGATGGGCTGGCCAGTTTCGAGCCCGCCTTTCTCGATGAGCTTTCCACCATCATGGACTGGTCCTTCGATTATATGCAGCGCGATGGGGAAGGCATGCCGGACGAGAAGACCTGGCTGCGCGACGAGACCGGTGGCTCGGTTTATCTGCGGCTGACCACGCGTCCCCTTGAGCAGCCGCATTGGCGCGACAGCGATCGGTTTCGCAGCGACGTGATCTCCGGCGGTTACTGGTTGCGTCCGCCCGGTGCCAATGCCGAGGTGGTGCTGGTCTATCAGGGATGTATCGCGCCCGAGGTGATCAAGGCAGCCGGCCTGATCGGCGAGGCAAGACGGGATATCGGTGTTCTCGCCGTCACATCGGCCGACCGGTTGAATGCCGGATGGACCGCCGCACAGCGGGCTCGCGCCCGTGGACATGCCGGGGCAAAATCCCATGTGGAGCAGTTGATCGGCGACCTGCCAGCGCATTGCACGCTGGTGACCGTGATCGACGGGCATCCGGCAACGCTTGCCTGGCTCGGCGGCGTTGCGGGCCACAAGACGGTGCCGCTTGGGGTCGAGCATTTCGGTCAGACCGGCCGCGTCGCAGATCTCTATCGCCATTTCGGCATCGACACGCAGTCGATCGTCAAGCTGGCCTCGCGCCTCTCCAGCGGCAAGCTGGTGTCGGATCTGCTGCTGTTTCCATAAAGCCGGTTCGCGCGCTGACCACCGCAGCGTCTGCGCGCGCTAAACCGACCAGTCGGGGAAGAAGCCGGGCGAGGCAGCAATCGGCGGGCCTGCGGCCAGTCTGTCGAGATCGACAGATGGCGCGGCAAAATCGGTATCGTCGGCAAGGATCGCCTCGATTTCGGCGGCGACCTTCAGCGTGCCGAGATCGTCGTGACGCTGCCCGACGATCTGCAGGCCGAATGGCATGCCTGTCTCGTCCCGCCCGACGGGAATGGTGATGGAGGGGTGGCCAGACAAGGTCGAGGCATAGGCCATGGCGAGCCAGTGGTAATAGCTCTTCGTTGCCACGCCATCGATCTCTGTCGGATAAAGCTCGTGCCAGTCGCGCGGTGATATCGTAACGGCAGGGGAGAGAATGACGTCGCAGCCTTCAAAGAAAACCTGCCAGTCGCGATAATAACGCCCCTGTGCGGCCATGGCATCGTAGATATCCTGCGGGCCGAAGCTCAAGCCCTCCGCCACATTGGCGGTGACATTGGGACCGACCTTTTCCGGCGCCATCTCTAGGTATTTTCCATGGCCGATGAAGGCGAGGCCGCGCAGCACGGAAAAAATGCGGTCGGCATCATCGCAGAGAGGATGGCGCTCCTCGACCCTGCCGAGATGCGGCATCAGCCGCGCCATCACCCGGCGGAACGCCCGCCGGACGATACCTTCCGTCGGCGCGAAACCAAAATCCTCGGTGATGGCGATGCGTTGTTCCAGAAGGTTCACCCGGCCCGGCTGGGCGAATGCCGCCGCATCCCAGGGCGTGTGCCCATCCACCACCGTGGTGAAGGGGTCGAGCCGGTCAGGCCTTGCCATGACGGAGAGCATCAGGCCGACGTCGGCGACGCTGCGCGCCATGGGGCCGCTGGTGGAAAGATGCAGCAGGGACAGAGCCCGCGTATCGCCGGGCACCACGCCCGGCGAGGGACGAAAACCGACGACACCGCAAAACGCTGCGGGATTGCGCAGGCTGCCGCCGGTATCCGATCCGGTGGCAAGCGGTGCCATGCGTGCGGCCAGCAGCGCGGCAGAGCCTCCGGAAGAGCCGGCGGCGCTTTTGGTCGGATCATGCGGATTGCCGGTCGCGCCATAGACCCGGTTGATCGTGTTGCCGCCTGCGCTCCAGTCCGGATTGTTGGTCTTGCCGAGCGGAATGGCCCCGGCCCGACGTATGGCGGCGACAATGGCGTCGTCCTTGGTGGCGATGTTGTCGCGGAAGATCTCCGAGCCAAAAGTGGTCGGCAGGCCGGTGACATCGATCATGTCCTTGACGCCGAAGGGCAGGCCATGCAACACGCCCAGCCGCTCGCCCTCAATCACCTGCCGTTCAGCCGCTTTTGCCGCCTCGAGAACGCGATCGAAATCCTGCGCGACGACGGCATTGATCGCCGGGTTCAGCCGCTCGATGCGGGCAATACAGGCCTCGGCCAGCTCGACCGGCGACAATTGCCGCCGGGCAATCCGGCGAACTGCATCATGGGCTGAGAGATCGGCGGGATGGCTTGCGTCGCGCATGGCAACTCCTCGATTATTTCAACCGCTGCGCATTCTCTGCAATATCGAGGAAAAGCGCCGTCATGATGCGCATTCCCTCTTCGGCAATCGGCACCAGCGCGTGTTCATTGGGGCCATGCTGGCCGCATTCGGCATGCGAATGCGGGATCCAGATGGTCGGCAGGCCGAGGATATCTGTAAAGGCATCATTGGGCAGCGAGCCCGCCAGGTTCGGCAGCACATGCGGTGGCTTGCCGCAAGTGCGGGCGATTGACTGCTCGACGAAGCGCACCCACGGGTGATCCGGCGAAAAGCGGGTGGCCTTGAAGGGCTCGCCTTTCGAGGCCCGGACCTCGACCATCGGATAGCCGTGGGCGTCCAGATGGCGGCGAAGCGCCGGCAGGATTTCGTCGATATCCGTGCCGACGACGAAGCGCAGCTGGCATGTGGCGCGGGCCGACCCGGAAATGGCGTTCTGCGGTGCCTCGATATTGCCGGCCGAAATGGCAAGCACGGCGAGCGAATTCCAGCCGAAGACGCGCTCGGACGGCGTCAGTTCAGCCTCCCCCCAATCGGCATCATGCCGGCGCGGCGGCAGATCCTTGAGGGTCGCCCGGATTTCTGGCGTCAGGCTTGTCGGACGCCATTCCGGTATCTGGATCTGGCCGCGACGATCGACAATGCAGGCGATGGCATGGGAGAGCAGGATGATCGGATCTGCCAGCAGGCCGCCGAAATTGCCGGAATGGTGGTCACCGTCGCGCAGGTTCACCACCAGATCAAAAGACAGACCGCCGCGCGACCCCATGAACATGGTCGGCGTATCCACCGCAAGGCGCGGCCCGTCGGAGGCAATCAGCACGTCTGCCGAAAGCGCCTGTTTCTTTGCCTCAAAGAACTCGCGCAGGCCGAACGATCCCGTCTCCTCGGCCATCTCGATGATGATCTTGGCGTTAAAGCCAAGATGCCCCTTGGCCCGGATCACCTGTTCAAGCGCCTTGATGTTGATGAGATGCTGGATCTTGTTGTCGGCCGTGCCGCGTCCGAAGAGCCGGTCGCCCTCGACGGTCAGTTCGAAGGGATCAAGCCCCTCGCGCCAGCGATGCGCCTCGCCATTGCAGACATCGCCGTGACCATAGATCAGCACGGTCGGCAAAGCCTCATTTTCCATGCGCGTGCCGATCAGCAGCGGCGCGCCGCCGGGCCGCGGATTGTCGAAGATTGCGCAGGAGAAGCCGATGGCCTCCAGCATCGGCTGCATCTCCGCCTCAAGGTAGGCAAAGAGATCTTCCGGCCGACCCTCCGATTGGCTGACGGAGCGATGTGCGACCAATCGTGCCAGATCGGTGGCAAGCTCTCCAGCCGTCACATAGGCCGAGGCCCCCTCCAGTATCGTCTGCCGTTCCATGTTTCCTGCCACCTTATGCCATGATCTTGTCTTGTGCGGCGGAAAGTGCTGCCATGTCGGGCGCCTCCCAACCGTTGCCCGGCATCGCTGCCAGGAGATGTTTTGTATAGTCGCGCTGCGGATTGCCGAAGACGGCATCGACGCTACCATATTCCACCGCCTCGCCCTTCTGCATGACGAGGATATGATCAGATATCTCGGCTGCGACCCGCAGGTCATGCGTGATGAAGATCATCGTCAGGCCGACACTGCGCTTGATGTCGTCGAGCAGTTTCAGCACATCCTTCTGCACCGAGACATCGAGCGCCGACACGGCTTCGTCGGCAATCAGGATCTTTGGCTCCACCATCAGCGCGCGGGCAATCGAGATGCGCTGACGCTGCCCGCCGGAGAACTGCGATGGATAACGATCGAGCGCATCCTCTTCCAGCCGCACGATCTTCAGCAATTCGCGCGCCTTCTTCAGCGCCTCGGCTTTCGAGACGCCGAAATTCAGCGGCCCCTCGATCAACAGGTCGCCGATCCGACGGCGCGGATTGAGCGAGCCGTAAGGATCCTGAAACACGATCTGGATATGCTTGCGAAAGGCGCGACGGCTTGCTGCCGTATTGGTCTGCAACCGCTCATTGCCAATCCACACGCTGCCCTCATCCGGCTCGACAAGCCCCATGAGGCAGCGCACCAGCGTCGATTTGCCGGATCCGGATTCGCCGACGATGCCAAGCGTCTGGCCCTCCAGAATGGTAAAATCGATCGGGCGAACGGCCTGCACGGTGCGGGCAGGCTTGAACAGGGTGCGCGGGCTGATGAAGGTCTTCTCGATGCCAGCCACCCGAAGGCCGATGGGCCTGTCCTGTGGGGGCGCCCCCTTGGCAACGTGGCGGCGCGGCACGGCATCGATGAGCTTGCGGGTATAGGCGTGACGGGGGTTGTTCAGCACCTCATCCACGCTTCCCTGCTCAACGACCACGCCCTTCTGCATCACCACAACACGATCAGCGATTTCCGCCACCACGTCGAAATCATGGGTGACGAACAGGATGCCTGCATTGCGGCTTTCCTTCAACTCCTTGAACATATCGAGGATCTGCGCCTGGGTGGTCACATCGAGCGCTGTCGTCGGCTCATCGGCAATCAACAGGCGCGGCTCCATGGCAAGTGCCATGGCGATGACGATGCGCTGTCTTTGGCCGCCGGACAGTTGGTGCGGATAGGCATGGAAAAGCCGCTCCGGCTCCGGCAAGCGCACTTCGGCAAGGAGCGCCAGCGTCTTCTGCCGGCGCTCGGCACGCGTCAGGCTGGTGTGGGCGGCAAACACTTCCTCGATCTGATCGCCCACCGTGTAGCACGGGTTGAGCGCGCTCATGGGCTCCTGGAAGATCATGCCCATCCGCTTGCCGCGAAGGGCCGCGTGCTCCTTCGCTGACATCGACAGGACATCGCGGCCATCAAACCAGATCTGGCCGCCCGATGGCGTCAGCGCCTTTGGCAGAAGCCCCATGGCGGCAAAGGAGGTGATGGACTTGCCGGAGCCGGATTCGCCGACGATGCACAGGATCTCCTTTTCGAGGATATCCAGCGAGAGATTGCTGACGGCATGCGGACGGTCGCCGCCCTTCGGCAGGTCGATGGTGAGGTTGCGGATGGACAGCACCGATGTCGGATCATGCTCAGTCATCAGTTGCGTCCCTCCGGAGCCGTGATGTCGCGTATGCCGTCGCCCAGGACATTAATTGCCAGAAGCAGAATGAAAAGCGCAATGCCGGGAATGGTGATGAGCCAGCTTTCAAACAGCAGCATTTCCTTGCCTTCCGAAATCATCAGCCCCCAGGAGGGCGTCGGCGGCTGCACGCCAAGCCCGAGGAAGGAGAGCGCTGCTTCCAGAATGATGGCATGCGCCATTTCCAGCGTAATGATAACGATCAGCGCGTTCATCACATTGGGCAGCACATCCTTCCAGAGGATGCGGGGCAGGCTGGCGCCCAGCACTTCGGCGGCAGCGATATAATCCATCTGGCGCACCTGCATGGTGGCGCTGCGCATCACCACGGCAAACCGGTCCCAGAGCAGAAAGCCGAGCACCAGCACGACGACAGTCAGCGATCCGCCGAACAGGGCAACCACCGCCAGTGCCACCAGCGTGGCCGGAAGTGCCAGACGCACGGAAACGATGAACATCACCGCCGCATCCACCTTGCCGCCGAAATAACCGCCGAGAATGCCGAGCGTGGTGCCGATGACCGCCGAGATCATGGCGGCCACGAAGCCGATCATCAGCGAAACGCGGGCGCCGTAGAGCATCCGCGACAGGTAATCGCGGCCGAGGGCATCGGTGCCCAGAATGTGCTTCCAGTCGCCGCCCAGGAAGACAGGCCGCGCCATGCGGGCCAGCAGATCCTGCTTGTAGGGATCATGCGGGGCAAGAAAGGGCGCAAAGACGGCAACCAGCGTGATGAAACCGACGACGACGAGGCCGAACAGGAAACCGCGATGACGCAGCGCCTTTCGTGTGAGAAGACGGGCAGGCGAGGGAGGGGCAGTGATTGTCGCTGCCTCTGTCATGGGAATATTGCTCATGTCAGCCACTCCTCAGGCGCGGGTCCAGCCAGGCATTCAGGATATCGGCCAGAAGGGTGAACCCGATGTAGAACATCGAGAAGATCAGGATCAGCGCCTGCATGGTGGGCAGATCGTTGCGCGAGATGGATTCCCAGGCGAGGAAGCCTGCGCCATGCAGGGCAAAGATGGTCTCCACCACCACAGAACCGCCGAACATGAAGCCGAGTTGCACGGCGGCAAGGCTGACGACGGGAATGATGGCGTTGCGCAGGGCATGCTTGAAGAGGATGGAGCGCCAGTTGAGACCCTTGGCGCGGGCAGTGCGGATATAATCGGCCGACAGCACGTCCAGCATGCCGGCGCGCGTGAGGCGCATGATGGCGGGCGTGGCATAATAACCGAGCACGATCATCGGCAGGATATAGCCGGTCCAGTGCCGCGTGCCCGATGCCGGAACCAGACCGAGATTAACCGAAAAGATGACGATGAGGATGAGACCGAACCAGAAGCTCGGAATGGCCTGGCCAACGACGGCAATGCCGAGCGCCAGCCGATCCAGCCAGCTGTTGGGAAAGGCAGCTGCCAGAACCCCCATCGGGATGGCCAGCACCAGGGCAAAGCCCATGCCGAGCGCGCCGATCGTCATGGTGACCGGCAGGCGCGCCGCCACCATGTCGGAGACCGGCGTCTTGAAATAATAGCTCATGCCGAAATCGCCGGAGAGCGCCCGCATGAGCCACTCGAAATACTGCGCCAGCAAAGGCCTGTTGAAGCCGTATTGCTCACGCACGGCGGCGATGACCTCGGCCGTGGCGCCTTCGCCGGCGATCGAAACGGCCGGATCTCCGGCCATGTAAAGCAGGATGAAGCTGATGAAGGACACGGTCAGTGCCACAAGCACAGCCAGTCCCAGCTTCATCGAAATGAACTTCAGCATCCGTCACCTCATGCGACCGGCCCTTGGGGGCGGCAGGTTTGCCTGTGCAGGAGGCTGCCCGACCGTGGGAGAGGCCGGGCAGCGGCAGATTTGGTCTATTTCCAGCTGATGTCGTAGAAGCGGATGAGTTCGTCCGGTGTCGGCGTGAAGCTGACATCGGCGCCCATGACGTAATTGCTCGAATAGATCCAGAGCGGAACCCAGTAGGCCTTGTCCGCAATCGTCGTCAGAGCCTTGGTATAGGCTGTCTTGCGCTCATCCAGCGCAACGGAACTGTCGCCTTTTTCCAGAAGGGCGGCGACGTCAGGGTCGCGTGCATCGTCTTCGCCGCCCATGCGGAAGAAGGCGCTGGTAATGGCCGAGACATCCGCGATGGAATTGGAGCCCCAGGTCATGAAGGAGATCGGCGTGCCTTCCTTGATGCGCTTTTCGCGCAGCGCGGAATATTGCATGTAGTTCAGCTTGGCGGTGATACCGACTTCGGCCAGCATGCCGATCATGGCTTCGGCCAGCGGCCGGTCACGATAGGCATAAAAATCCATGGCAAAACCCTGCGGATAACCGGCTTCCGCCAAGAGCGCCTTGGCCTTTTCCGGATCATAGGCATAGGTGGTGGCCGCCTGTTCGCAGCCGAACTGCACCGGCGAGCAGGCGCTGTTGATGACGGCGGATGTGCCCTTCATCAGCGCATCGACAATGCCCTGCCGGTTGATCGCGTGGTTGACCGCCTGGCGAACCTTCAGATCCGTCATCGGGTTCTCGGCGCCCGACCGCCCTGCGGCGTCAAGGCTCAGATACCCGACGCGCATGGTCGGCGCATTGATGACCTGGAACTTGCCCATCTTCGCCATCTTGTCCGCCTGGTCGGCCGGCACGCCCCAGACAAGATCGATATCGCCGTTGAACAACTCGGCCATCTGGGTATTGGCGTCCGGCACGGTGCGAATGTCGACGGTGCCGATCGCCGCCTTCGGCTTTGCGGCGGCGAAATAGGCATCGTTTCGCTTCAGCACAAAATGCTTGCCGGGCTCGACGCTGTCCATACGGTAAGGACCGGTGCCGATCGGCTTTAAAGCCACGCCCTGCTGGCCCACCTTGGTGTAATATTCGTTGGGCTGGATGATGATCGGGCCGGCGAGATATTCGAGCGCTGCCGGGAAGGGCCCGTTGGTGTGGATGCGAACCTTGAAGGCATCGACCTTCTCGGCCGACTTGATCCAGTTCGTATTGGCCTGAGACTTGGTGCCGTTCTTCGGATCGACCACATAGTTCAGCGTGAACACCACATCATCGGCATCAAACGGCTCGCCATTGTGGAACGTCACCCCCTGGCGCAGCGTCAGCTCCAGCGTCGTGTCGTCGATCCAGGTCCAACCGGTGGCGAGATTGCCGACATAGTCGCCGGTCTTCGGATCGCGGTAAAGCAGCGCGTCCCAGACGGAGCCACCGAGCAGAATGCCCTCTCGCGCCGTGTTGTAATAGGGATCCACATGCTCCAGTTCCTTGGAAAAGGCGATGTTCAATGTGTCATCGGCTTTTCCGGCAAGAGCAGTCGACGAGAATAGGCAAACGGGCAGCAGCACCGCTGCCACGGCATTGATCAGTCTCATATCGTTCCCCTTTGCACGTTTGTTGTGCATTTTTATGAAATGCCGTCAGTATAGACGCGTCTTGAAGATTGTACACAATTTTTTCCGTTTGAACGCAAATTGGCTTCGCGCTAATGAAATGGTCGAGGATCGGGTCAGCGCCCGGAATCTCCCGGGGAAACATCGTGTCGCGACCGAAAACAGCCACTGCCGACCTGATCTATGAACGTCTTGAAGGCCTGGTGGCGGAGGGGCGCTTTGGCGATGGCGAACGGCTGGACGAGGTGCGGCTGGCCGCTGAGTTCGGCGTGTCGCGCACACCGCTCAGGGAAGCCTTGCGCCTGTTGGCGAATGCCGGGCTTGCCGAATTCATTCCGAACCGCGGCACCTTCGTGCGCCAGCCCGATTTCACGCGGCTGGTGGAGATGTTCGAGGTGATGGCGGAACTGGAAGCGTGGTGTGCAAGGCTTGCGGCGCACAGGATCACGTCGGCGGAACTGCTATTGCTGCGCCAGGCCGCCAGCCTGTGTGAAAGGGCGCTGGGGCAGAAGGATTATCATCGCTACTACGATGAAAATGCCGCGTTCCACGGCATCATCTACGATGCGGCCGGCAATGCGTTTCTGGCGGAAGAGACCCGCAGCATGCAGAGACGGCTTCGCCCGTTCCGGCAGGCGCAACTGTTTGCCGTCGACCGGCTCGCTCGCTCGATGGAGGAGCACAGGCAGATCCTTGCCGCACTGGAAGCGCGGGATGCGCCGAAGGCCGAGGATCTGGCGCGTGCCCACCTGCGCATCCAGAGCGTGGTCTACCAGCAGCTGCGCAGCTGATCATACCGGTCCTTCGCGCCTGAAGGCGTTGCGTTGCGGTGGGTCGGTTGATTGTTCCGGAGGCTTCCGCCCCGGATCAGGCGCCGGCGAACCTCGGCAATGCCAAGATTCGCCAGCAGCCTCGCGCCTCAGTTCTTCACGGTGTCTTCCAGGAAGAAGCGGCCGAGCGGGTTCTGGTAGAAATTGGTGACGTTCTTGCGCATCACATTGATGTAAGGGCTGTAGAACAGGTCGATCCAGTTGACGTCGGCCTTGGCCATCTTCTGCAGGTCGACATACATCGCCTCGCGCTTGACGGGATCCGTCTCCAGACGGGCGGCGGCCACCAGTTCCTTGACCTTCTCATTCTTGTAGCGGGTCAAATAGTTCAAGTTGGAGTCGTCACCCAGCACGAAGGTCGTCTTCTGGTCCGGGTCGAGAATATCATTCGTCCAGTAGGCCAGGGAGATGTCGTAGTCGCCAGCGACAAGCATGTCCCAACTCTGGCTCGGATCGACCTTCTGCAGCTTGGCCGTCACGCCGGCCTTGGCAAGCTGCTGCTGGATCAGCACGGCGATCTGCTCGTCCGTCTCCTTGCCGGCATTAACGATGTAATTCAGCGTCAGCCCTTCGGCGCCGGCCGCCTTCAGCATCTGTTTCGCCTTTTCCGGATCATAGGGGCGCTGCAGGTTGTCGGCATAGTGGTAGAGAGCGCCCTTCGGAATATAGGAATTGGCGACTTCACCGAGGCCGAAGGTGGCAGCTTCCACGATTGCCTTCTTGTCGATGGCGAGATCGAGTGCTTCGCGCACCTCCTTCTTGGCGAGCGCGCCGTGCTCATGGTTGATCAGCACGTGGTCCTCGCGCGTCGAAGGATCCATCCCCACCGTCAGGTCCGGGTTGCTCTTCATTTCGGCGACGCGCGAGAAAGGCACCGTGATCGCCACGTCGATCTGGCCGGCCTGGACGTTGAGCATGCGCGTGTTGTCGTCGGGGATCAC